>JAEUSW010000010.1 GCA_016788285.1 Flavobacteriales bacterium
CTACCCTTTGTAGAACAGCCACCGGCCCATTTCGCGCCAGCTCACCTTCTTCCCGTACATGAGGATGCCGGTGCGGTAGATGCGGCCGGCGAGCCAGGTGGTGAACACGAAGGTGCCCACGAGCAGCACCATGCTCAGCACGAGCTGCCAGGGGGTCTCGAGCACGCTGCCCATGGCCACGCGCACCATCATCACCACCGGGCTGGTGAAGGGGATGATGGAGCCCCAGAACACCAGGGGGCTGCCCGGGTTGGTGATGGCCATCTGCGCGATGAAGATGGCGACGATCATGGGCAGGGTGACGGGGAACATGAACTGTTGCGTGTCCGTCTCGCTGTCCACGGCGCTGCCTACGGCGGCGAAGAGGGAGCTGTAGAGCAGGTAGCCGGCCAGGAAGTAGAACACGAACATGCCCAGCACGAAGGGGATGTTGAGGCGGCGCACCACCTCCATCACCTTGTTGCGGTCGGGGGCCTGGGCACCGGCCTCCTTCATCAGTTCGGCCTGCAGTTCACCGGTCATCTGCTGTTCGGCCAGCACCTCGCGCGGGTCCAGGCGGTCCTTCATCAGCAGGGCGGTGCCGGCGGTCATCAGGGTGGCGGTGAGGGCGATCCAGATGGTGAACTGGGCCAGGCCCACGAGGGCGATGCCGATGATCTTGCCCATCATCAGCTGGAAGGGCTTCACGCTGCTGATGAGCACCTCCACGATGCGGTTGCTCTTCTCCTCCAATACGCCGCGCATCACCTGCACGGCATAGAGGAAGACGAAGAAGAACATGATGTAGCCGAAGCCGAAGCCCACGGCGGCCAGCACCTGCTCGTAGCTCTCCTCTCCGGCCTTGTCGATGTCGAAGAGCTGCAGGTTCAGGGCGGTCTTGATGCGGGCGTAGGTCTCGGGGTCCACCTGGTTCACGCGCAGCTTCTCGCGTTCCAGGGTGCGTTCCAGTTCGCTCTGCACGGTGCGCTGCACGTTGAGGCTGGGCAGGTCCTTGTAGAAGAGCTGGATGGTGTTGGTCTCCAGGATGGCCTCGTTGACGTCGACCATCAGGGTGTACGGCGAGGCCTTGAAGGCCGAGTCGCTCAGCTCGTCGTAGGCGTAGAAGAAACGCACCTTGTCGGTGTCGCGCAGCTTGCCGGTCACCACATGGGGCTTGTCCACCACCAGCACCAGGTGCTCGTCGCTCTCCTGCATGCCCAGGTACACCAGGCCCACCATGGTGCCGGCGATGAGCAGCGGTCCCAGGATGGTCATGATCAGGAAGCTCGGTTTCCGCACGCGGGTGATGAACTCGCGCCGGATGATGAGGAGGATCTTGTTCATGGCGGGGGGCGGTTCATTCGGTCATGTCGGCGGGCACGGCGCCATGGGCGTTCACGGCGCGGATGAAGACGTCGTGCATGCGCGGGATCTCCTCCTGCACGCCATGCACCTCCACGGCCGGCAGGAGCTGGCGCAGCACCACGTTCACCGTGGAGTCATGCGCCAGGCGGACACGGGCGATGCTGTACTCCTCGCCCTCGGTGTGTTCCAGCAGTTCGCCGGTGAAGGAGAGGGCGTTGGCGAAGGCCACCTTGTTGCCGGTGTGCTCGATGCGGTAGGTGCGGGTGGCGAACTGGCGGCGGATGTCGCGTACGCGGCCGTCGAGCACCTTGCGGCTGCGGTCGATCAGGGCGATGTGGTCGCAGAGCTCCTCCACGCTGCCCATGTTGTGTGTGCTCAGCATCACGGTGGTGCCTTCGCTCCGCAGCCGCAGGATCTCCTGGCGCACGAGCTCGGCGTTGATGGGATCGAAGCCGCTGAACGGCTCATCGAGGATGAGCAGCTTCGGCGCGTGGAGCACGGTGCTCACGAACTGCACCTTCTGGGCCATGCCCTTGCTGAGCTCCTCCACCTTCTTGTTCCACCAGCCGGTCATCTCCCAGCGTTCGAACCAGGCCTTGAGGCGCTTGCGGGCCTCGGCCTTGGGCATGCCCTTGAGCTGGGCCAGGTACAGGGCCTGCTCACCCACCTTCATCTTCTTGTACAGCCCTCGTTCCTCGGGCAGGTAACCGATGTGGGCCACGTCGGCGGCGGTCATCGGCCGGCCCTCCAGCAGCACCTGCCCGGAGTCCGGTGCGGTGATCCGGGTGATGATGCGGATCAACGACGTCTTGCCCGCCCCGTTGGGGCCCAGCAGGCCGAAGATGCCGCCGGCGGGGACGGTGAGGGAGACGTCGTCCAGCGCGGTGTGGGCGCCGTAGCGTTTCACGATGTGCTCGCAGGTCAGCATGGGCGTGCGCCGGGATGGGTGCGGCGGCGAAGATAGCCGGGCGCCATCGGGCGTCCCCAGCGCTCCTTGGAGGCCGACGGCCGCCCGTGGATCAGGCAGTGGCCATGGCGCGGCGCAGCTCACGCATGGTGAGCATCCGCTGCTGCACGGGGTCCCACACCTTCAGGCGCAGGCACTTCACCACGTCCCAGGGCCACAGGCTGGTGGTCTTGGCATGCTGCAGCTCGGGGATGGAGGCGTGCACCTCGGGCAGGCGGTAGAAGGGGATCCGCGGGTTGAGGTGGTGGATGTGGTGATAGCCGATGTTGGCCAGGAACCAGCGCATCACCGGGCTCATCTTCATGTGGCTGCTGCTGTCCAGCGCGGCGCTGGCGTAGGTCCAGCCCTCCTTGTCGGCGAAGGTCACCCCGGGGAAGTTGTGCTGCGCGTAGAAGAGGTAGGCCCCCAGGCTCAGGACCAGCAGGAAGGGCAGCATGAAGCCGAAGAGGAAGCCGCTCCAGCCCGTGAAGAGCACCAGCACCACGGCGAAGGCCACGTGCAGCACCAGGGCGATGATGCTGTCCCAGTGGCGGCCCGTGTTGTTCACCAGGCTGCGGATGCACATGCCGTAGAGGAACATGAAGATGTAGCCCATGGCGATGGTGAGCGGGTGCCGGATGAACAGGTAGACCCGCTGCTCGAACTTCGAACTGGTGAGGAACTTCTCGGTGGTGACCACCGGGTAACTGCCGATGCTGCTCGTGTACAGCTTGCTGTTGTGCGCGTGGTGGTAGTTGTGGCTCCGCTCCCAGATGCTCACCGGGGCCAGCATGAACAGGCCGAACAGGGTGAAGAAGCCTTTGGCCAGATGGGACTTCTGCAGGATGGCGTGGTGCAGGTAGTCGTGGTAGATCACGAAGATGCGGCCCAGGGTGAGGGCCACCAGCACGCTGCCCAGGGCCCGGCTCCACCAGGGGTCGGTGCCGAACACCACCGTGTAGCCCGCGGCAAGCACCACCAGGCTCGTGAACACATGCCACCAGCTCTTCCACCGGATCTCGTGAGCGAAGGGCCGGGTGGCCAGGATGAGGTCCTTTCCGTCGCGCATGGGGAACAAAAATAGCCCACCCGTCCCAGTTCCGGTCGCTCGATCGTCAGGTCTTCGGCCGGTCGTGCTTCCACCGCCGGTGGGACCACAGCCAGATGGCGGGCCGGCGGCGGATGTCCAGCTCGAGCCGGCGGGTGTGGGCCTCGCTGATGAAGCCCTCCGGGGTGTGGCCCGGCTCGGGCACCAGGTCCTCGAACCGCATCACGTACCGCCCCCTGGCCTCGCGGTCGATGCCGCAGTACACCACGGGCCGCCCCAGTTTCTGCGCGATCTTCTCGGTGCCCCAGAACACCGGGGTGTCCTGGTTCAGGAAGGTGGTCCAGTAGGCGCGTTCCGGCGGAGGGGTCTGGTCGGCGATGAACGCGGTGGCGGTCACCTGATGCCGGTCGCGGACCATGCACTTCAGGGTGTCGGCCATCGGGTAGAGGCCATTGCCGAGCCGGGTGCGCATGTGCACGATCAGCCGGTCGAAATGCGGGTTCCGCAGGGGGTGGTAGATCACGTTGAGGCGGTGCAGGCCGATCTGGCTGAAGCGTGCACCGCCCAACTCCCAGTTGCCCCAGTGCCCCATCACGATGATGATGCTGCGCCCGGCCTCGTGATGGCGTCGCAGGACCTCCTCGCCTTCGGTCCGCACCAGCCGCTTCACCTGCGCCGGGGTGATGGTCAGGGTCTTCAGGGTCTCCAGGGTCAGGTCGCAGAACCACCGGTAGAAGTCGCGCTCGATGCGGGCCAGCGCGGCGGCATCACGCTCCGGAAAGCTGTTGCGCAGGTTGGTGCGCACCACCCCGCGGCGGTAGCGCAGCCCGTGGAAGAGCAGCAGGAAGAGGCCATCGCTCACCAGGTACAGCAGCGGCATGGGCAGCCACGCCACGGCCAGCAGGAAGGGCAGGGAGAGGTAGTAGCCGAGGGCGCCCACGGTGCGAAGATCGGGCGATGCGGCGCGTCCGCGCGGCCCGATGCTCAGCGCTTGATCCAGCGCGCCTGGCCTGTACGGCCATCCTCACTGCGCACCCGCACCAGGTAGAGGCCAGCGGGCAGGGCGGCCACGTCCAGCCGGACGGGCGCGCCGGGTTGTGCGAGCGCGGTCACGGGGAGCGATCGTCCGTGCAGGTCCAAGACCTCGACCGCCGTGGCCGGGCCGTTGTCCACCTGCACCATCAGCTCACCCTCCGTGGGAACGGGGAAGACGATGGTGCGCAGCGCTCCGGCCTCCTCCAGGCCCGTGCTCGTGTTCACGTCGAAGCCGATGTCCTGCCAGGTGGTGCTCGTGGTGTTGCCCGTGATGTCGGTGGGGCTCAGCGAATAGAGCTTGCGGTCGTTGTTGGCGGTGCCGTAGCAGCCGAAGTTCGTGGTGGTGCTGTTGGTGAAGTGGATGTCCACGATCAACGTCTGCGCCGGGTCGAAGGGGAAGGGCGTCTGCATGGGGATCACGAACCAATCCCCCGCGGTGCCGGGGGCGATGTCGAACGTGGCCAGCTGAAGGACGGTATCGAGACCGGTGAAGAAGGTGTTGCCCCCCGTGAAGGCCGTGGCCGTGGTCTGGCCCATGCGCACGAGCAGGTCACCCAGGGTGTTGCCGTTCGCCACGCCCGTGGTCCCATAGCGGTAGTAGAGCCGCGTGATCTCGCCGGCCACCGCGTTCGTCAGGTCCCCGGGCAGGTAGAGGCTCTGGGTGTGCGGGGCGGTGCCCAGGTTGCCCAGCAGGAAGGTGCTGTTGCTCGTGCCGCAGCACTTCTGCACCGTCTGCGCGGAGGCGGTCGCGAGCGGGGCGGCCAACAGGGCCAAGGTCAGGGTCCGGATCATCGGCGCGGGGTTGTTCCGCCAAGGTAGCGGTTCCCCGGCAGGTCCCGGAAGTGCTCCGCTCAGAGCTTCTTGATCTCCTTCTCGGTGACCCACTTGTCGCCGAACAGGCTGTTGTCGAACTTGATGTGGTACTTGTTCTCGCCCACCTCGATCACGGTCGCCGGCTCGGGCACCATGCCGTACTCCACCTCCACTTTGTCGCCCACCTTGAACCGGGTGAGTCCCCCGGACGGCGCTTCTCCGGCACCTGCCTTGATGCGGTCCGGTCCCACCCACTCGTTGAAGGTCTCGCTCCAGCCGTCGTAGCTCACGAAGAACTGGCCGTCCTTCACCTCCAGCACCTTGCCGGGGTACCAGCTGCCGGCGGATTCGATCTGCACCTTGTCGCCGGCTCGCTGAGCGGCGGCGCCGAGGGTGGTCAACAGGAACACGAGGGGAAGAAGGCTGCGCATGGGTGAGGGGGATCGGGGGAGTGAAGGTAGTACCGGCGTGGTCGGCAAGCTCCGTGCCACGGGATCGAGGGGTTAGGGGGCGCTGGGCACATAAGGCTCCATGTAGCCCTTGGCCATCTTCCGTCCGATCTCCATGAAGCGTTCCTTCTCCGGCCAGGCCCAGGTGTTCAGTCCGTCCACATAGCGGTTGAACATGCAGAAGGCGGCGGCGATGAGCACCGTGTCGTGGACCTCGGTGTCGGTGGCGCCGGCGGCCCGGGCCGCGGCGACGGCTTCGTCGGTCACCTGGCGGCCACCCTGTTGGGTGAGGTGGGCGATGTGGAGCAGGGCGCGCAGCTTGGGGCTCAACGGCTCGTCGGGCAGGCCCGCCTTGATGGCGTCGATGAGCTCGGGCCCGCGGCCCAGGTGGGCGCACGCGGCGGCGGCATGGCTCGTGTGGCAGAAGTGGCATCCGTTCCACCAGCTGACGCTGGCGGCGATGATCTCCCGTTCGGCGGGGGTCAGGCTGTTGGGGCCCAGCAGAAGCACTTGCACGAGCTCGCGGAGGGGGCCGGCCGTCTCCGGGCGGTACATCAGCAGGCCGCTGATGCCCGGGCTGTGTCCCGGGGGCAGGGTGATGTGTGGCATGGCCCGAAGATGGGGCGCACCACCGGCTTCGTCGGACCGATCCCGTCGATGGCCGCCGCGTGCGTGCGGAACGCCCGGTCCGATGGGCCGGCGGGTGCTTCCTGCCCGGCGTCAGCCGGTGGCCGGTCGGGCGGCCGTACTTTGCCGGCATGGCCGAGCGGAACGGGTTCCACGCCCTGGCGGTGGAGGCGGGTGAGCTGTCGATGTTCGCCGGTCGGTTCTTCCGCAACGCGTTCCACCGCCGGTTCGAATGGCGCGAACTGCTGCGGCAGGCGGCGATCAACGGGTCCGGATCGCTGCCGCTGGTGGGGATCACGGCCTTCATCATGGGCCTGGTGCTCACCGTGCAGAGCCGGCCCACGCTGGCGCGTTTCGGCGCGGAGAGCATGCTGCCGGCCATGGTGGCCATCAGCGTGGTGCGCGAGATCGCCCCGGTGATCACCGCGCTGATCTGCGCGGGCAAGATCGGCAGCAGCATGGGCGCCGAGCTGGGCAGCATGAAGGTCACCGAGCAGATCGATGCCATGGAGGTGAGCGGCACCAACCCCTTCCGCTACCTGGCCGTCACCCGCATCTGGAGCACCACACTGATGCTGCCCGTGCTGGTGGTGCTGGCGGACGCCATCGCCATCTGGGCCAGCTGGGTGGGCGTCAACATCCGCGACACGGTGAGCTGGCCGCTCTTCTACCGGCAGGTGTTCGATTCACTGGAGTACGGCGATATCCTGCCGGCCTTCGCCAAGAGCTACTTCTTCGGCTTCGCCATCGGCGTGGTGGGTTGCTACAAGGGCTTCACCACGGCCAAGGGCACCGAGGGCGTGGGCCGCAGCGCGCACAGCGCCGTGGTGGTGGCCAGCCTGCTCATCTTCTTCCTCGACCTCATCGCCGTGCAGATCACCGATCTGCTCGGGCTCACCTGATGGCCACCACCGCGAGACCACCTGCCGAGCGTGTCATCGCCGTGCGCGACCTGCACGTCGCGTTCGGCGCCAACCAGGTGCTGCGGGGCTTCGACCTCGACCTGTACCGCGGCGAGAACGTGATGGTGCTGGGCAAGAGCGGCAGCGGGAAGAGCGTGCTCATCAAGTGCATCGTGCGCCTGCTGCGTCCCGATGCCGGCCGCGTGGAGGTGCTGGGCCAGGATGTGCTGGCCCTCGACCAGGACCAGCTGGACCACCTGCGGGTGCGCATCGGCTTCCTGTTCCAGAGCAGTGCGCTGTACGACAGCATGACCGTGCAGGAGAACCTGGAGTTCCCGCTCCGGCGGCACTGGCTGGCCACCGCGCGTCAGGAGACCGAGGCGCTCGTGGACGAGGTGCTGGACGCCGTGGGCCTGGCGCACACGCGCGCCATGTACCCCAGCGAGCTCAGCGGCGGCATGAAGCGGCGCATCGGGCTGGCGCGCACGCTGATCCTGAAGCCCGAGATCGTGCTCTACGATGAGCCCACCACGGGCCTGGACCCGATCACGGGGCGCGAGATCGTGGAGCTCATCCTCAAGCTCCAGCGCCAGTACAACACCAGCAGCATCATCATCTCGCACGACCTCAACGTGGCCAAGCTCGCCGCCAACCGCATCGCCCTGTTGCACGAGGGCCGCAACCGTGTGGAGGGCTCGTATGCCGACTTCCTGGCCAGCGACGACCCTGTTGTGAAGGAGTTCTTCATCTTCATGTGAACCATGCCAAGCACCTCCGGACGTTCCCTCCGCCTCGGCCTTTTCGTGCTCGCCGGCACCGCCGTGCTCGTCATCGGCCTCTACCTGCTGGGCAGCAAGCGCGACCTGTTCAGCCGGACCCTCACCGTGGAGGCCGTCTTCCAGCAGGTGGGCGGGCTGCGCCCGGGCAACAACGTGCGCTACATGGGCATCAACGTGGGCACGGTGCAGGACATCGCCATCACCAGTGACACCACGGTGCGGGTGCGGCTGGCGATCCGCGAGGAGGCGGCCGGCCACATCCGCACCAACGCGGTGGCCACCGTGGGCACCGATGGCCTGATGGGCAACCGGCTGGTGAACCTGGCCCCGGGCGAGGGCGATGGCGGCCCGCTGGCCGATGGCACCGTGCTGCCGAGCAGCGTGCCCCTGGACACCGACCTGATGCTGCGCACGCTGGACCGCACCAACGCCAACCTCGCGGCCATCACCGACGATGTTCGCGAACTGGCCGCGCGGCTCAACACGAAGGGCAACGCCGTGGACCTGCTGGCGGACACGGTGCTCGCGCACGACCTGAGCGCGGCGCTGCGCGAGATCCGCATCGCGGCCGAGCATGCGCGTTCGGCCACCGCAGGCATCGATGCGGTGCTGGGTGATGTGCGCGAGGGCAAGGGCGTCCTCGGCACCCTGGTGGGCGATCCCGCCAGCGAGCGGCAGGTGCGCGGTCTGCTGGGCAACCTGCGCCAGGTGAGCGATTCGCTGCACGCGGCCACCGAGGGCATCAACCGCTTCGCCGCCGCGCTCAACACCCCGGGCGGCATCGCGCATACGCTGACGGCGGACACCCTGCTCACCCAGGACCTGCGGCGCACGCTGTCGCGGCTCGACACCGGATCGGCGCTGCTCAACGAGGACCTGCGCGCACTGCAGCGCAACTGGTTCTTCCGCGGCTATTTCAAGGACAAGGAGAAGGTGCTGAAGCGCGGTACGCGGACGCGGCCGTGATCCCCCATGCCGGTCAGGGTGCGATACCGAGCGCCTGCAGGTCCTCCTCGGTGATGGTCGGCGGCATCGATCCCTCCTGCAGCTTGCGCACCACGGCCTGGGCCACCCGCTCGGCATCCTCGGGCGTTCGGAACCCGGTCGTGCCCGGCCTTCCGGGCACGGTTGACTGCTCGATCAGGGCGGTGCCATCCCGTGTGATGCGGTATCCGTAGGTGCCTCCCTCGGCGTCGATCACCGTGGCGGTGAAGACCGCGGGGGACCGGGCCGGAGCGTTCGCCGGAGCGTCATCGGTGGCGGGAGGGGGCGGTGGAGCGTCCGGGCCGGCGCAGCCCAGGAGCGTGGCCGACAGCACGATCGCGGTCAACGTGCGGTGGCTTGTGAGCCGGTGGAACGGCATGCGGTCAGGGGATCACGATCCGGCGGACATGATCGGCGCCATCGGTGGGCACGTGGAGCAGATACGTGCCCGGGGACAGGCTGCCGCCCAGGTCCAGGGTGGTCGTCGCTCCGGTCAACGGTAGTGGGCCAGGCGCTGCCCGGTCAGGGTGAACACCTCGGCCCGGACCCCATCGGCAGGTGCGGGGTCGAGCGCCACGTGCAACAGGCCACCGGCACATGGATTGGGCCATACGCGCATGGCGTCCTCCTGGTCGATCGGTCCTTCCTGCTGCAGGTCCATCGAGCGGCCGGTGCATCCGGTGAAGGTCACCGTGCAGCTTGGACCGAAGGCGCAATACGTGGTGCCCCCATCGAAGCTTGCGCGCACCTGGACAGTGATCGGCGTGTTGCAGGGCGGCTTGTTGGTGACGAAGCCGGACATCTGCAGGGTGCGCTGCGGAAGGGTGCCGACGGTGGTGGCCGGTGCGGCGATCTGCCGCAGGTAGCCGTTGGGGCCGCTGAACTGGAACTGGTACCGCGTGGCACCGGGCACCTCGGTGGCGTAGAGCAACCCGGTGTTCACGTTCACCCCGGTGGCACCGCAGCTCACCGCCGGGCTGGGGGTGGTGGTGAGCTGCGACGGGGAGCAGACCGGCGGTTCGAAGCGGATGCGGCAGGCCGGACCGCACACATCATCGGCTCCATTGATGCGCGACCTCACCCGCACGTTCAGATGGCGACCGGTGGGAAGGAAGGGGGCATTGCTGAAGTTGAGGTTGAAGTAGGTGGGGCGAAGGGCCTGCGGGGTGTTCGCCGGCGCGGCCGGGCCCGGGTTGGCCAGGCTCAGGAACACGTTGCGACGGAATCCGCCGTTGGGGTCGAAAAGGCAGATCTGGTAACCGTCATCGGCGTTGTTGCCGATACCCAGTTGGGCGGTGACGCCGGGGTCCTCCTGCACCCGCACCACGATGGTGCTGTTCAGGGAGTAGTTCTGGTCGCAACTGCCCGGGTCCATGGCATCGGTGCTCACGGGCACGCAGAAGCTCCAGGGCGTGGTGTTGTTGTTGGTCACCTGGCTCAAGGAGCCCATGCCGGCGCCGCCCAGCGTGTTGTCGATGATGCGCCGTGCGTTCGCGTCCATCAGCCGGTAGCCGCCACCCAGGATGCCGTCCCCGAACGCGTCGAACACGCGCAGGTCGTAGCACCCGTTGGGCACACAGCAGGTGAACGGGACCGTGCTGCCGGCCAACGTGGTCGACCCTGAGCACACCGGCGTGGGGTCGCCCTGCGGCGCGATCTCCCACGTGGTCTCGTTGGGCTGCGCATCCGTGATGAGCTCCACCGTCAGGTTGTTCGCTGAGCAATCGATCGGGCCGGGTTCATACTCCCAGGTGTCCCTCAGAATGGTGCTGCCGGAGATATCGTTCGTTCCACCACTGATGTATCCTTTGCTGCCGATCGCGAAGCCCACGGCCCCGAAACGACCATTGAACGGTACGTCGCTGCGTTGCACCCACGCGTCGGTCGCCGGGTCATAGGACCATAGGTCGTTCAAAGGCCCGACGGGCCCCAGGCCGGTGCCAAGGAATGCCTTGCCGCCGATCGTGAACGCGCACGCCTCGGAGCGTGCCGGGCCCGGCAGAGCAGCGCGCTGCTGCCAGCTGTTGGTGCCCGGGTCATAGGCCCAGAGGTCGTTCAGGGGATCACTGAAGCGATCCCTTCCGCTGCACACATGGCCGATCCCATTGATCACGAAGCTGACCGCACCCCGTCGACCCGGACCCGGAAGGTCCGCCAACTGTGTCCATGCGTTCGTGGCCGGGTCGTACCTCCATAGCTCCTTCGTTGCTTGGGAGCTCAGCCCGAGCAGGGCACCCGTGGTCACGTACTCCTGACCATTGATGCTGAAGCCGGCCGCATCGGATCGCGAAGCAGGCATTGGCGCTTTGACGGTCCACGTGTTCGTACCGGGGTCGTACTCCGACTGTTGAGCGACCGTGGTGAAACCGGTTCGCTCTCCAGCGGCGAGGAGGAGTTTGCCCTGCACGGCCACAGCGGTCGCACGTGCTTCCGCCGGACCGAACGGAGGTGCCGCCAGAAGTTCCCACGTGTTCGATAGCGGGTCGAACCTGCGAAGGGCGTTGCTGTATACGTTGCCAGCGATCGCCGGAACGTTCTTTCCCCCGTGCACGTACGCCTTGTTGCCGATGCTGCAGGCCGCGGACCGATACGTGCCCACGCTGGGCTGGTCAGCCCTTCGCGTCCAACTATTGGGTGCCGGGGTGGGCGCCACCGGCCGGAACCGCTGCGTGGCATTGGTGTAGCCGCCCCCGATGAAGCCGCTGGCGATGAAGCCGGTGTTGCTGATGGCGCAGCCCATGTGCTCGGCCACCGGCTGCGGTGCATTGATCGTCTGCGACCAACTGTTGATGCCGGGATCATAGGACCAGACCTCCGCGGAGAGCGATGGACTGTTCCCGCCCACCACATGGCCGAGGTTGTTGATGGCGAAAGCCACGGTGGACCTCCGTCCCGCAGCGGGCAATGATGCCATGGTGGTCCAGGTGTTGCTCCCGGGGTTGAAGCGGTGCAGGTCGCTCACGAGGCCGCCGGTGGTGCTGCCCGTGCCCACGTAACCGAAGCCGTTGATGGCGAAGGCGCAGGCCTCCGAGCGGGCCGCGCCCGGGACGTTCGCGCGCTGTGTCCATTGGTTGCTCGCCGGATCGTAGCGCCAGGCATCGCTCAGGCGTCCGTTCGCGCCCGAGCCGGTGGCCACGTAGCCGAAGGTGCCGATGGTGAAGGCCACCGCGTTGGTGCGCGCCACGCCACCGATGTCCGCCCGTTGCGTCCAGGTGTTCGTGGCCGGCACATAGCGCCACAGGTCCTTCTTGCGCACGCCGCCGGTCTCGGTGCCCATGCCCACGAAGGCCGCATCCTGCACGGAGAAGGCCACGGCCCCTTCGCGCCCCGTGCCGGGAAAGCTGGCACGCTGGGTCCACACCCCCGTGGCCGGGTCGAGCTCCCAGATGTCCGTCTGGCGCACCCCGGTGGTGGTGTTGATGCCCATGCCCATGAACACGCGCTTGCCCACGCTGAAGGCGACCCCGCGGCTTCGTGGGCCTGCCGGGAACGGGGTGGTGGTGCTGAAGGTGCTCTGGCCATGCGCTGTGATGGCCAGCAGGGTGGATACCAGGAGCGCGCGGAAGGGAAGGGGCGGGAGCTTCATGCCGGGTGGTTCACAGGTTCGGTCGGCGAAGGTCCCCGAAGGCGGCGGGCGGGTCAATAGAGAAAAAGTTATACCCCGGCGCCTGGTGCGCTTCGGTCCCCACCGGCCGTCCACCGGGTCCACGCCTGGCCAGCGCGCCCTTCTGCGCGAGCGGTTCCTTCGTGATGGCTTGTAGGACAGGGTGCGCGGCGCGGGATGCGGCCCCGGGGATCGACGTACGAACGGCGTCCCGCGGGACGCCGTTCGCCTGCCGGGGATGAAGCGGCCGGTCCGGTGCCGGCAGCTCCGTCCAATGCGGCATCAAGCCTTGCTGAAGCGCACCGTGCGGCGCTGGCCGTCCTGGTCCAGGACCAGGATGTAGGCGCCCGGCACCAGGGTGCTCACGTCCACCCGTTGCAGGGCAGGGCCGTGGAATCGGCCGCCCAGCATGGTGCGCCCGGCCAGATCGGTGATCCGCCAGTCCGCCGCATAGGCCTCCACGAACAGGTCCTGGCCACAGGGGTTGGGATAGGTCTGTACGAATAGGGCGCCACGTTCGCTGAGGCCCACATCACCTGGTGCGAAGACCAGGATGGTGCTACCATCATCGATCATGGCCGGGTGCAACGGGGAGGTGTTCCACAGGATGATGTCACCTTCGGAACTGCCCACTTTCGCCAGGCCGCCGAAGATCCCCAACGGGGTGATCGCCGTGCCGTGCCCGGAATAGGTCCAGGTCGCCGTCCCGGGACCATCGCTGTCCTCGTAGCTGTCGGTCTGGCTTTGTCCGAAGTCCATGGGGAAGGAGAGGAGCCGTTTGGGGTCGATGTAGTTGTTCACATCGGCCGGCACGCCCGTGGCCACCAGCTCCAGGACATTGATGTCGATGGTCACGTAGGTGTAGTCGGTGCCCACACCGGTGATGGTCTGCGCCCAGGCCCAGTTGGCCGAGGGATAGGTCATGGCGTACGGGGTCCCGCCGGCCTGGGTGAAGTCCAGGGAGCCGATGGGTTGCAGGCTGATGCTGCTGAGGTCCCAGGTCTGGTTGGCGCCGTCGGAGGGTTCGGTGGCCGACCCGGGGCTGGTCACCAGGTACATGTCAAGCTGCACACCGCTTTGATCCACCAGGGCGGACACCAGGGTGGGTTGGGCTTCCGCCGTACGGTGGAAGGCGATCGTGGAGAGCAGGAGGACCGCAAGGGTTGAGTTGTGCATGGGTTCTGGTTTTGTGCCTGCAAGCTTAGGTCGGATGGGACCTCCACGGGCGTGGCACTTGAGAATAGTTATACCCAGGCGCCATTCGGACTGCGCCGGCCATCCACAGGGTCCACGCTTGGCCGGCGCGCCCGTCAGCGCGAGCGGTTCCTTCGCGATGGCTTAAAGGACAGGGTGCGCGCGGGCACTGGTGCGGCGAACCCATGGGGTCCAGACCGCCGGGATCAAGGCAGCTGTGCGGTGCGCACAGCGGTCGGCACGCTACCGCCGATGTTCTGGAGGATGAGGTCCCGGTCATTGCTGCCCCCCGTGTACCGCACCAGGCCGTTCAGATTCACATCCTCCTGCCGGTACTGCCCGAAGAGGGTCGATGTGGGCACGCTGCCGCCGATGGCGGTGAGGATGGGATCCCGGTCGTTCGCACTGCCCGCGTACTTCACCTGGCCATTACCGCTCACGTCCCCGGCCCAGAGCGCACGGGTGGTTCCCACGGTCTTCCGCGCGTTCGTTCCGTAGGTGTCGGTGGAAGGGCTTTTGAGGTCGACCGGAGTGGAGGTGGCACTGAGCGCGATCGGCTGCAGCGTCATCGTCGGCAGGTGGTTGCGGTGGCGCACAGCGACATGGTAGGGCCCGGCGGTGGCCGGCACCGCCAGATCGCTGACGCCGTCCAGCGCCACGACGTCACCGTCCCGTTGCAATAAGGCAGGCACCCGTTGCACCACCACCGAAGGGTCGGAGGCGGAGCGCAGTTCGATCAGGATCCAGTCCACGATGGCGTCGACCCCGGTCACGCTCAGGACACCGCTGCCCAGGGTGCTGCCAGCGCCATGGGTGGGCGAGAGGCCAAGGCCCGAATACGGTTCGCTTTGCGGGAACGAAACCTGGGTCCGCAGGGCATCCAACATGGTGCCGGACACCGCATTGTAGGGCCCTTCGAGCCACACATCCACGGCCAGGCGCACCAGATCTCCGCTACAGGTGCAGTCCGCACGGACCTGGTCGTTCACTGTGCCCGGATCACCATCATCACAGGGCACGCCCACTGCGCACGGCCCAGGGGCCATGGAGATGCCCATGGCGGAAAAGGGCAGCAGGGCGAGTTGCGCCACCGGGGATGGCGCACCGCCATCCACCCACTTCACCAGGTAGTTCGGCCAGGCGAGCACCGCGTAGATCACAGGTTGAGCAGCGCTGAAGTCCACGCATATGGTCTGGCACAGGGACGCGATGGTCTGTTCGAACTGGTAGGCGAGCGTCCACACGTTCCCGTTCCGCACCCACTTGCGCACACCGGCCACGGATTGTACGTAGCACACATCGCCGGCCGCATTGAAGAAGAACAACGGGTTGAGCCCGGCGGAGGTGATCACTTGCGAAATGGTGGCGCCTGGGGCGGTCGGGAGTCCGGTGCCGACGGTATACACCCCGTCGTCCACGGTCGGTGGGCCTGCCTCGAAGATCACCGACGCCATCAGTTGGTCGTTCACGACCTTCACCGTGGACAACGCGGCGTTCGTTCCGGCCACCATGGTCTGCGGTCCGGGACCGAAGTACGCCACGCCTCCGGAATCACCGACAGCCCAGAAATGGGTGCCGTCGGTGCAGGCCGCGTGGATGGCTCTGCCGGAGAACAAGATGTTCGAGCTGGCCTGTCGAGTGAAGGTCCCGAAGTGGTCCACGGTCCCTACCACCCGCGGGTTCGTGGCCGCATCCGTGTTCCGCAGGAGGGTTCCAACGGGTGCGGGATCCCCATAGCCGGTGATCACCAGGGCGTTCGCAGCGGGGTGCGCGTTGAGCGCACCACTGAAGGAACTGCCTGCTCCGAAGACCCGGTCCGCCCCCGTGGTGGGCAGGGTCACCGTGAGCGCAGCGTTCCCATTGGGATCGTACTCCCGCAGTTCGATGGCACTGCCATGTGTGGCGGAGGGGTCGGCGAGCGTCGAGATCACCACATTCCCCGGGGTGAACTGTGCGTACGTGTTGGCCCCCACCAGGAAGATGGAACCGAGGACCAGGACCGAGGTCGAGCGCATCACAGGGAGGGTTGGCCGTTTCCAACGGTCGAGGCTTCAGGAAGACGCGCTACACGCTCGCAGGATGCCTGCGGCCTGAACGAAGAACGGCGCCCATGGGCGCCGTTCGATCCGTGTCGCAGGTGTCGGACAGCGGTCCGACGTTCACCTCGGACCTACTCCGCGAGCACCAGCACGGTGTTGCGGCTCACCTCCACCACGCCGCCCTTCACCGCGAAGGACTGCTCGCCCTTGGCCGTGCGCAGCTTCACCTCACCGGCCTTCAGCACGGTGATCAGGGGCGCGTGGTTCTCCAGGAACCCCATGCTGCCGTCGACGCCGGGCACGCCGACGTACGAGGCCTCGCCTTTAAAGAGCTCCTTGTCCGGGGTGATGATCTCGACTCTCATCTGTTCATGTGCTCATGGGCGCATGTGCACATGTGCACATGGCCGCATGGTTCATCAGGCTTTGGCGGCTTCGGCCAGCATCTTCTTGCCGGCGGCGATCACGTCCTCGATGTTGCCCTTGAGGTTGAAGGCGGCCTCGGGGTATTCGTCCATCTGGCCGTCCATGATCATGGTGAAGCCCTTGATGGTCTCCTCGATGGGCACCATCACGCCCTTGAGGCCGGTGAACTGTTCGGCCACGAAGAAGGGCTGGCTCAGGAAGCGCTGCACCTTGCGGGCGCGGAACACGCTGAGCTTGTCGTCCTCGCTCAGTTCGTCCATGCCGAGGATGGCGATGATGTCCTGCAGTTCCTTGTAGCGCTGCAGGATGGCCTTCACGCGCTGGGCGCAGTTGTAGTGCTCCTCGCCCACGATGGCGGGGGTGAGGATGCGGCTGGTGCTGTCCAGGGGGTCCACCGAGGGGTAGATGCCCAGCTCGGCGATCTTCCGGCTCAGCACCGTGGTGGCGTCGAGGTGGGCGAAGGTGGTGGCGGGAGCGGGGTCGGTGAGGTCATCCGCCGGCACGTACACGGCCTGCACCGAGGTGATGGATCCGCGCTTGGTGGAGGTGATGCGCTCCTGCATGGCGCCCATTTCGGTGGCCAGGGTGGGCTGGTAGCCCACGGCGCTGGGCATGCGGCCCAGCAGGGCGGACACCTCGGAACCCGCCTGCGTGAAGCGGAAGATGTTGTCCACGAAGAAGAGGATGTCGCGGCCGCCGCTCTGCTCGTCGCCGTCGCGGAAGTACTCCGCCAGGGTGAGCCCGCTCAGAGCCACGCGGGCGCGGGCACCGGGGGGCTCGTTCATCTGGCCGAAGATGAAGGTGGCCTGGCTGGTGGCCAGCTGGTCGTAGTCCACCTTGCTCAGGTCCCAGCCGCCCTCCTCCATGCTGTGCTTGAAGCCCTCGCCGTACTTGATGATGCCGGCCTCGATCATCTCGCGCAGCAGGTCGTTGCCCTCGCGGGTGCGCTCGCCCACGCCGGCGAACACGCTGTAGCCGCTGTAGCCCTTGGCGATGTTGTTGATCAGCTCCTGGATGAGCACGGTCTTGCCCACGCCGGCACCGCCGAACAGGCCGATCTTGCCGCCCTTGGCGTAGGGCTCGATGAGGTCGATCACCTTGATGCCGGTGAACAGCACCTCGGTGCTGGTGCTGAGGTCCTCGAACTTCGGCGCCTCGCGGTGGATGGGGTAGGTCTTGCCGGTCTTCACCTCGCGCATGCCGTCGATGGCCGCGCCGGTGACGTTGAAGAGGCGGCCCTTGATGGCGTCGCCCACGGGCATGCTGATCGGCTGGCCCTGGCCGTGCACCTCGGCGCCACGCTGCAGGCCGTCGGTGCTCTCCATGCTGATGGCGCGCACGGTGTCCTCACCGATCAGCTGCTGCGTCTCCAGCACCAGGGTGGTGCCGTCGGGGCGCGTGATGTGCAGCGCGTCGTAGATGTTGGGCAGCGTGCTGGCGCCTTCGAAGCGCACGTCGACCACCGGTCCGATGACCTGGACGACCTTTCCGATGTGCTTGGCCATGAGGGAGTTGGGCTGTTCTTGTGGGGTTGCCCCCGATTTGCGGGCGCGAAGGTAGGGCTTCGCCGGGGATGGACCAATGGGGGTTCTCAACAGGTGTTCATGGGGGAGGGGTGAGGCCCCAGCCGTGAACGAGGCTGCCCCCGGATCGCTCAGGGATCCAACCGGACACGCACCCGGCCATGAAGCGCGCCGTTGCGCTCATGGACCACGATGGTGTAGAGTCCGCGAGGTAGATCGCCCACCCATAGCGGGGCCGGTTCGGACGTTGTGCGCCGCACCACGCGGCCAAGTGGATCGATGAGTTCGATCCGAGCGGAGGCGGGCGCACCGCTGACCTGCACGCGGTCCGTGGCCGGGTTGGGCCAGGCGGTCAGCGATGTCGTGGCCGTCACGGTGGGCTCCTCCTGCACGCCGACCGGACCGCAGCCGCTGGTGGTTGAGCCGCCGGTCCACACCCCTACGCGGTACACGCTGTCGGCACCGGCGGTGGTGAAGATGCCTCCGATGTGCAGGCTGTCGCGGAACAGGCCGATCGCACGGGTGGGCAGATCAAAGTAGCCCGGGGGCACCAGGCTGCACCAGCGCTGCCCATCCCAGCGGGCCAGGCCCCCGGAGGGGATGCCACCGATGGCGTTGAAGCTGCCGGCCACGTACAGGGTGTCATGCCACCAGAGGAGTTCGTTCACCTGGTGGCTGGCGCTTCCGGCCGTACCCCCGGCCAGGTCGGTCCAGGTGCTGCCATCGAAGGCTGCGATGCTGTTGCCCGGGTTGTCCGGGTGGCCATCCGGTGGGTCGCGGCTGAAGACACCGGCCGCGTACAGCAGACCGTCATGCACTTCCAGGCGGTTGATCCAACTGTAGCTGCCCGCGAACAAGGCGCCACCGGGCAGACCCTCCCAGGCCGAACCGTTCCAACGGGCGATGCTGTTGCCCAAGGACCCCTTGAAGTTCCCGGCGATGTACAGCATACCGTTGTAAAAGGCCAGGTCGAAGATGGAGTTGGTGCCTTGCACGGGAGTGATGTCCGGGAGGTCATGAACACGGTGCCAACGTGTGCCATCCCAGCGGGCCAGGCCCAAGGCAGTGATGGTGTCCATTTGGTTGAATAAGCCACCGGCATAGAGCCCATCGGGCCCGGCGCGCAAGCTGCTCACCGTGCCGTCGGCCCCTGTGCCCAAGGGCTGCCAGGCCTGCCCGTCCCACCGCGCCACCCGGTTCAGTTCGGTCTGGCCAGAGTGGGTGAAGGTGCCACAGGCGTACAGCTCCCCGTTCCAGAACTCCAGGTCGGTGGTGGGGCTGGAGGAGCCCCCATTGCCCGGAGTAATGCAGTCCCAGGTTCCACCGTGAAGGCCACAACCGAGCGTATGGAACGCCGATCCATCCCACCGTGTGACGGATGGTGACATGGCACCCTCCACCAAGGTGAACGACCCACAGATGTACAAGGAACCGTCTGTTGGATCAGCCTCCAGCCGTTGCGGTCCTGAATTGCCGATCCCGTGGCCAAGGGGCTGCACCAAAGGTTGCGAGCCCACCGCGTGCCAGGTCAATACAGCCGTTAGGAGAGCGGCCCGGTTCGGTGTGCTCCTGTTCATCGCACCATCAAGCTCGTTCGGGCCATCACCACACCGCGCTCATCCACGCAGGCCAGGTCGTAGAGGCCGGGGGGCAGTGCGACCAGCTCCAGATGGGGCATGCCGCTACGGCCCCAGGCCACCACACGGCCCAGGGCATCGGTGAGCCGCAGGCGGCTGCCGGCGTGCAGGCCGGCGTAGGTCACCTGCACACGGTCCGTGGCCGGGTTGGGCCAGGCGATGAGCCCCTCCGCTGGGCCGGGTGCGTCGGTGGCGCTCACCACCAATTCACGCAAGCTCAGCCGGGCGACGAAGGCATCGCTGTTGTCGGTGTTCAGGCTACCGGAGGTCAGGCTGGGTTCGCAATAGGAGACCCCGGGGTAGGGGCAGCGGTCGTCATAGCTCCAGCCCCCGGCGCTGCCACCCCAATAGAGGGCCTCGCCTTCCACCAAGGCAAGTCCGTAGCCGAAGTCGTTGCCCCAATCGATCTTCCAGGCGTCCTGTACATCGCTCATGTGATCGAAGCGACTGCCGAACACGGTGCTCCAGAACAAGCTGTGGTCGTTGAGGAAACAGGCCAGCACCACTTGGGTTTGGGAATTCCCGTCCAAGGTATTGTATGGCAGGTAGTAGAACGGCGTGGCAGGCACCGTGGGGAAGGAGGCCGGTGCGGGTTGGGTGAGCTGGGCCACGATGCCCAGCAGGTAAAGGTGACCGTCGCCGTCATGGCGCAGGTGGTAGAACCGGCAGAGGTCAAAGGGGTGCCAATTGGTGTAGGCCAACAGCCGCACCTCCTCGGCATATTCATCGCCGTTGCCACCGAAGAAGGTGCCCCAGAGCAGTTGTCCGTTCAGCAGGTCGAACTCCGCCAGGTAATGGTCCTGATGGTTCTGCACATCCTCCACCCAGGGGTTGAGGCCGCCCGGGTTGCAGATGGAGATGGCCCCCGGGGCGGCGGTGCAGGCGTTCACCACCGGCGGCTGGTCACCGCGCCCCACGCCCAGCACCGTCACACGGCCGTCATGCACCGAGGCGGCGTAAAGCCCTTTCAGCCCATTGAGGTTGGTGGTCCACGCCGGTTCACCCAGGAAGGGGCCCAGCCGGAAGCTGGCCAGAAAGCCGTTCTCCGAGCCGGTGCCCACCTGCTGAAAGAGGCCCGGTGGTCCTTGCTGGGGCATCGTGCCGGAGGTGCGGCCCACCAGCACAAGGGCCTCTTCGGTGCTGGAGGGCCCGGTGGGTTGGAACAGGTACGCCAGATCGTAGGCCTCATCGTCCGCCGGACTGCCGTAGAAGGTGCTCCATTGCATGGCGTACCCACTGGTGAGGGCCACGAGAAAGCAGTCCGTACCACCCGCGCTGGCGACCTGCTGGTAGTTGGCCGTGGCCGGGTCGCAGAGCGGCAGGCTGTTCACCGTGGCGTTGCAGGCGTTGTAGCCGCCCGTGCTCGTGCTGGTGGTTCCGGCCAAGAAGGTCCGGCCGTTCACGTCCTCCTCGATCGCGGCGATCAGGTCCACCCCACTGCCGCCAAAATACGTGGAACGCTGAATGGTGCCGATCAACGGATCGAACGCGGCAAGGACACCATCCGTGGTGCCGCTCAGGCTTGTCTGGTAGAAGGTCCCATCCATGGGATCATTCGGCGGCCACCGGTACAGGTCCTCGCTGGTGGTCCACCCAACGGCGTACAGGCGGCTGTTGTTGTTGCTGACCCGCAGTTCGGTGAACCGTTCCCGGTCCGAGCCGCCATAGTACGTGACCCAATCGCGCGTGGCATCCTGCACTGGGTTGCCCGGCGCATAAAGAAAGCGCATGATGTAGGCGTCCCAAAGACCGCCTTGGTAGGCCAGGGCACCGGGGGTCACGGGGTAGCTGGGGTCGTCGGAGCTGCCCGCCAGGTAGACCGAGCCGTCGTCGGCCGCGGCGAGCGCATTGCCGTGGTCGTCCACTGTGGAGGGCAGGTCCGTGCCCACCATGGTGCTCCACTCCAGGTTGTCCGATCCACCGCCTCCGCCGCCGGCCAGCGGGGGCGGGCCGATCGCGAACACCAAGGGTTTGCTGCTGTCGTAGCTCCCAAAGGTGAACGATACCAGTCCTCCACCGTCGCTGGCGTCGTAGCTGGGCGTCCAGGCCACAGGGATCAGCACATCGTTGGGTCCGAGTTGGTAGGCGAAGGCTTCTTCCAGCTTCAGGAAGCGTTGGCCGAGGTATACCCTGAGCATGCCTTGCACGTCTACGCCCAGGCTGTCCTGGCCGGAAAAGAAGAGCTGCACCGCACTGGGGTCCGCACCCGGCCTGAACACAAAGGTCATCTTGTGACCGGCCGACCCGTAATGGTGCTGCAGGTCCACGCGTGGGTAGATGTCCACGCGTTTGATGCCTCGGTACGCTTGGACCCCGGTGATGCCCGTGCCTGTATGAGCCAGGTAGTAGTTGGCCAAGCCCCCCGTCTCTCCCAAGGTCAGTGTGGTGGCCTGGGGATCGAAGTCTTCGCCCACAAAGGCCATATTCACGCTCCAGATGGTATCTGTGCTGGCCATGGCCCACGTCACGCTCGCATCCTGGTGCAACCAGCTCTTGATGGGCGCGTTCTCAGAAGAGTGGGCGACGGTGGTCACCACCTGGCCATCGGTGTCCAAGGTCTGTCCCGCTTCACGGCGGAACCAGGCCGATCCTATGGTGTCATTCTGATGGTCGATGATCTGCGCGTCCAGTGGCACGGAAGGTGCCATCATCAGGACGATCATGGCTCGAACTGCGTTCGTCGTGTTCATGGTAAATCGGATCGTTGATCGATCGATCCTACGAACGAATCATGGGATCTCAAAATTCATGTGGCAGATGGTGGGCCGCACACACGCCAGGTTCCGTCGATCAGCGGATCCCCCGCCCTTCCGACCTTCGCCCCCGATGCAGGTGCACACCGACCTCGAACGGTTCACGGGCGTGGAGCGCCCCGTGCTCACCACCGGCACCTTCGACGGGGTTCACCGGGGGCACCGCGTCATCCTCGACCGGCTGAACCAGGTGGCGCGGCGCGAAGGGGGCAGCTCGGTGCTGTTCACCTTCCACCCGCATCCGCGCATGGTGCTCTTCCCCACGGACAACGACCTCAAGCTGCTGAGCACGCAGAAGGAGAAGATCGCCCTGCTGGAGGCCGCCGGGGTGGACCACCTGCTGGTGATCCCGTTCAGCCGCGCCTTCAGCCGCCTGAAGGCGCTGGAGTACGTGCGCGACGTGCTGGTGGAGGCCATCGGGGTGCACGCCCTGGTGATCGGCCACGACCACCGGTTCGGGCGCAACCGCGAGGGCGACATCCAGCTGCTGCGGCAGCTGGGCGAGGTCTATGACTTCCAGGTGGAGGAGATCCCCGCCCATGAGGTGGACCATGTGCAGGTGAGCAGCACCAAGGTGCGGCAGGCGCTGCTGGAAGGCGATGTGCGCGCGGCGGCCAGCTACCTGGGCTACGCCTACACGCTGGGCGGGGTGGTGGTGAAGGGCGATCAGCGCGGCCGTGCCATCGGCTTCCCCACGGCCAACCTGGGCCTGGTGGACCCCTTCAAGCTGGTGCCGGCCAACGGCGTGTACGCGGTCACCGCCACGCTGCGCGGCCGGAGCTTCCCGGGCATGCTCAACATCGGGGTGCGGCCCACCGCGGTGCACGACGGCGAACGCACCATCGAGGCCCACCTTTTCGGGCTGGACCACGAGGTGTACGGCGAGCCCCTGGAGCTGCGGTTGCATGCCCGTCTGCGCGACGAACGCACGTTCCCCGGCCTGGATGCGTTGAAGGAACAGCTCCACCGCGACCGCGAGGCCGCCCAGGCGGCGCTGAACGCCCTGTCCGCGTCATAGCCCTGCACCATGTCCATGCCCATCACCACCGCCACGCAGCGCCGGCCTCCGGTCGTCGTCCGCCGGCCGCTCCGCGCCCACCTCGTCCTTCGTTCCTTGTTCTTGTTCCTTCTTCCGTTCTCCTTCACCCTTTCGGCCGAGGCCCAGCCCCTGCCGCAGTCCACGCTGGACACCGTGCGCACCTACCGCAGCCTGGAGCGCGCGCTGGCCGAGCCGATGCTGGTGTACCGCCTGGACCTGAGCAAGCAGAAGCTGAAGGCCGTGCCCGAGGAACTGCGCCGCCTGCCCAACCTCAACGCGCTCGACCTGGGCCGCAACAAGCTGAAGGAGCTGCCCGCCTGGTTCACCGACCTGGCGAATCTGCAGGAGCTGACCTTGAGCGGCAACAAGCTGGTCGACTTCCCCAAGGTGATCTGCGGGCTGCGCCACCTGAAGCGGCTGGACATGAGCCGCAACGCGCTCACCGGGCTTCCGGCCTGCCTCGGCCGCCTCCAGGAGCTCACCAGCCTCGACCTGTGGAGCAACGACCTGGCCACCTTCCCCGAAGAGCTGGACCAGCTGGAGGCTCTGCGCTATGTGGACCTGCGGGTGATCCAGTTCAGCCCCAAGGAGATGGAGCGCATCGCCGAGCTGTGGCCACGAGCGAAGATCCAGTTCAGCGCGCCGTGCAACTGCGGCATGTGAGCGTGCGCCGCGGATGAGCCCCTTCGCCTGGAGCCTGCTGGAAGCCGTGGCCGCCGCGGGCAACCTGGCCTACACGGTGCTCATGCTCTACGAGCGGCGCATCGGCTGGCTCTTCGGCATCGCGGCGTCGGCCCTGGGCATCGCGCTCTTCCTGCACCAGCAGGTGTACGCGCAGGTGGCGCTGAACGGCGTGTACGTGATCATGGGCGCCTACGGCTGGTGGTCGTGGGGCCGCGGCCCGGGGGCCGAGCTGCCCATCGTCCGCCGCGGGGCCGTCTTCCACGCGACCGTCATCGCATCGGGACTGGCGGGCACCGTGGTGCTGGCGCTGCTGCTGCGCTGGCTTCCGGATGCGCAGCATGTGGCGATGGACGGCTTCGCCACGGCCTTCAGCCTGCTGGCCACCTGGATGCTGGCGCGCAAGGTGCTGGAGAACTGGGCCTACTGGATCGTGGCCGACGCCGTGGCCATCGCGCTCTTCGCCCTGCTCGGGCTGTGGTGGTACGTGGGCCTGTATGCGGTGTACGTGGTGCTCTCGGCCTCGGCGCTGCGACGCTGGCATCGGCAATGGCAGGAGGCACGGCCACCCGCCCGGGGCCCGGCCTGACCGATGGCTCAGTCCGCGCCCCGGCCGGGCACGGGCGGCGGCAGGTCGCCGTGCGCGCGCTGCAGCGGCCGCTCGTAGAAGGTGACGGTGAGCAGCAGGAAGAACAGCAGGTACATGCTGTCCTCCAGCGGGATGGTGCCCACGCGGATGCCCAGGTTCTCGGCGTCGTTGTACCACACCACCGGTTCATCCAGCAGCGTGCCGGTGAGGATGCCGTTGACCAGCACGAAGGGGACCAGGTTCACCGCATAGGCCAGCAGAAAGCGGCCCAGGTAGGGGCTGCGCAGCACGAACACATGCACGGCCAGCAGGGCGGCGGTGCACAGGAAGGTGATCGCGGTGTAGATGCGGTCGATGTGGACGCCCCCCACCGCGGTGAGCACCACGATGAGGGCGATGGCCAGCGGACGGGCCGCGCGCCCCAGCACGTCGCGGCGCACGAAGTAGCGCATCACCTCGTAGATGAAGGTGCAGGAATAGGGCACCACCAGGAAGAAGAGCCACTCCTCGATGGGCAGGCCGGCGATGTGCGGCCCGGTGAGGTAGCGCGGGTTGAAGCCCCACACGCCGGTGGCCGTGAAGATGGCGTCCCACGCGATGAAGGTGGCGGCCATCACGGCCGTGCCGGTGAACAGGCCGGGCCATTTGCGCCAGTACCGCACGCGGGGCTCGAAGCTGCGCAGCAGCGGGAAGCTCAGCGTGAAGAGGTCGAGCGCCAGATAGGTGTAGGCCTCGCGGCCCTGCAGCGCACCGATGCCGATGATGCCCGCGAAGAAGAAGAGCTGCGCGCCCAGCACCACGGGGGCCAGCGGGTTCGTGCGCTTCACCGGCAGCGTGAAGTAGGCGGCGAAGAAGACCGCGCTCACCGCGCCCCAGGCGATGTAGTTGCGCATGGGCACCACACCGCCGTCCCAGCTCCAGAAGCCCAGCTGCATGGCCACGGGCTCGATCACCAGGTCCACGCCCACCATCACCAGGGAGGCCACGGTGATGCGCGCCCAGGTGGGCAGGGCCACCCCGGCGATCAGCGGACCGATGCACAGCACGAGCAGCAGCCAGTTGACGCCGATCATCAGCGGTGTGTCCCAGAGCTTCACCCCCAGGGCATCGCCGTAGTGGTAGTGCCCGAAGATGACCCCGGTGCGCACGCCCGCCATCTCCACCAGGAAGCCCAGCACGAGCACGCCCACCGCGAACGCCAAGGTGAGCGCATCGGGGCGGGTGTGCAGCAGAAGCAGCAGGGCGATGATCAGCAGCGTCACCGGGGTGAGCGGCACCAGGTGCCCGGCCCACGGGCTGGCGAGGCCGGCCAGGCCCACGGACTGCAGCACCACGATGATGAAGGTGGCGCGTCCTTCATCCAGGGTCCGGAGGAGGCGCTGCATCATGCGAGGGGCAGGGCTTCGGTGGCGATGCGGGCGCTCAACAGGCTCAGCGGGATGCCGCCGCCAGGGTGCACGCTGCCACCGCAGAAGTGAAGGCCGCGCACCGTGGGATGGTCGTTGGGGTGGCGCAGGAAGGCCGCCCACGGCGTGTTGCTGCTGGTGCCGTAGATGGAGCCCTGGTGGCTGAAGGTGGCGGCCTCGATGCCGGCGGGGTCCAGCACCTCCTCCACGGCGATCCGCGGCGCCAGGTCCACGCCCAGGGTGCGGCGCACCTTGTCCAGCACCGTGCGCCGCGCGCGCGCCACCAGGGCGTCACGGTCCTGTCCGATGTGGCGCGGGGCGTTGATCATCACGAACCAGTTCTCGCAGCCGGGCGGCGCGTCTTCGGGGTCCTCCTTGCTGGTGATGTTGATGTACACCGTGGGGTCGTCGCCCAGGTCCAGCGTGTCGAACAGGTGGTGGAACTCAGCGCGGTAGTCCCGGCTGAAGAGGATGTTGTGCAGGCCCAGCTCGGGGAAGCCGCGGTCCACGCCCCAGTAGAAGACCAGCGCCGAGCTGCTCCGCTCCTGCCGCAGGGTGCGCTCCGGTGCGGGCAGGTCGGGCATCAGCCTGCGGTAGGCCGGCTCCACGTCCATGTTGCACAGCACGGCATCGGCGTCCACGTCGGTCCCGTTCACCCGTACGCCCGCCACCCGTCGCCGGTCCGCGCTGAAGCGGATGCGCTCCACCGGCGCGCCGAAGTGGTACTGCACACCGAGCTCCGTGCCCAGGCCGTGCAACGCGTGCACGATGCGGCGCATGCCGCCCACCGCGTGGTAGGCGCCCCGGCCGTGCTCCAATCCGGGGATCATGCGCATGATCCCCGGGCTGCGGTGCGGATCGCTCCCGTTGTAGGTGGCGTAGCGGTCGAAGAGCTGCACGGCCTTGGGGTGGCGGAGGGCGCGGGTGTTCACGTCGTGCAGGCTGCCGAAGAGCTCCCGTGGACGTGCGGCCAGCAGGGCTTGCGACACGCCGCCGTTCCACAGGGTGCTCCAGCGGTGCAGCGAGTGCTCCAGGAAGGTGCGGCCCGTGCGGTCGAGCAGGGTGGAGGCCCGGTGCAGGTACGCCCGGGTGGTCGCGCGGGGAACCTCCAGCACGCGTTCCAGCTCCTCCGCCAGGCGCTCCGGATCGGTCCAGCCCGTCACATGGGTGCCGTCCTCCCACCAGTAGCGGAAGGCGACCTCCAAGGGGCGGTAGCTGAAGTGCGGGGCCATGGGCCGGCCGGCCAGGGTGAAGAGCTCCTCCACCAGATGGGGCAGGGTGAAGAGCGAGGGCCCCTTGTCGAAGCGGAAGCCGCCGAGCCGCAGCTCGGCCAGCTTGCCACCGGGCGTGGCGGCGGCCTCATAGGCGTCCACGCGGTAGCCCTTCACCGCCAGCCGGACCGCGGCGGCCAGCCCGGCCACGCCGGTGCCGATCACGACGGCGCGCGCAGGCTTCCCCATGGGCGCAAAGGAACGAACGGGCCCCCGCGGTGGTTCGCGGAGGCCCGTTCGCGCGGCGAGGTGATCAGCGCTTGGTGAACGGCGCCGGTCGCCACCGGCCATCGGTGCCCACGCTCAACCAGTACGCGCCGGGCGTCAGGGCATGCACATCGATGCGTTGGCGATCGCCACCCGTGGCCGTGTGGTCCTGCACCACGCGACCGGCGGCATCGGTGATGCGGAGCACGGTGCCGGTCCCCACGGCGGAGGGCAGCGACACCTCCAAGGTGGCGTCGGCCGGCACGGGGAAGAGCCCGGGCGTCGGGCGTTCGTCATCCGGCAGCCCCACGCTGAGGTCGGTGATGGCCACGTGGGCGTGCACCATCGCGAAGTCGCCGCCCATCACCAGCGCGTTGCCCAGGAGGGCGACCGCATGCACGGGTGCGTCCAGCCAGGCCATCGGTTCGGCGGCATCGGGCGTGCCGTGGAAGCGGCCGATGTGGTTGCCGTCCGTCATCATCTGGTAGATGGTGAAGTCGCCGCCGAAGTAGAGGGTGCCGCCGTGGTGCGCGAGCGAGCTGATGTACGTGGGGCCGAGGCCGGCCGGCATGTACAGGTCGTGCCCGGGAAGCAGGTGCTCCCACGCGGTGGCGCCGGAGGCCAGGCGGGCCAGGCCGTAGGTGGGTACGATGTTCGCCCAGAGGTCGCCCGCGGCGTACAAGGTGTCGTTCGCGCTCAACAGCGCACGCACCGGCGCGTCCAGCCCGATGGCCAGGTTCTGCCAGTCGCTGCTGCCGATGGTGGCGCAATGCATCAGCACCGGCTCGATCGGTGCCTCCAGCGTGGTGAAGGCGCCGCCGGCCACCAGTTGACCGTTGTGCGTGGCCAGGGCCATCACGGTGGCGTCGAAGGGGCTGCCCACCTGCTCCCACATACCGTTCACGAGGCGCTTCACCACATCATCGGTGCCCGCGAACCCGCTCGCCTCGCCCGCGGCGTGCAGCACGCCGTTGTGCACGTGCAGCGCGTGGGTGCGCGGGGCCATGCCCGGGAACACGTTCGTGTACGACCAGCTGCTCCCGTTCCACACGGCCAGGTCGGCCGCCTCGTTCTCGAAGGTGCCGCCCAGGTAGATGGATCCGTTGTGCGCGATGGCGCAGCTGGCCGCCCCGCTCACCCCGTTGCCCAGCGCGCTGTAGCTGCTCCCGTTCCACACCGCCACATGCGTGGCCGTGGTGCCGCCCGCGGTGGTGAAGGCACCGGCCACCAGCAGATCGCCGTTGCCCAGTGCGAGAAGGGCCGTCACGCTGCTGTCCGTGCCCGTGCCCAGGGTGTTCCACGGCACGCTGGGCGGATAGCCCGGCTGGATCCACGCCAGCTCATCGGCGCTGAAGCCATGGTCCGCCGCCCAGTCGGCGATGGGTGCGCCGAGCGACGGCGACCGCACGAGATCGGCCACGTAGGCCAGCTCCTGCTCGTCATCGATGCGTTCGGCCAGCGCGCGATGACCGCTCTCGATCATCAGCTGACCCACCGCGCAGGCCGTGTGGTGCGGATCGATGAACACCGGGTTGCGGTACGGGAGCACATGGTTCTGCGGAAAGGTGCGGCGCTCGGCGTACGCGCCCAGCGCGTCGAGCAGGCGATGACGCTCCTCCGCCTGCTCCGCGGAAAGCCCCTCCGGTGCGCGGGAGACGAGCTGTTCGCGCACCAGGCGCAGGTGCGCGGCGATGCGCTCGGCCTCGCTCCGGAAGGACACGACCGCATCACCGCCTTCGGGCGAAGGGTCCATCACCGCCCATTGGCGGTTCACTTCCAGCAGGTGCGTGCGCAAGGGGGCGCTGTGCTGCGGGGCCAGCTGCGCGTGCAGCGCGAGGGTGCCCAGCAGGAAGGTCGGGAGTATGCAGGTCCTGTTCATGATCGTTCGGCTTGGTCCGTGTTGCCATGTAGAGGAGGACGCGCTCCGCATCGCTGCCTGCGCGGTGATGGACCGTTACATTCACAGCGGATGGAGCTGGTGCGCATCGCCATCGTGGGGCCCGAGAGCAGCGGCAAAACAACGCTGTGCGAGGCGCTGATGCATCACTTCCTCGCCGGTCACGTCACCGAAGGGGCGCGCGAGTACCTGGAGGAGCTCGACCGGCCCTACACCGAGGACGACGTGCTGGAGATGGCCCGGGGTCAGGCGCGGATGCATCAGGATGCACCACTGTTCGCAGCGGAGCACTGGGAGGCGACGGGCGGTGCTGATGGCCAGGGCACCGCACCGCTGGAACCTGTCTTCTTCGACACCGACACGGTGAACTTCGTGATCTGGTCCCGCGAGAAGTTCGGCCGCGTGCACCCGACCATCGAGCGCCTGGTGGATGAGGTGCGCTACGACTGGCGCCTGCTGTGCCGCCCGGACATGCCCTGGGAGCCCGATCCCCTGCGCGAGAACCCCCACGACCGCGACCGCCTCTTCGACGTGTGGGTGAACGAACTGCGCATGCGCGGTCTGCCCTTCACGGTCATCGAAGGGCCGCATGAGCAGCGGATGGACCTCGCTACGCTGGTGGTGGAGGACCTGATGCGGCGGTGGCGGCGTTGACCCGGTATCTTCGGCGGCACATGGCCACCGGCACGCTCGACCTTGGTCCGTTGCGCCGCTCGCTCAGTGCGCTGCGCAAGGTGACGCGCATGGACCTGGACGACGATGTGGTCCGTGATGCCGCCGTGAAGCGCTTCGAGTTCACCTACGAGATGGCCTGGAAGATGATGCGGCGCCACCTGCAATGGAGCGGGATGCAGGAGCTGGACAGCGTTCCGAGGCGCGAGCTTTTCCGCATCGCCGCCCGGGCCTCGCTCATCGGCGATCCATCGCCGTGGTTCGCCTACCACGAGGCCCGCAACCTCACGAGCCACACCAACGATGAGGTGAGCGCGCGCAAAGTGACGGTGTTGCTGGGCGCGTTCGTCAAGGACACGGCCCTCCTCCTGCGTCGGTTGAAGGAACACCATGCTTGACCTGCATCCCGATCATCGCGCCGAGGTGCGGCGGATCCTGGCCGAGCAGGTGCCGGGTGCGAAGGCCTGGGCCTTCGGTTCGCGCGTGAAGGGCACGGCGCGGCGCTTCAGCGACCTCGATCTGGCCATCGACGCGGGTGCCGAGCTCGACCTGGCCACCCTGGCCGGATTGCGTCATGCGTTCCAGGAGAGCGACCTGCCGATCAGTGTGGACCTGCTCGACCTGCGCGCGGTACGGCCCGCGATCAAGCGGCGCGTTCGGATGGAGCAGGTGCCCATCTGAGCGCTCGCGTGCCGGGTCCGCCGTTCCAGGATCTACCTTCGCCCCGTCGTGCAACGGGGTGCCCCGCCTTCGGGTGGGTGCTGAGATCATACCCGACGAACCTGCGCAGGTAATGCTGCGAAGGGACCCGGCCCGCAACGGGGCTTCTCCGCGTCACGACCCGCATCCCCGGAGAAGCCATGCATCCCCTTCGCACCCTTGTCCTCTGCGCCGCGCTGGCGCCGCTGCTCACCTGCGCCCAAACCACCCTGCGCGGCACCCTCACCGACGACCAAGGCGGGCCGCTGCCCGGCGCCACCGTGGTGGTGGGCGACGAGCAGCGCTTCGGCACGAGCGCCGACCCGCAGGGCCGCTACGTGGTGCCCGGCCTGCGCACCGGGCCGCAACGCGTCCGCATCGCCCACCTGGGCTTCGTGCCGGTGGACACGGTGATCGCCCTGGGCGAAGGGGAACAGCGCCTGGACCTGATGCTGCGCCCGCAGGCCCGGCTGCTGCGCAGTGCCGAAGTGGTGGCCGTGCGCGCCGGCGAGCGCGCACCGGTGGCCCAGAGCACCCTCACCCGCGAGGAGCTCGTGCGGATCAACACGGGGTTCGACCTGCCCATCCTGCTCGACGCGCAGCCCAGCGTGGTCACCACCACGGACGCGGGCACGGGCATCGGCTACACCGGCCTTCGCGTGCGCGGCACCGACCCCACGCGCATCAACGTCACCGTCAACGGCGTGCCCATCAACGACGCCGAGAGCCAGGCGGTGTTCTGGGTGAACATGCCCGACCTGGCGAGCAGTACGCAGGACGTGCAGCTGCAGCGCGGCGTGGGCACCAGCACCAACGGACCCGGTGCCTTCGGGGCCAGCATCAACCTGCGCACCACCACGGTGAGCGGGGATCCCTTCGGTGAGGTGAGCGCCTTCGGCGGATCGTTCAACACGCGGCGCTTCACCGCGCGCGCCGGCACGGGCACCTCGGCCGGCGGCCTCAGCCTCGACGCGCGCCTCAGCCACATCGCCAGCGACGGCTACATCGATCGCGCCAGCGCCGACCTGAAGAGCTACTTCGTGCAGGGCGCCTGGGCGGGCCGCACGCGCAGCCTCCGCTTCATCACCTTCGGCGGGCGCGAGGTCACCTACCAGGCCTGGGCCGGCGTGCCGCGCGAGGTCATCGACACCAACAGGACCTACAACCCCTACACCTATGCCAACGAGGTGGATGACTACCGGCAGACCCACTACCAGCTGCTCTTCGATCAGCAGCTCGGTGCGCGCACCACGATCAACCTCACCGGCTTCCGCACGGACGGCCGCGGCTTCTTCGAGAGCTACGAGGACGAGGCCGACCTGGGTTTCTTCGGCATCGGCGCACCGGTGATCGGCGGCGACACCGTCCGCACCGGCGACCTGGTGCAGCGGCGCTGGCTGGACAACACGCTGCTCGGCGTCAACGCGTCGCTGACGCACGGCTTCCGCGCGCACCAGCTCATCGTGGGCGGCAGCTACAGCGACTACCGCGGCGACCACTTCGGCGAGGTCATCTGGGCGCGCTTCGCCGGCGCCACCGCCCCCGGCGACCGCTACTACGCCAACGATGCCCGCAAGCGCGACGCCAACGCCTTCGTCAAGCTCACCTACAGCGTCGGCGACCGCGTGCAGCTCTATGGCGATGTGCAGGTGCGCCAGGTGGACTACGCCTTCCTCGGCTTCGACGATGAGCTGGACAACGTCACGCAGAACGCCGCCTTCACCTTCTTCAACCCCAAGGCCGGGGTGGACTGGCGCGTGCACGAGGGTGGGCGGATGTACGCCAGCGCGGCCGTGGCCAACCGCGAGCCCAACCGCGACGACTTCACCGAGACCACGCCGGAGAGCCGCCCCACCAGCGAACGCCTGGTGGACGTCGAGGCCGGCTACGAACGCCGCAGCGGGCGCCTGGCCGTGGGCCTCAACGGCTACTACATGGACTACACCGACCAGCTGGTGCTCACCGGCGAGCTGAACGATGTGGGCGCCGCGCTGCGCACCAACGTGCCCCGCAGCTACCGCGCAGGGCTGGAGCTCACCTGGGCGCTGCGCCCCGTGCGCCGGCTGCTGTGGAAGGGCAACGCCACCTGGAGCCGCAACCGCATCCTCGACCTCGTGGAGTACGTGGACGACTGGGACACCGGTGGCCAGCAGGCCGTGCGCTATGCCGACACGCCCATCGCCTTCAGCCCCGAGTGGATCGCCGGCAGCGAGCTCGCCTTCACGCTCTGGGACAAGACCGACCGCGGCCGTGCGGACATCGCGTGGGTGACCAAGTTCGTGGGCGAGCAGTTCCTCGACAACAGCGGCAGCGCCGCCCGCAGGCTCGATGCCTTCGTGGTGAACGATCTGCGCCTCAACGCCTCGCTGCACCGGTTGCTCCGGATCCCGACCATCGACCTCACCCTCACCGTGCGCAACGTCCTGAACGAGCAGTACGAGAACAACGGCTGGAGCTACAGCTTCATCGAGGGCGGTACGCGCCGCGAGCTCGTCGGCCTGTACCCCCAGGCACCGATCCACGTGCTGGGCGGGGTGACGGTGCGGTGGT
>JAEUSW010000058.1 GCA_016788285.1 Flavobacteriales bacterium
CACCAGGATCGGATCGCGGTCGTTGGCGCCGCCGGCGTACTTGAGCTGGCCGTTGAAGGTGACATCGCCGGCCCAGAGGGCGAGCGTGGGGAAGGTGCCGGTGATGCTCTTGCGCGCATCGGTGCCGAAGGTGGCCGTGGCGCCCACGGTGAGGTCCACGGTGGCGGGCGCGCTGGAGAGGGCCACGCCGTTCAGCGTCATTGCGGGCAGGTGGTTGCGGTGGCGGATGGCGATGCGGTAGGTGCCGGCGCTCTGCGTGAAGCTCACGGGCGAGGTGCCGTCCGTGCCCACCACGTCACCGTCGCACTGCAGCAGGGCGGCCTTGCTGGCCAGGACGGTGGTGGGCGTGGCGTCGCTGCGCAGTTCCACCACCACCCAGTCCACGATGGCGTTGCCGCCGGTGACGGCGAGCACCGGGGCCGTGGTGCTCTCCCCGCCACCGCCCACGAAGCTGTAGCCCAGCGCGGTGTAAGGCTCCCCGGTGGGCACCAGGCCGGCGCTGCGGAGCGCATCGTTCATCAGTCCGGTGGTGGCATTGTAGGGGCCTTCGAGGCGCACGCGGGGCGCCACGGCGATGCCCGGTGCGGGGGTGAACACCACGCCGTACTCCTCCACCTGGCCGTATTGCACCGGGCTGGTGCAGGGCCCGGGCGTCGTGTTCACGAAGTCGGTGATCACCCGCATGCGCCGCAGCACGCCGGTGGTGGGCGCCGCCGGTGTGGTGAAGCTGCCGCTGCGCACGCCCGTGCCGTTGGCCGGCGCGAACACCTGCTCACCGGCGTCGGTGAAGTTCCCGTTGCCGTTGTAGTCGATGTACACCCGCACCCACTGGTTGTTGAAGCCGCCCACCGTCACCGCGATCGGGTAGTTCGTGTTCGGCTGGAGCTGCGCGATCTGCGTGCAGCTGTAGTCGTTCATCACCGGGCCGTCCCATGCCGTGGCGTGGTCGATGGTGTGGAAGGCGACGTTGAAGATGCCGATGTTCACCGCCGGGACCTCGGTGCGCGTCACCGTGCAGGCCGTGGCGGGCACCGCGTACACGACGATGTATCCCGTCTTCGTCATCGTGCTGCCCGATCCGTTCACGTTGGAGGCGGTGAGCGTGACGGCGTAGGTGCCCGGCGTGTTGTAGGTCACCACCGGGTTGGCGGCGGTGGAGGTGGAGGGGGTGCCGCCCGGGAAGCTCCAGCTCCAGCTCGTGGGGCTCAGCAGCGAGAGGTCGTCGAAGGTCACGATGCCCCCGGCGCACACGCTGGTGCGGTCGGCGGTGAAGTCGCTCAGCGGCGGGCCCGTCACGGTCATGGCGAGGGTGTTGGACTGCGCGGGTGAAGCGAGCACGTTGGCGAGGTTCGAGAACATCTCGCACCGCACCGTTTCGCCCGGGAGCAGGTCGCTGGCCGCGTAGGTGGCACCGTTGCCCACGTCCGCCCCGTTGCGGTACCACGTGTAGGTCGGGGCCGCGCCGCCGTTCACGGGGGTGGGGGTGAAGGTGACGTTGGTGCCGTAGGTGATGGTGGTGCCCGGGGCGGCGGCGATGCTCACGCCGGCCACACTGTTGCTCACGTACAC
>JAEUSW010000086.1 GCA_016788285.1 Flavobacteriales bacterium
GATGGCAGCGACCCCGTGGCCGAGCTCACCGGCTTCATGGACGTGTACCTCCAGTGGGGCGTGTACATCGTGCTGGGCTGCGCCGCCGTGCTGCTGGTGCTGACGCCCGCGATGAAGAAGTGGATGCACGGCATCAACTGAGCCTGCGCGCATGAGCACCGTCGCCGTCGCCGGCCGCAAGCACCCCAGCGGCCTGCCCTTCCTGTTCCTCACCGAGATGTGGGAACGGTTCGGGTACTACCTGATGATCGGCATCTTCCAGCTGTACCTCACCGATCCGCTGAGCACGGGAGGCATGGCGATGGACCGCAAGGACGCGGCCGACATCTACGGCACCTTCATCGCCTTCGTCTTCCTCACCCCCTTCCTGGGCGGGCTGCTGGCCGACCGGGTGCTGGGCTACACGCGCAGCATCTTCCTGGGCGGCACGCTGATGGGGCTCGGCTACATCGGGCTCGCGCTGCCGGGCATGGCGGCCTTCTACACCTCGCTGGCGCTGATCATCCTGGGCAACGGCTTCTTCAAGCCCAACATCAGCACGCTGCTGGGCAACCTGTACAACGACGACGCCTACCGGGCCCGCAAGGACAGCGGCTACAACATCTTCTACATGGGCATCAACGTGGGGGCGAGCATCTGCAACCTGTTCGCCGCCTACATGCGCAACCGCTACGGCTGGGGCGAGGCCTTCGCCACGGCGGGCGTGGGCATGTTCATCGGCCTCATCGTGTTCGCCATCGGGCTGAAGCACTACCGCCACGCCGACGTGAAGAAGCCCGCGCAGAAGGAGGACATGGCCCTGTCGCGGGTGTTCGCCACGGTGTTCCTGCCGGCCATCATCGTGGGCATCGGCGCGTGGACCATCCCGGGCAACGTGTTCGGCAGCGACAGCACGGACGCCTTCATCTTCGCCACCATCCCGGTGATCATCTTCTACGTGGGCCTGTGGATCCGGGCGAGCGTGGCGGACAAGGCGCCGCTGGCGGCCCTGCTGGCCATCTTCGGCGTGAGCGTGATGTTCTGGGCCGTGTTCAAGCAGAACGGCACGGCCCTCACCACCTGGGCGCAGTTCTACACCGACCGCGAGATCCCCGCCGCCGTGCAGCCGGCCGCCGAGTCGCTCTACCTGGCCGAGCCGGTGGTGTACGCCGACGACTCGGTGACGGCCTATGACAGCCACTTCAAGGTGGTGAAGGTGGACGGCAAGGAGGTGCGGGAATGGGGCCGGCCGGTGTACTTCAAGAACCTGCAGGCCGAGCTGCGGCCGGCCGAGGGCGACACCGTGTACCTGTACAACACCGAGCTGTTCCAGAGCGTGAACCCCCTGTGGGTGATCCTGCTGACGCCGGTGGTGGTGGCCTTCTTCGCGTGGCTGAAGCGGCGCGGCCGCGAGCCCAACACCGCCACCAAGATCGCCTGGGGCCTGCTGGTGAGCGCGCTGAGCACCCTGGTGATGGTGGCCGCGGTGTACGTGTGCCACAACGGCGAGATGAAGGCCAGCGCGTGGTGGCTGGTGGCGTGCTACGGCGTGGTGACCGTGGGCGAGCTCTTCCTGAGCCCCATGGGCCTGAGCCTGGTGAGCAAGGTGAGCCCCAAGCGCCTCACCGCCCTGATGATGGGCGGCTGGTTCCTCAGCACCAGCATCGGCAACAAGCTCAGCGGCATCCTGGCCACCCTGTGGGACGGCTACGCGCACAAGAGCAGCTTCTTCCTGGTGAACTTCGCGCTGCTGGGCGCCGCCGCCGTGGCCCTCTTCCTGATGCTCCGCTGGCTCAACAAGACCATCGCCGAACACTGACCCGACCATGTCGCAGACCCTGACGCTCGACCGCATCCGCACCTTCGAGGGCAAGTACCCCCGCCAGCTGTGGGCGCTCTTCTTCACCGAGATGTGGGAGCGCTTCTGCTTCTATGGCATGCGCGGCATGCTCACCGTGTTCATGGTGAGCCAGCTGATGCTGGACGACCGCACGGCCAACCTGCAGTACGGCGCCATCCAGGCCTTCGTGTACGCCTTCACCTTCATCGGCGGGGTGTTCGCCGACAAGGTGCTGGGCTTCCGCAAATCGCTGCTGTGGGGCGCCCTGCTGATGATCGTGGGCGGGCTGGTGATCGCCGTGTCGCCCACCGAGCTCTTCTACATCGGCATCTGCTTCAGCATCATCGGCACGGGCTTCTTCAAGCCCAACATCAGCACCATGGTGGGGCAGCTCTACCACGCCGACGACAGCCGCCGCGACGCGGGCTTCAGCCTGTTCTATGCCGGCATCAACCTGGGGGCGCTGCTGGGCGGCATCCTCATGGTGTACGTGGGCAAGTACCACAGCTGGAGCTGGGCCTTCGCGCTGGTGGGCGTGGTGATGACCATCAGCCTCATCAACTTCCTCTACACGCAGCGCTCCCTGGGCCCCATCGGCCTCAGCCCGCTGCACCCGGACATGCCGGTGAACCGCCGCAAGCTGTACGAGATCGCTACCTACATCGGCTCGCTCGTGGCCATCCCCTTCATCCTGCTGCTGGTGACCAACACGGCGTACACGGACATGTTCATGTACCTGATCGGTCCGGCCACACTGGTGTACCTGGGCTGGGAGATGCGCAAGTTCAGCGCGGCGGAGAACAAGCGGCTGGCGGCCGCGCTGGTGTTCATCCTGTTCTCGGTGCTGTTCTGGGCCTTCTTCGAGCAGAGCGGCGGCAGCCTCAGCCTGTTCGCGCTGAACAACCTGAGGCACAGCCTGCTGGGCATCCCCATGGACCCCAACGTGGTGAACAACAGCTCCAACTCGCTCTTCGTGATCGCGTTCGCGGCGCCGCTGGGCATCCTGTGGGTGTGGCTGGCCAAGCGGAAGCTGGAGCCCAACAGCGTGGTGAAGTTCGGCCTGGGCTTCCTGCTGCTGGCCCTCGCCTTCTACGTGTTCTACGCCACCATCTTCTTCGCCGATGCGGACGGGGTGACCTCCCTGGACCTCTTCACCCTGGGCTACTTCGTGATCACCTTCGGGGAGCTGTGCCTGAGCCCGATCGGCCTGTCGCTGATGACCAAGCTCAGCCCGCAGGGCGTGCAGGGGCTGATGATGGGCATGTGGTTCCTGGCCAGCGCCTACGGCCAGTACGTGGCGGGGCTCCTCGGGGCGGGCATGAGCATCGTGGGCGAGGAGGCCACCAACATGGCCAAGCTGCAGAGCTACACGGACGGCTACCTGCAGCTGGGGCTGTACGCCCTGGTGGCCGGGGTGGTGCTGATCGCGCTGAGCCCCGTGGTGCGCCGCCTGATGCGGGGCGTCCATTGACCCGTATCCCGATCCGGCATGATCTTCGCTTGCTGAACCGCACACGCCCGTCCATGCGCCTCCCCTCCCTCGCCCTGCTGCTGGCCCCCGCCCTGATCCCGGGTGGCCTGATGGCCCAGAACACCACCACCGCACCGGCCGCCGGCCCGGCCATCAACTGGGTGAGCCTGGAACAGGCCCAGGCCGCCACCAAGAAGGTGCCCAAGCCCATCCTGGTGGACGTGTACACCAACTGGTGCGGCCCCTGCAAGATGCTGGCCAGCCGCACCTTCACCGACCCCAAACTGGTGGAGTACGTCAACACCCACTTCTACGCGGTGAAGTTCAACGCCGAGGGGGGCGACCCGGTGACCTTCAAGGGCCAGAGCTTCAAGAACCCGCAGTACAACCCGGCGGCGGGCGGTGGCCGCAACGGCACGCACGAGCTCACCTACGCCATCGCCAACGTGGAGGGCCGCATCGCCTACCCCACGGTGGTGTACCTCAACGAGAACCTCGACGTGATCGCCCCGGTGCAGGGCTACCTCACCCCCCAGCAGATCGAGCCGATCCTGAAGTACATCGGCGAGGGCGCCTACAAGAAGCAGGACTACGCCAGCTACCAGACGAGCTTCAGCCCGGGCTGGTGAGGGGGGGGTGATCATCGCTCCGGAAGGGGCCGTCTCCGGTCGAGGCGGCCCCTTCGCCGTTCAGGACGGGGAGCAAGGAGCGGCGTTCGCCGGACCGAATGCGAGTTATTCGGCGAGCGGGTGGTGGTGTCGCCGTAGATGGGACGAGGGGGCGCTTGACACGGAACCTTCCGTAGCTTCGAACTGCGGTGGTCGAGGTGGTGGACCGCCGTACCCTGGAACGAACTCGACATCACGAGACTGGTCTCCAATGCGTACAGCCTGATCCTGACCCGCCAAGGCCAGCACCTGGCCAGCGAGCGCCTCATCCTCACCCCCTTGAGCCATGAGCCTGAGATCTTCCCTTACGGTTGTACTACTGGTGCCAGCTTGTATTGCTGCGACGGCGCAGGAATGGCAGTGGACCAAAGGATTTGGCGCCGCCGGCAGCAATGACCACGCGCGGATCGCCAAGGACACCGTGGGCAACTACTACCTGGGTGGATCCCTGGGCGGCCTTATCATCGGACCGGACACACTGAACGGACGCAATGTCTTTGTGAAGTTGGACAACGTTGGTGTGGCTCTGTGGGGTCGTTGTCCTGTATTGACAGGGAATAGCTATTGTTCAGACCTGGACGATGCTCCAGCTCCTTTTGTGGCGGCGCATCCGTCGGGATCGGCCTCCTTCTATGCGGGAGAGATCTGTGGGGAGTGGTTGTTCGGGACACAAACTGTCAGCGAATTCGGCAACGGCACGCAGGTCTATTTAGCGAGGTACGATCAGAATGGTGACTGCGTTTGGATCAAGACCTTGGGAGGTGCCCAGAGCGATCATGTCGACGATTTGGCGATCACCTCGAGCGGCGATGTGATCCTGACCTACTCAGGGAGTGCGATGACCGTGGACGGCATCAGCGTGCCCACCGGTGTCTCGATCTTGAAGTTCAACGCTGCAGGCATCTGCCAGTGGGCGACGCAAGTTCCGTTCTTTACAGGGAACTTCCATGTAGCCGAGGTTGAGGATGGATTTTACGTGACCGGCCGTGCCCATTCTGGGAGTGCCGATACGCTGGTCTTCGATACCGTCCAAGTTGATGTGAGCGTCAGGAGATTCGTGTTGGTCAAATATAATTATGATGGTCATGCTCTGTGGGGTAGAAGTCACGGGGAGAACATGATCCACAGTCCGCCGCCAGGGGTCGGCGCGATCGCAGCTAACAACACAGGCGTATTGGTGAGCGGGGGAATGAACGCCGATACCATCATCTTTGGCACGGACACCCTCGCGGGAGGCGGTGAGCTCTTCTTGATCCGCTATGGACCGGACGGGGCCTATGAATGGTCGCTGGTCAGCGATACACCCTATGGTGATGTATCGGCGTCCGATCTGGTGATGGGCCATGCGGGCGATGCGTATGCGCTATGTCGCTTGAAGCCCACGCTGCCAGGAACGAACGTGGATGTGGCCGGCTGTGCGCAGGAATTCGATTCCTATGACTACGATTCGATGTACCTGGTCCACCTCGATCAGGTTGGAGATTGCATTCAGTCCGTCTTCACACGAACGAACAGCTACGGCTCCGGGCCCGGTCCGGAGCGCGGCAGATGGTCCCTGGTGCTCGACGCGGCGGAGCAACCGGTGGTCTGCGGCCAGTTCCGGGGCACGGCGGTCTTCGGCAGCACCACCTTATCCAGCGGGGGCAACAACTACGATGTGTACGTGGGCAAGCTGGACGCGCTCACCGGCGTGAACGACCCACGCGCCCCCGAGGGCCACGACCTGCTCATCTACGCCAATCCCAATCAGGGATCCTTCCGCATCAAGGTGCCCACCGCCCTGAAGAATGAACGGGATCTGGTGTTGAGCGTCTACGACAACAGCGGCCGGCTGGTGCGCGCTCAGCAGCTGGACATGAGCGGCGAAGACCCCCGGATGGACGTCTTCGGTATGGGGCCCGGCCTGTATCAGGTGACCTTGAGCAAGGACGATCGCATCTACCACGGCAGCATGGTGGTGGAGTGAGCGCACCAGCGGGCCGCGGCCGAACAGGGCGCCGGCCTCGAACGGGCCTTCCCCCTCGTCCTCGGCCCGGCCGCTACCTTTCGGCCCCACCATGCGGCGCCTCCTCCCCCTCCTGCTCGTTGCGGCCTGGGCCCCGGCCCTGCCCGCCCAGATCGTGGCCAACTGGGACACGAAGCCCTACGTGACCGACAGCGCGCTGGTGTTCCACGACGACCTGGACTTCTACCTGAACAGCTACAGCAAGCAGGAGATCAAGAGCATGCGGCGGATGGTGAGCATCTGGCGGATGAACTTCGACAAGGTGATCCGGGCCACGATCGACGACATCCGCACGCACAGCGAGGGGGCCGGTGTGGCCACGCGGACGAAGGACTTCGAGCTGCCGGTGGCGCAGACCGGGGCCCGCTACCGGCTGAGCGCGGACCAGGGGCGGATCCGCGTGTTCATGTTCGGCAGCATCACCAACCCGCCGGCGCGCTTCCAACTGCCGCTATGGGACGCGCTGCAGCGCAAGTACGACAGCACCCAGGTGCGCCTGTTCATGATCTACGGCCGCGAGCTGCACCCGGGGGACCAGAAGACCTACCGCGACTACCCGGCGCCCAAGAGCGAGCACGAGAAGCTGGCCTATGCGCAGGAGCTGGGCCACACCGTGAAGATCCCCGTGCTGGTGGACGGACTGAACGACGCCGTGCTGGACAGCTACGGCCGGGCCCCGAACGCCGCGTACGTGATCGACCGCGACGGCCACCTGGTGTTCCGCGGCACCTGGGCGGACAGCCGCAAGGTGGAGTACATCGTGGACACCCTGCTGCGGTGGTACGCCGAGGGCAGGCCGAAGAAGTTCAAGACGGAGTAGGACAAGCGGTCAAGGCTCAAGCTTCAAGGCTCAAGCTTCAAGGCTCAAGCTTCAAGGCTCAAGCTTCAAGCCACCAGCCTCCGGCCACCAGCCGCCCGCATCAAGCCGCAAGCTCCCAGCTCCACGCTTCCCACCTCAGGCCTCCAGCCACCGGCTTCACGCTTTCGGCTTTGAGCTTTCAGCTTTGAGCTTTGCGCTTGGGGCTTTGAGCTTTGCTAGACCTTCACCTGTTTCCAGCGGCCGCGTTGGAAGACCACGGCGCTGAGCATGGCGAGGACGCTCTCGCAGATGGCCACGGATGCGAAGACCCCGAGCGGTCCGAGCCCGAAGGTGATGGCCAGCAGGTAGGCCATGGGGATCTCCATCGCCCAGAAGCAGATCACGTTGAGCCAGGTGGGCGTGAGGCTGTCGCCGGCGCCGTTCAGTGCCTGCGCCAGCACCATGCCGTAGCCGTAGAAGAAGTAGCCGAGGCTGATCACCCGCATGGCCAGGATGGAGTAGCCATCGGCCTCGGGCCCCTGATCGAAGAAGGACACGATCCACGGGGCGGCGGCCCAGAAGAAGATGGTGACCAGGACCATGAACACCATGTTGTAGTGGCCGCAGAGCCAGGCGCTGCGCTGGGCGCGATCGGGCTGCCCCACGCCGAGGTTCTGCCCCACCAGCGTGGCCGCGGCGTTCGCCATGCCCCAGGCGGGCAGCAGGGCGACGATGATGATGCGCACGGCCACCCCATAGCCGCCCACGGCCTCGGTGCCGAAGTCGGCCACGATGCGCACCAGGAAGACCCAGCTGAGGCTGGCGATGAGGAACTGGCCGACGCCACCGAGCGAGACCTTGAGGATGCCCAGGATGACCCCGCGCACCGGCCGCAGGTCGGGCAGGGCGACGGCCAGGCTGCCCTCCTTGCGGAAGAAGTTCCAGCACAGGTAGAGCACCCCGCAACTGCGCCCGATGGTGGTGGCGACGGCCGCGCCCTGCACCCCGAGCTCCGGGAAGAAGCCGATGCCGAAGATGAAGAGCGGGTCGAGCACGATGTTGATGCCGTTGGCGAGGGCCAGCGTGCGCAAGGCGATGCCGGGGTTGCCCGCGCCCCTGAACACGGCATTCAGCGCGAAGAGCAGGGTGACCACCAGGTTGCTGGCGAACATGAGGCGGGCATAGGGGACGGCCACCACCAGCACGTCCGGGGCGGCACCCATCATGCGCAGGAGCGGCCCGGCGAACACCACGGCGGGCACGGCCATCAGCAGCCCGCAGGCGAGGGCGACGAGAAACGCCTGACCCGCCGCCGCGCGCGTGCCGTCCCGGTCCTTCTCGCCGGTGCGGCGCGCCACCACGGCGGTGATGCCCATGCCCAGTCCCCAGGCGATCGAGTACACCGGCACCATGCAGGTCTCCGTCAGCGTGATCGTGGCGGTGCCCACGACGCCCAGTTTGCTCACGAAGTAGGTGTCCACCAGCGCGAACAGGGCCTCCATGCCCATCTCCAGGATCATGGGGATGCTCAACAGCACGATCGCGCGGCGCACGCCCATGGCCGTGTAGTCCTGCTCCTCGCCGCGCAGGCTTTCGCGGATCAG
>JAEUSW010000095.1 GCA_016788285.1 Flavobacteriales bacterium
CGCACCACGACTGGGTGATGTCCACCACCGACCACGCACCCTGCGCGCGGCACAGTGCGGCCACCGCTGCCGGGTCGATGCGGAAGCCCGTCAACCACTGCACCTCGCTGATGGCCACCAGCTGCGGCCGCTCGCGCTCCAAGGTGCTGCGCAGGGTGTCCAGGGAGATGGTCCCGTCCATTTCCGGGGGCACCACCACGCGCTCGAAGCCGGGCAGGGCGAAGGGCGCATGCAGGGTGGGGTAGTCCTGTCCGATCAAGAGCACCTTCGGTCGGTGCTTCAGCAACGGCGCCAGTTGGGCCAGGCCCACAGTGAAGTTCTGCACCAGGGCAGTGCCGGGCTCGGTGCCGCTGATGCTCGCCGCTACGGTACGTGCCACCGCGGTAGTGCCGCCGAACATCCAATGGAAGAACCGCACGCTCCCTTCGCGCATCAGGCGCTCGTGCTCCAGCTGCGCGGCGTGGACGGTGCTCTCGGCCATCAGACCCATGGACGACGTGTCCAGGTAGCAGCGCTCTTGGAAGGCGGGGTAGGCGGCGCGGATGCGGTCGTGCTCCGGCAGAAGGCTGGGGGTGGACATGGGGCGAGGGATCGGCGCAAAGGTCGCCACCGGGAAGGGTGTTCGCACGGGGTGCTCCGTGCGGTGGCGGGCCCTGTGCGCCGCGGCCCACCGGTCCGTTCAGCGCAGGTCCTGCAGCACCTTCACCCGGTAGCCCTTCGCTTCCAGCGCACGCTTCATCGGCGCCACGTGGATGTACCCGTAGAACGCCACGATGCGCTGCGCCTGCTCCGCTTCCGCCGCCGCGATGATGCGATCGGCGATGGACGTGTTGCGCGCCTCCCAGGAGCGCACGAAGGCCGCGTGGTCCGGATCGCCCCATGCGGCCAGCGCCTTCGTTTGAAGGCTGTCACCATGGGCGATCCAGGCGTGCGTGTTCACCCGGTCGATACCCACGCACCGGTGCATGGCCTCGGCTTCGGTCGCGTTGAACGTGGCCCATGAGCGCTCGTACGCCGCCATGCGGGCACTGTCGAGCTTCTCGGCGAAGGCCTGGTAGGCGATGCTCTGCTCCGCGTTGAACCGCCGCTCATCCGTGGGATGCAGGTAGGCGATGCCGAGCGCTTCCGCCAGCGGGTGCACCAGGTTGCCGAATTCCGTGGTGCGCATGTGCTCCAGGATGCGGGCATGCCGCTTCACAAAGGCGCGACCGAAGGCCGTGCTGGTGTCGACCAGCGTGGAGACGTCCACGTTGCGGAGCCGGAACGACACCTGGTCGCGGCTGGCGAGGTCCAACATCAGGGACGCGTAGCGCCACTCGTGCACCAGACGGGCCACGCTGTCAGCACCTGGGGGTGGCGCGTTCCTCAAGGTGTTCAACTCGTTGACGGAGAGGCGGCGACCTTCCCACGACAGGATCACCGAGTCCCGGTGGTCGTTGACGTCCTCGCCGAAGAAGTGCAGCAGGCTCAGCGTGTCGTCCGGTGGGACATGCTCCACGGCCATGGCGTCCGGAGCGTAGCGCAACACCTTGTCATACGCGCTCTTCCAGTTGCAGGAGAGGCTGTCCGGCAGATGGTGCACGACCCCCACCAACAGCACTTCGGGTTCAGCCGGCGCTGGTGCGGAAGGGCCGCAGCCTACGCCCAGGAGCACGGGAACAAGGGTCAGGCGCGTTGAGGTCCGCATGGTCAAGTGTGCGATGCGCATGGTCGTGCACTGTTCTGTGGAGAGGGTCTGCGAGCGGTCCCCAGGCAGGAACGAAGGGCCGGACCTTCGGGGCGGAAGCCCGCCCATCGGTGTGGTCGCGGTCCAGAGGCCGATAGGTGCTTCCCATCGGCTCGTGGATCCTGACGCAGCATGGTCCGTGCGGTCATGGCTCCGTGGCTCGTTCGTTCGGTGGCGGTGGTCCTATTCCCGCACGAACCGAATGTGCTGTTGGCGGCCGTTCGCGTATCCCAGCGATACGATGTAGGTGCCGGAAGCCCGGCCTTGCGCATCCACGATCACCTGGTCCTTGAGCAGCGTGTGTGACATCGCCACCCGGTTGCCGAGCAGGTCATGCACGGTCACCGTGGGTGGCCCCGACCCAGCGGGGAGGTCGATGTGGAGGGCCCCGCGTGTCGGGTTGGGATAGGCGACAGAGCCCGATGCGGCGTCCTGCGCCCCAATGGCCGTTGAGCCGGTGCTGCACCCGGTGAGGTGGTCCAGGATATTGGCCCGGTCGTTCATGGCTTTGGGACCGATCAGCTCGCTCGGTCCGATCGTGCCGAACAGGACCGTCCCATCGCCCCAGCTTTTCTCCGCCAGGGTGGGCAGGTCCACTTCCGGGCCGCCGAAATGGTCGTCGTTGTTCTCCACGTTCACGGGGATGAGCCCGTCGCCATGCAGCACCGCATTGGCATAGTAGAACGCGGTCCATTCGGGACCGATCGGTTGGTACGGACCGGTGTGGATCGGGTGCGTGCCATAAGGCCGGGCGTAGCTCACGGAATATCCCTGCGCAATGGAAACACCGCCGAAGCCCAGGTCCAGTCGCACATGCCCGGTGAAGTCCTGCGAGTCGGGCGAGCTGTTCAGGAAGAGCTTGCCGCCGGCGGCCACCCAGCGCTCCACCGCGGTCCCCTGCACGGCCAGGAAGTCCATCAAAGGGTCCACGTCAAGGGAGCTCCCGTCGATGAAGATGGTGCAGGTGTTCGGCCCGAAGACCTGGGCCACATCCATGGTCTCGAAATGGCCGAGCTGCCAGTTGCCCGGGCCGAACACGGTGTTCAGGGTGGTCTCGTTCGTGCTGCCGTCGCTGTAGGTCTCCATCCACTGGAACTGGTCGGAGTGGATGTACCACACATCGGAGCCGGTGATGGGGTCCAGCCTGCAGGCGTTGATGGTCAGCGTATTGTTCTCGGACCGGCTGTCCGGTGTGAGGAGCGTCGCAAGGATGACAGGGCACGCCGTACCCGAATGGTCCACGGTGGTCTGGAACGTATGGTCCACACTTGCACCGGGTGGCACGGGCCCGGGCACGACTTCCACGGGACCGAGGGAGCCGTCCACCGTCAGCTGTACGTCCAGGTTGCTGAGCGGGACGGTGCCTCGGTTCTCGATGCGGATGATCACGGGTTCCATGCCGAGGCCCACGGCGCTGATCGGTGACATGAAGGTGACCACGGCCGCGTCGTCGTCGCCTCCTCCCGTGATCACCACGGTGTAGTCCTCCGCTTCGCCGTACGTGAAGGGGATGCAGGGGTCATTGGAGAGCGTCCATGGGCCGAAGGGTTCCTCCACACCGCGGATGCGCAGGCGGGTGGGACCGTTCAGTGCGTTGGGCGGGATGCTGAAGGTGAAGCTGATCGTGTACACACCTCCGCCCATTTGGGCCAGGCCGATGCGTTCCACATCGCTGAAGCGTTGGTCGTGGTCCAGGTCCACCCAGGCGGCGAAGTTGTGCGGCCAGGCATCGCCGGACCCGATGGTGAGCGTGTAGGAGGGCCCCACGGCGAGCGTGGTCTGCAAGGCAGTGAAGTCGGAGTAGCCCGAGGGCACCAAGGGTGCTATGGTGCCCGTGTTGTTGATGCTTCCGAGGGAGACCGACGTGAGGATGGGCGCCACGATCTGTCCGCCGTGCTCGGGAACGCAGTAGCCCGATTGTGCGATGACGGAGGCGGTTGGGGCAGCGAGGAGGAGGAGGGCGAGCAGGGTGTCTTGTCGTGTGGGTTTCATGGGCCGGAGGTTGGACCGACGGCGTGAGCGGCCGTGCGGGTCGTTCGTGCGGGGATGACGCCGGTCGGCCGGCCGGCCGATGCTTAACGAAAACCTAAGAACCCAGTTCCTGGGCATCGGCGCGGCCGTCCGCCACATCGAGCAGGAAGCCTTTGCCGTACACGTTGGACAGGGTGACGCCCGGCACGAGCTGGACATGCTTGCGCAACCGCGTGAGGTAGACGTCCAGCGAACGCGAGTGGTAGTCGGTCATGGTGCCCCATACCTGCTCCACCAGGAACCGCCGTTCCACCATGCGGCCCGCGTTCGAAAGCAGGATGTAGAGGATGCGGTTCTCCTTCGCGGTGAGCGTGATGGTGCGTCCCGGCATCGCCAGCTTGCGCTCGCGCACCTGCAGGGTGAAGGTGGGGAAGACCAGCGACGCGCTGGCGTGCTGCTTGGGCCCCTGCGTGCGGTAGAGCACGGCGTTCACGCGCAGGAGCAGTTCCTCGAACAGGAACGGTTTGGTCAGGTAGTCGTCGCAGCCGCTCTGGAACCCGGCCTGCTTGTCGGGCAAGGTGTCGCGCGCGGTCAGGAAGATGAAGGCGGCGAAGGGCGCGATCCTCCGCAGTTCGCGGGCCACCTGGAAACCGTCCATCTTGGGCAGCATCACGTCCAGGATGCACAGGTCCGGTCGCACCGCGGTGAACCGCTGCAGGGCCTCCAGGCCGTCCGCGGCCTGATGCACGACGAAGCCCTCCCCCTGGAATCGGCTCCGCAACAGCTCCGCCATGTGCGGTTCGTCCTCGACGATCAGGATGGTGCGCTCAGCCATGCTTCGATCCGGGTAGTTCGAGTTCGACCGCGACCCCGCCCAAGGAGCTTGCGCGCAAGGTGATCGACCCGCCATGGGCCATCACCACCTTCCGGGCGAAGTACAGCCCGATGCCCGTGCCTTTCACGGAGCCTTCACGGGCGTTGGTGCCGCGGAAGAACTTGGTGAACACCAGCCGTTGTTCGCCGGTGGGAATGCCGGGCCCGTTGTCCGCGATCGTGATCCTGAGCCCGCCGGACGTGTCGCGCGTGCCGATGTGCACCTGTCGGGGCGCACGGCCGTACCGGATCGCATTGTCCAACAGGGAATGGAACACATTGGTCAGGTAGGTCGCATCCACGAGCACCCAGGGATCGGTGGCCTCGAAGGCGCAGGTCACGTCTACGGACTCCCGGTCCAGTGCGGGACGAAGCGAACGCAGGGTCGCTTGGATCAGTTCATGCACATCGTGAAGCTCCAGTTCCAGCGGCAGCGTCCCCTGGTCCAGCAGGCTCACGGACATCACCTTCTTCACGTTGGCCTGCAGGCGTTCGTTCTCCTCGGCGATCACCTCCATCATGTGCTGGTGCTGACCCTGCTGATCAGGCCGCCGCATCGCTTCCAGGGCCAGTGAAATGTGGGTGATGGGCGTGTTGAACTCGTGGGTGATGTTGCTCACCAGGTCCAGTTGCATCTGCGCCAACCGCCGCTCCTGGGCCCACGCGCGCCGGCTCCGCCACAGGGTGAACACCAGCACCCCGAACAGGGCCAGGAAGCCCCACAGGTAGGGCAGGGTCTCCCGCAGGGCGGCCGCCATCACCCCGGGCAGGTGCAGCACCACCATCCAGGGGGCCACGTCGGGGGGGACGATGGCCGAGGAGCGCACCGAAGGCCCCTCACCAACGGGCCCGGAGCCCGAGGTGCGGAACAAGGTGTCCCGCGCAAGGGTGTCGATGATCAGGGCCACATGGCCCGCGTCACCCGCCTGGGAAAAGGTCTCCCGCACCGACCGGGTGAAGCGGGCCTTGTCCACCAGCTCCATCCGACGCCCGTCCACCTCGGCACAGAGCAGCCCCCGATCCGCGAACACGCCTGCCGATCCGGTGCTGCCGGTATCGCTCGGGCCGGCCTCCATGGGCAGCAGGAAGTTGAGGCGCACGTGGAGCCGCATGGACGCCGGGACCTCCACGGGGAAGCGGCGGCGGTCCAACAAGGTGTCCGGTCCGGCGGTGTGTACCCGGTACTGCGAGATCGTATCCGCGCTCGTCCCCGCGCTGCTCGGTGGAGCGATCAAGAAGAACTCCGATCCCCCCGGGAGGGAGCGCTCGGCGAAGAGCTCCACGCAGCGCGCATCGTCCCGCACCAGGGCCGCCACACTGTCCAGACGCTCCTGTGCGCGGCTGAGGAGGTCGGCGCGCTCGCGGCGCAGCGCGGTGCCCCACGCCAGCGATCCGGCCAGGAACAGGGCGACCAGCGCCACCGTGAGGCCCAGGTCCCTCCGGTCCATCCGCTTCATCCGTTCAAGTATACACCGCGGTGGACCCTGCGTGCCGGGCGGATGCCCGGTTTAGGGATCCGTTAAGGATGTGCCACCGGTCATGGGGCTTCAGCCGGATCCAGGGCTCGTGGGATGACGGGACCCTCCGCGTGGTCCATGGGAGCCTATCATGCCGGAGGGAACAGGCGGCCCGACGCGTTCGGCCGGTCCGGTCGATGCGAGGTTCCAGCGACCGTGCCGTCGTGGCTGGCTCAACGCCCCCGAGCAGCTCCGTCGCTGGCGCGGAGGCGTGCATCGTCCTCGGTTCCCTCCCGCCCACCGCGAAGGGACCATCGCAGCGCTGACCGCCGCTCAGCTTGATGAGCGGGAGGCCGCCCCGCCGTTCGGGTCTGCGCCAACGGCTACTTTCGGCATCACCTTGTTCACCGCTCTCCTCATCCCCCGGGAATGAACCTTTCCTTCCTGCACCAGATCCTCGGCAGCGTCAGCGCCGGTGCCGCCAGCATCCTCTTCTTCGTGCGGCTGCGGCCGTTCCTGGCGGAATGGATCGACAAGGAAACGCATAGCGATCGATGGGCGGCACCCGCCGTCAACATCCTGGCGTCCATCTGGGGGCTGATGATGGTGGCGCTGCTCTGCATGACCGCCAGCGGCGGGTTCGACTGGATCAAGCTCAGCCGCCCCAAGCTCTACCTGCTCAGCGTGGCCGCTGCGTTCGCGCTGGCGACCGCTTCCTACGTGTTCATCGCCCTGTATCTCCGGCCCGGGTTCACGCCACGCGGCCTCTACAGCCCCTTCCTCCACCTCATCCTGTTCTCCACCGTGCTGCTGGTGCTCGTGAGCGTGAACCAGAAGCTCGTGCCGGGGTTCTCGGTGCAGTGGCTGCTTCGCCCATGGTCGTGGTTCACCGCCTTGAGCCTCGTGGGCAGCCTGATCCTCGCCGGCAACTGGATCATGAACAACAGCGGTCGCGGTCTGGCCGGCGTCGCCACGCGGATCATCGTCCTCTTGCCCGCGACCAAGGAAGAACTGGCCGAGATCGAACGGCTCGATCCGAAGAACGACCTCGAGAAGCTGGTCTCCCGGGCGAGCCGTGAGGAGAAACCGGCCGTGTGCGAGGCGGCCACCGCCCGCCTCCGTTCAGATCCGGCGTTCATGGAGCGGATGGCCGCCATGCTGGATTCCGGCTATGCGGAACCTGCGCTGGCGTTCGTGCGCGATGCGGAGCTGACCTCCGAGGAGAAAGCCCGCTTCGCCAAGCCCGCGCTGAACGCCCTGGCGCGTTGGGTGAACCACGCACCCGCGCCCAACTTCACGACGTCGGAGCACTTGAAGCGCACACGGCGTTGGGGCGATGAGCTGTTCCGCATCCTCCCCGGGAAGTTCTCCGGCACCGGCGTTGACTTCACGGAGCTGCAGGGGTGGTACAAGGAGAAGATGGAAGTGGAGTAGTGGACCCCACGTCCGGACCAATGACGACCCCCGATGCCT
>JAEUSW010000097.1 GCA_016788285.1 Flavobacteriales bacterium
CAGCCCCTTCCAGAAGGCCTGGATGCGCGGGGTGTGATGCGGCCAGTCCACCTCGGCGAACCACGGGGCCAGCACCGGATCGGGCCGCGCGCGGTCGTAGAAGGCCAGCACCAGGGCGTCGATGCGCTCCGGGCGGTCCAGGTCAGGCAGCGGCCCGGCGCTCATTCGTTCTCTCCGGTGAAGGCGGCCATCTGTTCCTTGGTGCCGAAGAGCACCAGGATGTCGCCCTTCTCGGGCGCGAAGTCGTTGTCCACCACGCCGAGCGCGCCCAGCTTGATGGAGCGGCGCCCCAGGAAGCCCTTCTCGCTCTCCTTGCGCAGCACGGTCACCAGACCGATGCGCCGTTGCCGCAGCTCATTGATCTGGCCCACGGGCTGCCCCACGTAGCGGTCGGGCACCACCACCTCGGCGATCATGAAGCCGCCGGGCAGCTCGAACTGGTCCACCAGACGCCGCAGGTTCAGCTTGCGCGCCAGGCCCTCGGCGGCCTTCTCCTCGGGGTGCACGATCTCGGTGACGCCCATGGAGTTGAGCACCATCTCGTGCAGGTCGTTGATGGCGCGGCTGATCACGCGCTTCACCTTGCGGTTCACCAGCAGCGCCGTGGTCATGATGTTGGCGCCCTCGTTCTCGCCGATGGCCACCACGGCGGCGTCGAGCTCGTCCAGCGGCAGGGTGTCCATGGCCAGCGGGTCGTTGCTCTCCAGGCACACCGCGAAGCTCACGTCGTTCTTGAGGCTCTCCACCTTCTCCATGGTGTGGTCGATGGCGATCACCTCATGGCCCAGCTGGGTGAGCTTCACCGCCAGGTTCTTGCCGAAGTTGCCGAGGCCGAAGACTGCGATCTTCATCCGTTGTGCGCCGTAGCCCGGCGCGGGCGTTGGGTTCAGTTGATCAGGATGTCCTCCTTGGGATAGCGGTAGTTGCTCACCTCCACCTGCTTCAACACGCCGATGAGCAGGGTGAGGGCGCTGACACGGCCGACGAACATCACCAGGGTGAGGGCCACGCGCGCGGCGTCGTCCAGCTCGGCGGTGATGCCCATGGACAGGCCTACCGTGCCGAAGGCGCTGAAGCACTCGAAGGCGATGGGCAGCAGGCCGTGGTCCTTCTCCAGGGAGGCCACCACGGTGATGGACACCCCCAGGAAGATGAGCGAGAGCACGATGGTGGCGAAGGCCCGGCGCACCGTCATCACGCCGATCTCGCGGCCACCGGTCTCCACGCGCTCGCGTCCGCGGCCCGTGCTGAAGATGTTGAACAGGGCCACGGCGGCCGTGCTCGTCTTGATGCCGCCGCCCGTGCTGCCCGGGCTGGCGCCGATGTACATCAGCAGGATGGTGATCATCAGCGTGGGCACGGTGAGCGCCCCGTAGTTCACCGAGTTGAAGCCGGCCGTGCGCGGCGTGACGCTGCCGAAGAAGCTGATGGTGAGCTGGCCGAACCAGCTGTCGTGCTCGCGCAGGGCGTTGTCGCGCTCGAAGACCCAGAAGGCGATGGTGCCGAACAACAGCAGCCCGGCCGTGGTGAAGAGGACCAGCTTGGTGCTCAGCGTCACCACCCGCGGATAACGCTCACAGGGCACGCCCAAGGTCCACTTGCGCACCCGGGCCCGCACCCAGAAGCGCAGGTAGTTCGTGAAGTTGAAGATGATGCCGAAGCCCAGGCCCCCGAACACGATCATCAGCGCCACCACCCACTGCAGCGCATAGTTGTAGCGCATCACCGGTTCGTATAGCCCGTTGGTGTAGGTGCTGAAGCCCGCGTTGTTGAACGCGCTCACGGCGTGGAACACCGCGAAGAAGGCCCGGTCGCCCAGCGAGGCGAACTGGTCGTCGGGCACCGTCTGGAAGATGAACAGGGCCCCGATGGCCTCCACCGCCAGGGTGAAGAGGATCACCTGGATGATGAACCGCCGTGCGCCGCCGAGCGTGGTGTTGCTGAGGTCGCGGATGCGCAGCTGCTCCTCCAGGGAGTTGCTGCCCTTGAAGAAGAAGGCGAAGAAGCTCGTGAACGTCATCACGCCCAGGCCGCCCAGCTGCACCAGCAGCAGCAGGATCCACAGGCCCATGGGGGTCAGCGTGGCCCCGATGTCGAACACCGACAGGCCGGTGACGCACACGGCGCTGGTGCTGGTGAACAGGGCCTCGATGAGGCCGAGCGGACGCACCGCGGCCTTCGGCAGCATCAGCAGCGCGGTGCCCACGGAGATCAGCAGGATGAAGCTGAAGGTGAACAGCAGCGCCGGGCTCAGGGTGAACCCGCCCCCGAGCTCCAACCGGCTCAGCTCGATGAAGACGAAGAGCCCCAGGAAGATCAGGTTGCCCATGATGCCCAGGCCATCCCAGACGGGCAGCCCGATGGGGTCGGTGGCGAAGAAGCTGCACCACACCAGGAACCAGGCGATCTCGGCCTTGCGCGGTCGCTGACCCTTGAGCAGGGTGCGCAGGATGGCGCCGAGCATCACGAAGCCCGCCCCGAACATGAGCCCGGTGAGGAGCTCCTGCCGCATGCCGCTGGTGGGCGCCGCACCGCGATAGCCCAGTTCCAGCAGGGCCAGCAGGATGGTGAGCACCACGACCAGCAGACGCGTCAAGGCGACCACCTCGCGGCGGAGCACCGTGCGCAGCAACAAACGACGGAGGGGACCAAGGGTCCGGTTCACCGGGACCGGGAAAGTGGGCAAACTTAGGGGGTGCGGGCCTTGCCGCCACCATCGGCCGTGATCCCCCCGGGCCGGAGCACCTCCGGTGCGCCTTCGGCGGGCACCACCACCAGGTCGGGCGTGCCATCGGGCTCCAGGTCGGTGAGCACGGCGCGACCGTCCGCGGTGGCCTCGGCCACGCTGCGCCCGCGCTCGTCCAGCAGGGCCCAGCGGCCTCCCGCCGGTCGCACGGCCCACCACACGCGCCCGCGCACCGGCCGCATCATCGCCTCCTCCACAGGCCCTGGCAGGGCGGTTCCCTTGGGCTGGCCACCCGTGTCGCGCACGAACACGCTGTCGCCCGTGCACCACCACATGCGCCGCACCTTGCCGTCCACCACATGTCCGGTGGCGATCACGTTCGCGGCCAGCGGTCGGGGCGTCCCGTCCAACGCCGCTTCCTGCAGGGTCCCTTCCGCGGTGCGCCACACGATCGTCAGCGCGTCCGCCGCTCCGGTGATCACCGCCACCAGCTCCGCGCCTTCCGGCAGTTTCAGTTTCGGCGTGGCGCGTCGTACACCACGGCGGTCGAGGTGGTGAAGGGTGCCCGTGGCATCGGCGTGGATCAGGTGGTCCTTGCCGCGCACCCGCACGTGATGCACCGGGCTGGTGATGCGGGCCGCGGCCTGCGGGGCCTCCCAGCCCGTCACCGGACGTCCATCGGCGCCCAGGTTCAGCACACGGCCGTCGGCCATGGGCACGAGGATCCGCAACTGGCCATCGCCATCGTAGTCATAGCAGGTCACCGGGGCGGAGGCCTCCGCGGCCAGCTTCACCGGGAAGCCGTCCACCGCTCGCCCGTTCCGGTCGATGAGGAACAGCGTGCGCGCCGTCAGCGCGAGCAACTGGAGCTTGCCGTTGTGGTAGCGGTCCACCTGCAGCACGGGCCCGCGCAACGGGCCATCGAGGGGCACCTGCCACAGCACGCGCCCTCCGGGCGTGCGCAGGCTCAGCAGCGCCGTGCTGTCCTGCACCAGCAGTTCCTGAGCGCCGTTCACATGGTTGCGGACCGCCTGCGACCAGGCGATGCGCGGCCCTGCCGCAGGTCCGGCCGCGGGTTCCGTGGTCACCGCGGGCGTGTGCTTCGCCGGCATGCGGCCCGCGCGCAGCGCCATGCTGAGGTAGGCCCCACCCCGGGCGGTGCGCATCCGTTGGACGATCAGGGTGCCCAGCTCGGTCCAGGGCGGCGCGATGCCGAGGCTGTCTGCGGCCTGGCGGCGCAGGGCGAGGCCTCCGGCACCGATGTGGCACCACCAGGTGTGTTGCGCCGGAGCGGCGAGCTCCGCGAGTTCCGCGGCCACGTCCAGGTCGTTGCCCAGGGTCCGGCCATCCACCAGCGCGTCCACGGCCAGCCGGGCGGCCACGCTGTCCGAGGCCAGGATGCACCAGTCCTCGTGCAGCACGCACCACGGGGCGCTGTCACCGGGCAGGGCGGCCAGGTCGCGCAGGCCGTCCACCTGCATCATCAACTTGCCCCGGTGCTCGCGGCGCGGGGCGTTGCCCGCGGCCTGGTCGCCCACCGCGAGGGCCGCGTCCATCGGATCGTCGGAGTGCAGCAGCGTCCAGTGCAGAGGTCCGGTCGGGCCTGCGGCGCGGGCCTTCACCACGGTGGCGTCGTGCCAGCTGATGAGGGTGCTGTCCTCCGCCAGGCTCACCTGCTCGAACCAGCGCACCTGGGCGGGCAGCACCCGCAGCACGCGCAAGGGGTCCACCGGCGGCCCTTGGGCATCGGTCGTCGCAGGCAGGTGCACGCCCCCGGCGATCAGGCCTTCGGCGCGTGGCTCCAGGTCGAGCGCCAGCCAGCCGGCCTCCGTGGGCAGGGCCTCGAAGAGCTCGCGCCAGGGCGTGGTCCGGGCCCAGGACGGGGCCGGTCCGGTGCGCAGCACGAGGTGGGCGGTGGCGTGCGTGCCCAGCGTGGCGCGCGCTTCGCGCAACAGGCTGTCGGTCGCGGTGGCGCGGGTGTCGCGTGCGGCCAACGCGCGCAACCGGTCGGCGTCGGGGCCGAAGAGCAGCAACCCGCCATGCTCCAGCATGTGCCAGCCTTCGGGCATACCCTCGCCGGCAAGGGCCACCGGCGTGCCGGGAGTGCGCTGCAGCGCGAGCGCCGTCCACCAGGCATCGTGGGCGCCCGGTGAAGGTGTGGCGATCACCACCACTTCGCCCGTGCCATCGGCGCCATCGCCCCAGGCCGCCAGCACCGGTGTTCCGGCGAGCCGGTCGCGCACCGGGGCCAGTGCGGTGGACAGCCGTTCGAGGGCGCTCAACGCGGGCAGGTCCTTCAGCGCCGAGCCGAGCACGCTGCCATGCGACCAGCGCTCCCAGGCGGTGGTGGCGTCCGGGAGGGCGAGCACGGCGCGCGCGCCGGCGGGAAGCAGCTGCCAGGGGTCGGCCGTGGGCGGGGACGGGCGGAGGCCGCGCAGCAGCTGCCAGGCCCCGAAGCCGGTGAGGCCCAGCAACAGCAGCAGGATCACCGCGCGACGCATCGCACAAAGCAAGGCCTCACACGGCCCGCGGTCCGCGCCGGTGCTGATGCCGTTTGCACACGGCGCTGTTAGAAGAGCTCGCCCTGGGCGGGCAGCAGCGCGAAGCTGCGGCGGTGCCACACGGTGGGGCCGTGCGCGGCGATGGCGGCGCGGTGGGCCGCGGTGGGGTAGCCCTTGTTCTCCGCCCAGCGATAGGCGGGATGCTCGGCATCCAGCGCCTCCATCAGCGCATCGCGGTGCGTCTTGGCAAGGATGCTGGCGGCCGCGATGCTGCGGAAGCGCCCGTCGCCCTGCACCAGGCAGGTGTGGCGGATGCCGGGGTAGGGGATGAAGCGGTCCCCATCGATCAGCAGGTGCTGCGGCCGCTGCTGCAACGCATCGATCGCGCGGTGCATGGCCAGGAAGGAGGCGCGCAGGATGTTCACCGCATCGATCTCGGCGGGGCCCACCTCGGCCACGGCCCAGGCCAGCGCCTTCTCCAGGATCAGCGGGCGCAGCGCCGTGCGTTTCGCCTCGCTCAGCTTCTTGCTGTCGTCGAGCCCGGGGATGCGCACGCGCGGCGGCAGGATCACGGCGGCGGCCACCACGGGACCGGCCAGGCAGCCGCGCCCCGCCTCGTCGCAGCCGGCCTCCACCAGGCCGCGGGTGTGCTGTGCGGCCAGGCGGTTCATCGTCCCGCGTCCTTCAGCATGCGTTCGAACGAGGCCCACAGGTCCGTGGCGGCGCGCTCCCAGGTGAACTGCGCGGCGCGCGCGATGCCGGCGCGGCCCAGCCGGGCGCGCAAGGACGCATCGGTGACCACCTCGTGCAGCGCCCGGGCGATATCGTCCACGTCGAAGGGATCGCAGTAGTGCGCTGCGTCGCCGGCCACCTCGGGCAGGCTGGTGGCGCGGGCGGCCACCACGGGCACCCCGCAGCGCATGGCCTCGGCCACGGGGATGCCGAAGCCCTCGAAGTAGCTCACGAAGGCCAGCGCCAGCGCCCCGCCCAGTGCGCGGTGCAGCCGTTCCTGGTCCAGCCGGCCGGTGAAGACCACCCGGTCGCGGTGGCGCATGCCCTGCCAGGCCTCCTCCATGCGGCCGTCCCACCACATGCGCTCGCCCACGATCAGCAGCCGCAGCTCGCCGGCACCGCGGTCCGCCAACCGGTCGAAGGCCTGCAGCAGCCGCGCGATGTTCTTGCGCGGGTTCAGCGAGCCGATGCAGATCAGGTAGGGGTGGCCGCCGCAGAACGCCTGCCGCGCCTGCTCCTGCTCAGCGGCCGACAGCGGACGGAACACCGCGCCCACGCCGTTGTACACCACGTCGATGCGGTCCGCCGCGATGCCGTAGGTGCGCACGATGTCCTGCCGCGAATGGTCGCTCACCGTGGCCAGGCGCGTGGCGTGGCGGGCATAGCGCGGGAACTGGCCGCGGTAGAAGTCGCGGTAGGCCCTGGGCAGGTCCTCGGGATGGTGCTCGAAGTTCAGGTCGTGGATCACCGCCAGCGTGGGCACGGCACTGCGCAGGGCCAGGTAGCCATCGGGCGAAAGGAAGGCGTCGGCCTTCACGCGGCGCAGGGTGCGCGGCAGCAGCACGTCGAACCACAGCCGGTAGAGCAGGGGATGGCGGGTGGGCGGTCCCTGCACCACGGCCTCCACGTTGTCGGCGTAGAGGAAGCGACGGTCGTAGGCGCGGTCGAAGAGGAAGATGAAGCGGTGCTCGGGGTGGGCCCGCACGATGCGCGAGAGCGTCTCGTGCGCGAACCAACCGATGCCCTCCAGCTTGTCGCGGAGCAGCAGGCGGGTGTTCACCGCGATGCGCATGGCGCAAAGGTGCGGCAGCGCGGGCAGTGGGGAGCGGGGGGCGTGTGGCGGGTGGGATGAGCACATGTGCACATGTGCACATGTGCTCATGTGCCCATGCCGGCAGGGCAGGTGGCGGTTTCTTTTGTAATCGTCGCTGTGACGCCCATGGATGCCGGGTTGAGCGATCTATACCGCCGCAGGCTGGCCGTGGGAATGGGATCTGTTCCTATTCTGGGAGATCGCTTCCGCCCCTTCGGGAGCGTCGCGATGACGTCTTGGAAATGACCGGTTCACGTACCGATCACCTCCGCACCGTCACTGCGAGGCGCCTGTGTGGTGGATGGTGCGTTGGGCGCCGTGGCAGTCTCCCTTGGATGGGATGGTTACTTCCCGCCCAGCATCCCGAAGTTCAGCGAGCCCAGAATGCGTTGATGGGAAGGGAAAGGCGACCAGGAGTCTTTGTTGAGCTTGAGCTCTCGAGCCTGAACCGTTCCCGGTTAAAAACCGTGAATTTTCAACAGCTGGAACCAATGCGTCGTTCGTGCACTACATTGGATGCCCCATGCGTCCCGTGCCTCCATCCAAGATCATGAAGCACTGCATGCTCGGTCGCGTACCGGAGGCTTGTGGCTGGCGGCCGGAAGCTGGTGGCTGGCGGCCTTGGGCCGACAAGCCGACAAGCCGACAAGCCGACAAGCCGACGCAACCCCGATCAACCAAGGTAGGCGGGTATCCCCCGGCCCCAACGAAGAAGCCCCCGGCGCGTGAACACCGAGGGCTTTGGTCGCTCATGTCCCACTCAACCCAGGTGAATAGGTAAACGAAACAGAGCACTGCAAACATAGGGCGCCACCGCCGAGCCACCCAGGCAGCGCCGGGCCGTGCAGACACGGTCTTTCAGCGGAGCCTTGCCGCACCCCGCGACGGACAAGGACTTGAATGGAGCGGAAGAGGACCGGGATGATGCTCCCGGCCGATACGAACTACGAACACGATGAACACCACCTACACGGCCCACACTAAGCATGGTTTCATGCATGCGGCGGCGCTTATGGCGGCGGTGTTCTGCACAACCAATACTGCGCACACTCAGAAC
>JAEUSW010000173.1 GCA_016788285.1 Flavobacteriales bacterium
TGCTGCTGCTTGCGGCCGTGGCGCGCGGCGCACCGGCCCTGGCGCAACCCGATACCGTGCGGCTGTCCATGGACGGCATCACCGTGGCCGACGGGCTGCCACAGGGCCTGGTCTCGTCCATCGTGCAGGACAGCACGGGCTACCTGTGGTTCGGTACCAAGGATGGCCTTGCGCGGTACGATGGCTATGGGTTCACGGTGTTCCGGCACCTCGACGAGGACACCAACAGCATCGCCAGCGACCACATCACGAGCCTGCTGGTGGACCGCGAGGGCCGGTTGTGGGTGGGCCTGCTGCCCTTCGGCCTGGACCGCTACGATCCGCGCACGGGTCGTTTCTCCCATGTGCGCGTGGAGGGCATCGTTTCGGAAGATCAAGCGAAAGGCGCCATGGGCCTTATGCAGGACCGGCACGGGCGCATCTGGACACGAACGAACACGGGGCAGGTGGGGGTGGTGGAGCCCCGGCGGCCCGGTCGGCCGGTGCTGGTGGATCCGCGCACCTTGAGGCCGCCCATCATACCGCTTCAAAATACCTTGGTCATCACCGGTCCCGAAGGCGAGCCCTGGTTCGGCAATGCCGACACCATCCGATGCGTTCGTTCGGCCCCGGGGGATGCCATCCGCACGATGGACCGCCCGTACCGCAGCATCCGGAACCCCGCGGAACCGATCGGTAACTGGCTCCTCAACGATGCTGTTGCGGGGCGGGTGCTTTGCGCGGAGTCGGGCTGGATCACCAGCCTGGCCGCCGGGGAGCACCTGCTGGTGGACACGCTCCGGTCCACACCGCGGGGCATTGCGTCGCTCGATCTGCTCGACCAGCGGCGAAGGCTCTGGTATCGCAGCAGCGATACGCTCTATTACCGGGCCACCCTGCCGAACGGACCGGAGGAGTTCGTGCTGCCGGAAGGGGATGCCGCCGGCCATGTTCAGGAAGTAGGCCGCCTCCAAGCCGTGCTGCAGGACGCTGCGGGCACCATCTGGTTCAATTCGGCCGGTTTCGGCGCCTTCCGCTGGAACGTGCGCAGCGAACGCTTCAAGGTGTTCCAGGTCGGTGAGGTGCATGGGATCTTTCCGGCTGACCTGGCGGGCCAGGCAATAACAAGGCGCTCACAGCGGGCGAACACGATGCAGCACCTGCGTCCGGGCCATCTGTCGCCTGGAGCGACCATTGCGCTGGTGCCCGAGGGCTTTGGTCCCCGGGGCGTGGTGGACAGGCGCGGGCGGGTATGGACCGTGAAGAGCGGCTCCGGATCTCAGCAGCACGCGTGCGTGCTGGAGGGCGATCGGGTCACGCTGGTGCCCTCCATGGCGCAGGATACGGTGGATGATGGCCTGTTCCCCGGGCTGGACAACACCGTATGGATGGTCTCCATCGATCTGAAGGGCACCGTGCGGTACATCACCCACCTGGATGCGGAGACCGGCGCGATCATCCGGCGCTACCCGCCCCCCATCACCTTCGGGTCGATGGACTACCTGGCGGTAGCGTCCATGACCCACCTGCCCGACGGCACGGTGTGGATGGGCACGGTGGGCGGCCTGCTCGGTCTGGACCCGGCCACCGGCGTTTGGACGGTGTACCGGCACGACCCCGGGAACCCCCGTTCGTTGCCCAACGACATGGTGTTCGCCACCTGCGCCGACCCGGCCGAGCCGTCGCACATCCTGTGGGTGGGCACCAGCGGTGGTGGGCTGGCCCGCTTGGACCTGCGCACCGGCACCTTCACGGCGTACACCACGCGCCAGGGCCTGCCCAACAACGTGGTGTATGGCATCCTCAGCGACAAGCGCGGCAACCTGTGGGTCAGCACCAACCAGGGGCTATGCCGGTTCGCCCCCCGCACCGGAGCGGTGGTCACCTACACCACGGAGGACGGCCTGCCGAGCAACGAGTTCAACCGGTACTCCTGCGCCCGCACCAGCGATGGGCGGCTGTGGTTCGAGGGCATGGGCGGTGCCTTCCACTTCGACCCCGAGGACTTCTACACCAGCTATGCCGCGTCGCCCACGGTGATCACGGGGATGAAGCTCGTGGGCAAGGCGGTGGCGGTGGCCGGTGCGTTCAAGGCGCCGGGAGAGGTGTTCGAACTGCCCACGCCCATCGAATTCGTGCGCTCCATCACGCTTCCGTACAGCGAGCGCATGATCACCTTCTCCTTCGCCTGCATGGACCACACCGCGCCGCTCAAGAACACCTTCCGGTACATCCTGGAGGGCTTCAGCACCAAATGGGTGGAAGTGGGCACCCAGCACGAGGCCACGTTCACCAACCTGGACCCGGGCACCTACACCTTCCGTGTGCAGGGCCGCAACAGCGCCGGCGTGTGGGATGAGCGCGGGGCGGTGATGCAGCTCATCATCACCCCGCCCTGGTGGGGCACCTGGTGGTTCCGCATCGCGGCCTTGGTCATGTTCTTCGGCGCGCTCTACGCCTTCTATCGCTACCGGCTGGCACAGGCCGTGAAGGTGGTGCGCGTGCGCGAACGCATCGCCCGCGACCTGCACGACGAGATCGGCAGCACGCTCAGCAGCGTATCGCTCTTCAGCAGCGTGGCGCAGAAGAAGGCGGAGGGAAGGGCCCCCGAGGCCAGCGATCTGCTGGGCCGCATCACCGACAGCACCACGCAGGTGCTGGAGGCCATGAACGACATCGTGTGGGCCGTGAACGCCGACAACGACGACCTGGCCAGCGTGATCAAGCGCATGCACGCCTTCGCGGTGAGCGTGACCGAAGCGCGCGGATGCAAGCTGCACCTGCACGCCGACGAGGAGCTGAAGGTGCGGCGGTTGGAGATGACGCAGCGCAAGAACCTCTACCTCATCTTCAAGGAGGCCGTCAACAACGCGATGAAGTATGCCGACTGTGCGAACCTGCGCATCGAGCTGCTGCGCGACCGATCGTCCGTCGTGCTGCGCGTGGTGGATGACGGGAGGGGCTTCGACCCCAACGCGATCAACGGTGCCGTGGGCGGCGGCAACGGCCTCGGCAACATGCACAAGCGTGCAGCGGAGATCCCGGGTGACCTCATCATCACCAGCGCGCCCGGCCAGGGCACGGCGGTGGAGCTGCGGTTCGTGCCGGGTGCGAAGTGAAGGTCATTGGAACCAATGACATCGGGCGGAGAGAGGCCTCGATAGCTTTGCGCCACGCCTGCGCCGGACGATCGTTCCGCTGCGGCGTGCAAGGCATGGATCTGCGGGTGGCCATCTTCGACGACAACGCCAAGCGGCGTGAGGGGCTGCAACTGCTCATCGACAGCACGGAGCACATGACCCACGTGGGCAGCTGGCCCGATTGCCGGGATGTGGTGCGCCACATCGCCCAGACCACGCCGGACGTGGTGCTCATGGACATCGACATGCCGCATGTGGACGGCATCGCGGGGGTGCAGCTCATCCGCAAGCAGTTCCCCGAGGTGAAGATCCTGATGCAGACGGTGTTCGAGGACAACGAGAAGATCTTCGACGCCATCCTCGCCGGAGCCAACGGCTACCTGCTGAAGCAGACCTCACCCACCAAGCTCATCGATGGCATCCTCGAAGTGGCCCAGGGTGGCGCGCCCATGACACCGGTGGTGGCGGCCAAGGTGCTCAAGCTCTTCGCGCAGCGCGGTAGCGGCGCGGCCAGCGCCGCTGACTTCAGCCTCACCGACCGCGAAGTGGAGATCCTGCGCTACCTGGTGGACGGCTACAGCTACAAGATGATCGCGGAGAAGTGCGGTGTGAGCTATGCCACGGTGAACACGCACGTGAGCCACATCTACCAGAAGCTGCAGGTGAAGAGCGTGGCCGGTGCGGTGAGCAAGGCGGTGCGTGAAGGGTTGGTGTGACCCCGTCCCCCTGCGTTCAGGGCATCGCTGCTGCGCTCCTGTGCCACTTCGGCTCACGCTGTTCGCCTATGCGCCGTCGGAGCTCCGTTGAACAAAGTACATCTCCATCTCGCCCTTGCCCTTGGCCTGCACCTTGCCGCGGGGGGTGAAGCTGAATGCAGTTGTCGGTCGTCGGTTGTCGCTTGGCAGGCTTCCGTCGCCCCGACCGACAACGGACAACGGAGAACCGACAACGGCATCCTTTACAAGCGCATACGTCGCCTCACTGATGTTCACCTTGCCGATCTCGCCACTGCTCTCCATCCGGCTCGCCGTGTTCACCGTGTCACCCCAGATGTCGTACTGGAACTTCTTCACGCCCACGATGCCCGCCACCACGGGGCCGGTGTGAATGCCTACCCGCATCTCGAAGAAGGGCTTTCCCGCAGCGACACGCTCGGCCTTGTGCTGCCGCATGAAGTCCTGCATCTCCAGCGCTGCGTGCACCACCTCCGCCGGTCCGCCGTGCGTGGGGTCGGGCAGCCCGCCCGCGGCCATGTACGAGTCGCCGATGGTCTTGATCTTCTCGATGCGGTACTTGCCCATGATGGCGTCGAAGGCCTTGAAGCAGGCGTTCAGCTCCTGCACCAGCTCGGCCGGACCCACCTGCTCGCTCAACTGCGTGAAGCCGCGGAAGTCCGTGAAGAGCACGGTGGCCTGGTCGAAGTGCTTCGCATCGGCGGCACCCTTGGCCTTCAGCTCCTCGGCCACTTCGGCGGGCAGGATGTTCAGCAGCAGCGCGTCCGACCGCTCCTTCTCGGTGCGCAGTTCGGCGGTGCGCTCCTTCACCTCCGCGTCCAGTTCGTCGCGCTGTCGGGCCACCAGGCGGTTGTGATGCGCCGACCGTATGCCGAGGTACACCGCCACGCTCACGGGAACCGCCACATACGCGCAGTAGTCCGCCAGCGTGGACAGCCAGCCGCTCACCGCCATGCCGGTGAACTCGCTGACCACCTGCAGCAGCAGGGTGAGCAGGAGGGAGGCCACCGCTCCGGCGCCCACCCAGCGCTCGGTTCCGCCGGACCGCAGCAGCCGGATGCCCGAGCGCACCACCTCGATCGTGAACCAGCCCATGCCGAACGCCATGACGAGGCCGCCCAGCAGCGCGCCGACCACCAGGGCGATGCTGGTATCCGTGAAGGTGAGACCGTCCTCGGTGCTGGCCAGGCCGGCCTGGACGCCGACCACGAAGGCCAGCAGGGACAAGGTCATCGCCACCACCATCCACGTGAACCGCCGTGCGACCCGTTCGGGGAGTTCGCCGCGCAGGTGGCGGAGCACCATGATCAGCAGGAAGAGCGGCCAGGGCACGAGCACCGTCGCCAGCGCATCGAACGCGGCCGCCGTGCCGTCCTGCAAGCCCAGCAGACGCTGCTCCCCGCCGACCTCGGCCACCGTGGCCAGCACCGACGCGAGCGACAACAGGGCCAGCAGACCCCAGCCCCGGTCCCGCTTGTCATCCGACCAGATCAGCAGGGAAAGGACGAGAATGATCGCGTTGATGCCGATGAAGATGCCGTAGTGGAAGGTGGTCCGCTGCACCGCATACGCCAGGTCGGCCGCATGCAGCGTGGCACGCAGCCCCGAACGCCGGAGGCTGCTCCCTGGCGCTCCCAACAGCCGCAGAGCGATCACCTCCTCCTGCCCATCGGCGGCGAAACGCACGGGGACCTCGACCACCGGCAGCGAATCGGACCCGGGCAACAGCGTGTTGCCGACCCGGAGGGGCGCGCCGTAGGCCCCGCCTGAGCGAACGCCGTTCACGAACACCTCGAACGGGACCCCGCTGGCCACCCTCAACAGGAGCGGTGCATCCTTCAGTTCAGGACGCGCGATGAGGTGGAGCCGCACCCAGTGAACGCCTTGCGCGGAGCGCAGGCTGTCGGTATCCGTTCCGGTCACCTTGACCCAGCCACTGTCCACGAGCTGGCGGCTCGCATTGAGCGCCGCATCGAGCGAAGCATGCACCGGGTCACACTCCGCCATCAGGTCCATGCCGGGCACCTCGCCACCGATGCCGGGTACTGCGGTGAGGTGCTCCCGCAGTTCGCGCAGCGATACCACCTCGACCACCTTGTTCAGGGGGTCCGGTTCATCCACGACCACATCCACCGGCTGCGCTCGCAGGAGGACCTGGGCCCCCACCAGGAATGCGGCCACAAGAAGGTGCTTGCCGGACATGGCGAAAAGGTAGGGCTCGTCCATGGACCTGCCCGGGTTCGTAGCCTTGTGGCCCGTGATGACCGCCGCCGACATCGCCTGGCACATGCGCCTGTTCGCCCAGGGTCTGGGGCACCAGTGGATCACGCCCAACGTCCTCTACTACAGCTGGGAGAGCGACCTGCTGACCGTGACCCGGGACGGTCAGGTCTGTGAGGTGGAGATCAAGGTGAGCCGGAACGACCTGCGGAACGACCTGCTGAAGCCCAAGCACAGCCAAGGCATGCTGCTCAACGGATGCTTCCAGGTGAAGCCATCGGATGTGCAGTTCACACGGTCCGAAGCCCATGAGCAGGAGCGGCGAGCGCGGGGTGAGGCCACCTGTCGGCGACCCAACTTCTTCTGCTTCGCCATGCCCTGTGATGTGTACCGCAAGCCGCAGCCCATCGCGCTCCCTCCCTATGCGGGCGTATACACCGTGGATGAGGAGGGGCGGGTCTTCGAGGAGAGGCGGCCCATCCAGCTGCACGGGGAGCGCATCACCCAGGACGACCTGCTGGACCTGGCCCGCCGCATGCACCACCGGTACTGGGAGGAGCTCCGGCGCTCAGGACGTTGAACCGGCCCACGCCCGCGGGGCCGTCATCGTGCGTCGGAGCGACCGCACACCACGATCAGACCTGGACGCCGCTGCGCGCACCGCGCTGCACGGCCTCGCTGTAGGTGATGCCCTCCACCTTCGACAGGCTCCAGGCCATGAAGTCGAAGTACTTCAGGGCGAGGCGCTCCTGCGGGTCCTCCATCAGTTCGCTCAACCGTTCATGCAGGCTGCGATGCAGGTCGCGACGCACCGCGGGTTGCGTGGCGCGCGCCAGGCGCTTCACGTGGTCGATCAGCACCGTCTCGGTCTCGTTGGCGCGATGACGTTTGCTCAGGAAGCGATGGGTGCTGCGCACGATGTACTCCAGCAGGTCGAAGTTGCCCAGTTCGTAGTGCACCACCAGGTTGAACAGGCGTGCGTAGGTGAACAGGTCCTGGCGCAGCGTGGGTTCCGTGTCGTTGAGCAGCTTGTTCAGCCAGAAGAGGGCCTTGTTCATCTCCCCGGCACCGAAATAGGCGCAGCTCAACGCCCACCAGAACTCCAGCTCATGCTCCTTGTGCAGGCGGGGCCCCTCCTCCTCCAAACCGGTCAGCACGGCCGGCACGAGCTCCAGCGCCTTGGTGTGCTCACCCATCCGGTCCAGCAGCCGCAGCTCGCTGAGGTAGCTCGCGTTGAACACCTGGACGGCGATCTGGATGCCGCCGAAGGCCGGCTCGTCCGTCATGGCCCGCATGAGCTTGATGTGCTCCCGGGCTCCCTTGAACTCGCCCAGCTCGATCTGCGCGTTGATGATGTAATGCAGCGTGCGGATGTAGCGCTTGGCCAGGTCGGCGCGCAGGGCCTTCTCCCGGTCCAGGATCTCCTTCACGCGCAGGAACTTCGTGAGGCTCGTGCGCCAATCGCGCTTGGCCCAGGCACAGAACCCCTGCGTGTAGTAGCAGATCGTGGCCGCGCGGTGGCTCAACGCCGTGTTCTTGCCCACGATCAGCGGATGCTGCGCGATCTCCTCCACCATGGCATGCTCCTCCTCGTTCCGAACGTATCCGCCGCTGCGGAACACGTAGTTGATCTTGCTGTACAGGATGTGGTACGCCGCCAGGTTCCGCAGCTTCTCCAACACCTCGCTCTCCTCGGCGATCAGCGCATCCAGGTCCTTGGTGAACTCCCCGCTCTCGTAGGCCTCCTCCAGCAGCATCTTCTCCCAGTTGAGCAGCTCGAAGAGGTAGTAGAACTTCTCGTTCTCCCGCGCGATCCGCTTGGCCCTGTGCAGCAGCTTGTTGCACTCCTTGTACAAGGCCTTGTCGTACAGGATCTCGATGTTCTTGATCTCCTGCTTGAGGATGCCGCTGATGGTGCTCTCCGCGTGATAGGCCCGCAGCGCCTTCAGGATCAACTTGTAGAGGTGGTTCTTCTCCGAGGGGAAATGACGGATGAAGGTCTCCTTGGCGAACTGCCGCTTGAGCGCCTCCTCATCGTAGGTGCGCTGCCTGTCCACCGCATCGAAGATCCGCAGGTAGTTCTTGTCGCCCGCCTGCAGGGTGCTGTGCAGCTTGAAGAAGCGTTTCTCGCTCTTGGTGAGCGAGCGGACCAGGTCATGCAGTTCGGTGCTCGGCTTCATAGGTCCGTGGGATCACAAGGCTTGTTCTCAAAAGTAGGGATCCTGTCCGCCTTCGATGGTCATGCGATCGTCGGCTTTCGCCCGGTTAGCTTTGGGCGATGATGAACGGCCCGGGACCACGGATGGAACAGCCCGGACCCGCCCTTCGTTCGCACCCCACCCCCATGCGCCCCCTGCTGCTGCTCGCCGCCACCTTCGCCCTCGTCTCCACCTCCGCTCAGACCACCTGCCTGGAGTCCAAGCGCACCGGTGCCGTCACGCTCCAGCGCAGCGGCCTGCAGGACCAGCGCAGCGACAGCATCGACATCCTGCATACCGCCATCCACCTCGACCTCACCGACTGGGCGAACGACCGGATCTCGGCGCATGCGGTGCTGCGCTTCGCCCCGCTGGTGCCTGCCGTGGAGGCCATCCGGCTCGACCTCATCGACCTCACGGTGGACTCGGTGCTCGACGCCAACGGTCTCGACCTCCCCTTCACCCACACCGCCGGCACCCTGCTCGTGGACCTTGGCCAACCCTACGGACCCGGCGACGAGGTCGAGATCGCCGTGCATTACCAGGGTGAACCCGCCACCGACCCCAGCAACTTCGGCGGTTTCTACCTGGAGAGCCAGTACCTCTACAACCTGGGGGTGGCCTTCACCAGCCAGCCCCACAGCTACGGCCGGAGCTGGTTCCCCTGTTTCGACAACTTCGTGGAGCGGTCCGCCTTCAGCTTCCATGTCACCACCAGCGGCGGACGCACCGTGTGGTGCAACGGGAGCCTGCTGGGCACCTCCGCGCTGGGCGGGGATACCGTGCGCACCGACTGGGAGCTCCAGGAGACCATCCCCAGCTACCTGGCCTCGGTGGCCGCCGCCAACTACCGCCAGGTTCACCTCCGGTTCACGAGCATCGATGGCGACACCATCCCCGTGGACCTCGCGGCCCTGCCCGGCGACACCGCCCAGCTCCGTGCATCGTTCATCCATCTTCAGGATGCCTTCGACCGCTTCGAATCGTGCTTCGGGGCCTACCGCTGGAACAGGATCGGCTATCACCTGGCCAGCCGCGGCGCCATGGAGCACAGCACCAACATCACCTATCCCGACTTCATCGCCGACGGCTCCACACAGTATGAGGCCACCATGGCCCATGAGCTCGCCCACCAGTGGTTCGGCGATCTGGTCACCTGCGCACGGGCCGAGGAGATGTACATCAACGAGGGCTTCGCCGAATACCTGAGCTACCTGTTCCTCGAGGCCGTGCATGGACCCGGCCGCTACCGAAGCACCGTGCGGGCCAACCACTACGCCATGCTGCGCCGCTGCCACTGGGAGGACGGTGGAGCGCACTACGCGCTGGCCGATGTACCCCAGGACCACACCTACGGGGAGCACAGCTACAACAAGGGGGCGGACGTGCTGCACACGCTCCGGAGCTACCTGGGCGGAACGGCCTTCTGCAACGGGCTCGCCGACTTTCTGGACGCCTACGCCTTCCGGCCGGTGACCACGACCGAGCTGCGCGACCACCTCTCCGCCGCCACCGGGCAGGACCTCACCGCCTTCTTCGACGACTGGATCCTGCAGCCCGGTTGGGCGGGATTCGAGGTGGACTCCTTCGCCGTGGCGCCACAGGGTGGCCCGTACGCCACCACCGTGCATGTCGAACAAAAGCTCCGGGCCGCACAGCACCTGTACACCGATGTGCCCATGACGGTGACCTTCGTGAGCACCACGGGCGATCGATGGAGCCCGAACGACCCCGTGCCTCTGGGCGGTGCGTTGACCTCGTTCACGGTGGATGTCCCCTTCGCCCCGGTGGACGTGCTGCTCAACGCGGACGACCGCATCAGCCAGGCGGTGACCGCCGTGGAGGACACGCTGACCGGACCGGGTACCGTGAACCTTCAGCAGGCGGACCTCATGCTGATCGCCCAGAGCGTTCCCTCTCCGACCCCTGTGCGCGTGGAGGAGCACTGGACGGCTGCGGATGCCTGGACGGACCAACCGTTCCTGTACATGCCTTCGCCCGACCGCTGGTGGCGGGTGCATGGCACCTTCGCGCCCGGCACGCAGATCCGCGCCCGCATCGGCTATGATGGCCGGGCCAACAGCGCGGGCGGTCTGGATGTGGGCCTGATGGAGGACCTGCCCGGCCTGCCCTTCCACGAGGACAGCCTGGTGCTGCTCCACCGGCCGAACGCCCACTTCCCCTGGAGCCTTTGGCCCCAGCAGACCCGCACCATCCTGAACAGCCCGACGGACCGCACCGGGCGCATCGAAGCCGATGGCCTGCAGCCCGGTGACTACACCTTGGCGCGCCGGACCAGCGCCGTGGGTCTTCCGCCCAGCTTGGCGCTGCCAGGGGTGCGCACCTGGCCCGACCCCGCCACCGACCACCTGATGGTGGCCTGGACCACCGATCCGCCGACCGGCACCGTGGTGCGCCTGCGCGACCAGGCCGGGCGCCTGCTCCGCGAAGTGGCCCTGGTGCAGCCGCTCACCCGGATCCCGGTGGACGACCTGCCGGCACAATCCGTACACGTGACCGCCGTGGGGCCCGATGGCCTTGAGCGTGGGGTCGGTCGAAGCACGATCGTGCGCTGAGGCCGGTCAGCCGGTCGGCATGTACCGCGCGTTCCTGCCCACGCCTTCCCGCACCAGCCGCCCCTGCATCACGGCGTCGCGGAGGTCGCGGCTGGCCGTGGCCGTGCTGAGCTCGGGGTATCGCGCGCGGTAGTCCTTCCGGTGGAACCAGCGCCGGGGCGCCAGTTGCAGGAAACCGGTCACCCGCTCGGCACCACCGCGCACCGGGTCGGGCATGGCCAGCAGCTCGGCCAGGGCCTCATCGATCCGTTCCAGCATGTAGGTGATGAAGCCGCCGCAGTCACCCTGGCGGTCCGCATACTCCAAGGCCGCCTGGTAGGCCGGCTGCGTGCGGTGGATGAAGGCCTCCACCGGCAGGTAGGCGAAGACCGGCCAATGCCGCATCAGCACCCGTCGCTGCCACAAGCGCGCCAGCCGGCCGTTGCCCGCGCTGAACGGCCGCAGGTACACCAGCGCGAAGTGCAGCATGCAGCTCACGATCACAGGAGGTGTGTCGTCGTTCTCCACGATGTGCAGCAGCTCGGCCACCTGCACGGGCAGGTCATCGGCCGGGGCGCGACGCAGGGGCACCGGGTCGCCGTACAGGACGTCCATCGGGCCGGTGCGGAACTGGCCGGCATCCAGCGCCAGTCCGTGCATGAGCACCCCGTGCGCCTGCCGCAGGTCACCGATGGCATGCGGATCCAGCGCCGGCAGCAATTCCAAGGCGCGGTGGGTGTTCAACACCTCCAGGGTCGCCTGGTCCGGCGCGGCCCGTGGGCGGCTCACCAGTTCGGCCACGGGAAGGGGGTCCAGCGCGCTGCCCTCCAAGGCCATCATCGCATGCACCGCGCTGACCCGGTAGGCCTTGGACAGCTCGGGGAGCGGTGTGTGCAGGTGCCGGGCCTGCACCTCGCCCAGCCGGTGATGGATGGTCGTCAACAGGTTCAGCATCCGGCTGTGGAAGGTGTAGAACGTGTACGCGGAGGAGATCATGATAATATCATTTGATACTATGCGAAGGTAGATCATTCTCTCCCCGTGACCGTCGAGCATGCGCCTGGACGATGCGGTCGCACCTCGGCAGACCCCGGACCAGAGGATCATTCATCGCACTGACATTCAGCATATTGAGACCATCAGACCCGATCGATGGCAGGGTCATCCGGAGCCTGGTCACCGGCCCTGGCCGGAAAATTCCTTCAACAGGAGTTGGTTGAAAGGCCGGGTTAGCTACCTTTGCAGCCCGTTTTTCGCGCCCAAACTGGGCGGAAACAACTGAAAGACAAGAGAAAACGAGCCGATGCCTACCATCCAGCAGCTCATCCGCAAGGGGCGCGAAAAGGCGCAGTACAAGAGCAAGTCGGTCGCACTGACCAGCTGCCCGCAGCGCCGCGGCGTCTGCACCAAGGTGTACACCACCACCCCGAAGAAGCCCAACTCGGCCCTCCGCAAGGTGGCCAAGGTGCGCCTGGTGAACGGGTACGAGGTCATCGCCTACATCGGTGGCGAAGGCCACAACCTGCAGGAGCACAGCATCGTGCTGGTGCGCGGCGGACGTGTGAAGGACCTTCCGGGTGTGAAGTATCACATCGTGCGCGGCGTGCTCGACACCGCCGGCGTGGAGGGCCGCAACCAGCGCCGCTCCAAGTACGGCACCAAACGTCCCAAGCCCGGCGCCAAGCCCGCCGCCAAGAAGTAAGCCGTCATGCGCAAGACCACGACCAACCGGTACGTCACCACCCTGCCCGACCCCAAGTTCGGCGATGTGTTGGTGACCAAGTTCGTGAACAACCTGATGTACTCGGGGAAGAAGAGCAAGGCCTTCGACATCTTCTACGACGCGATCGACATCGTGGGCGAGAAGAGCGGTGAGGACGGCCTCGAGGTGTGGCGCAAGGCCCTGCAGAACGTGACCCCCCAGGTGGAGGTGCGCACCCGCCGCGTGGGCGGTGCCAACTTCCAGATCCCCCAGCCGGTGCGCGACGACCGCAAGCGCAGCCTGGCCATGAAGTGGCTCATCGGCTACAGCCGCGGACGCAACGAACGCAGCATGGCCCAAAAGCTCGCCAACGAGATCCTCGCCGCCAGCAAGGAGGAGGGCGCCGCCTTCAAGAAGAAAGAAGAAGTCCACAAAATGGCCGAAGCGAACAAGGCCTTCAGCCACTTCCGCTTCTAAGCCAACGAGCACAGCCACATGGCCCGCGACCTCAAATACACGCGCAACATCGGCATCATGGCGCACATCGATGCCGGCAAGACCACCACGTCCGAGCGCATCCTGTACTACACCGGCCTGGTCCACAAGATCGGCGAGGTGCACGACGGTGCCGCCACCATGGACTGGATGGAGCAGGAGCAGGAGCGCGGCATCACCATCACCAGCGCGGCAACCACCACCAGCTGGAACTACCGTGGCGACAAGTACAAGATCAACCTGATCGATACGCCTGGCCACGTGGACTTCACCGTGGAGGTGGAGCGCAGCCTGCGCGTGCTCGACGGCGCCGTGGCGCTGTTCTGCGCCGTGGGCGGCGTGGAGCCCCAGAGCGAGACCGTGTGGCGCCAGGCCAATAAGTACAAGGTGCCGCGCCTGGGCTTCGTGAACAAGATGGACCGCAGCGGCGCGGACTTCTTCAATGTCGTTGCTCAGATCCGCGAGCGCCTCGGCGCGAACCCCGTTCCGCTGCAGGTGCCCATCGGCGCTGAAGCCGACTTCAAGGGCGTTGTTGACCTGATCAACAACCGCGCGATGGTGTGGAACGAGGCGGACCAGGGCATGACCTGGAACGAGATCGCCATCCCCGAGGACCTGAAGGAGACCGTGCAGGAATGGCGCGACAAATTGATCGAGGCTGTTGCCGAGAGCGACGACAGCCTGATGGAGAAGTACTTCAATGATCCCAACTCCCTCACGGAGGCGGAGATCATGAACGCCATCCGCAAGAGCACGATCAGCATGAGCATCACGCCGATCCTCTGCGGCAGCGCCTTCAAGAACAAAGGGGTGCAGACCATGCTGGACGCGGTGATGGCTTACCTGCCCAGCCCGCTGGACATCGACGCGGTGATCGGCACCAACCCCGACACCGAGCAGGAGGCCGTGCGCAAGCCCGACCCCGATGAGCCCTTCGCGGGCCTGGCCTTCAAGATCGCCACCGACCCCTTCGTGGGCCGCCTCGCCTTCTTCCGCGCCTACAGCGGCGTGCTGGAAGCGGGCAGCTACGTGCTCAACACGCGCAGCGGCAAGAAGGAGCGCATCAGCCGCATCTTCCAGATGCACTCCAACAAGCAGAATCCGGTGGAGCGCATCGAAGCCGGTGACATCGGCGCGGCGGTGGGCTTCAAGGAGATCCGCACCGGCGACACACTTTGCGCCGAGGCGCATCCGATCGTGCTCGAGAGCATGAGCTTCCCCGAGCCTGTGATCGGCATCGCCGTGGAGCCCAAGACCCAGGCCGACCTGGACAAGTTGGGCGCTTCGCTGGCCAAGCTGGCCGAAGAGGATCCCACCTTCAAGGTGCACACCGATGAGGACACCGGCCAGACCGTGATCAGCGGAATGGGCGAATTGCACTTGGAGATCATCGTGGACCGCCTGAAGCGCGAGTTCAAAGTGGAGTGCAATCAGGGGGCGCCGCAGGTGAAGTACAAGGAGGCGATCACCGGCACGGTGGAGCACCGCGAGCTGTACAAGAAGCAGACGGGCGGCCGAGGCAAGTTCGCCGATATCCATGTGCGCATCGAGCCGCAGACCGATCCGACCAAGACCGGCCTGGAGTTCATCGACGAGATCAAGGGCGGCGCCATCCCGAAGGAATTCATCCAGCCGGTGGCGAAGGGCTTCGAGGCCTCGCTCAAGAACGGCGTGCTCGCGGGCTTCCCCATGGAGAGCCTGAAAGTGACGCTGTACGACGGCTCCTTCCACAACGTGGACTCTGACGCGCTGAGCTTCGAGATCTGCGCGAAGTCCGCCTTCCGCAGCGCTGTGCCCAAGTGCAAGCCCGTGCTGCTGGAGCCGATCATGAAGATCGAGGTGATCACGCCCGAGGAGAACATGGGCGACATCGTCGGCGACCTGAACCGACGTCGCGGCACCATCCAGGGCATGGAGGACCGTGCCGGCGCCAAAGCCATCAAGGGCACCGTGCCCCTGAGCGAGATGTTCGGCTACGTGACCAGCTTGCGCACCATGAGCTCCGGCCGTGCCAGCAGCACCATGGAGTTCAGCCATTACGAGAACGCCCCCAACAACATCACCGAAGCCGTGCTGGCCAAGGTGCGTGGTAAAGTTTCAGCCTAATCCGCGAGTCCATGACCCAGAAGATCCGGATCAAGCTCAAGTCGTACGACCACAACCTGGTCGACAAGAGCGCCGAGAAGATCGTGAAGACGGTGAAGACCACCGGCGCCGTGGTGAGCGGTCCCATCCCACTGCCCACCCACAAGCGCATGTTCACCGTGCTGCGCAGCCCGCACGTGAACAAGAAGGCGCGCGAGCAATTCCAGCTCTGCAGCTACAAGCGCATGATGGACATCTACAGCAGCAGCAGCAAGACCATTGATGCGCTGATGAAGCTGGAGCTCCCCAGCGGCGTGGACGTGGAGATCAAGGTCTGACCGATAGCACAGCAAAGCCATGAGCGGACTAATTGGAAAGAAGATCGGGATGACCAGCCTCTACGATGCGGACGGCAGCCTTGTGGCCTGCACCGTGATCGAGGCCGGCCCCAACGTGGTGACGCACGTGAAGACGGTGGAGAAGGACGGCTACCAGGCCGTGCAACTAGCCTACGGTGAGCGCCGCGCGAAGAGCGTGAACGCCCCCGACGCCGGCCACTTCAAGAAGGCGAGCACCACCGCAAAGGAGAGGGCCCACGAGTTCAAGGAATTCGAGACCGAGCTGAAGCTGGGCGACACCGTGGGGCTCGACCTCTTCGAGGAGGGCAGCTTCGTGACGGTGACCGGCAACAGCAAGGGCAAGGGCTTCCAGGGCGTGGTGAAACGCCACGGCTTCAGTGGCGTGGGCGAAGCCACCCACGGACAGCATGACCGGAGCCGCGCTCCCGGTTCGCTGGGCGGCAGCTCCTACCCCAGCCGCGTGTTCAAAGGCATGCGCATGGCGGGCCGCACCGGCGGGAACAAAGTGACCACCGAGAACCTCAAGGTGGTGAAGATCGACGCATCCAAGAACCTGTTGCTGCTGCGCGGTACCGTTCCCGGCGCCAAGGGCAGCTACGTGATCATCTGGAAGTAACATGGAACTCGAGATCCACGGAAAGGACGGCAAGTCCACCGGCAAGAAAGCCAAGCTGAGCGACGCGGTCTTCGCGATTGAGCAGCCCAACGACCACGCCATCTGGCTGGACGTGAAGCAGCACCTTGCCAACAAGCGCCAGGGCACTTCGAAGACCCTCACCAAGAGCGAGGTGAGCGGCAGCACCAAGAAGCTGCACCGCCAGAAGGGCACGGGCGGCTCGCGCAAGGGCTCCATCAAGAACCCGCTGTACCCCGGCGGACCCAAGGCCTTCGGCCCCGAGCCCCGCGACTACCACTTCAAGCTGAACAAGAAGGTGAAGGACCTGGCCCGCCGCAGCGCCCTCACCTACAAGGCCAAGGACGGCGCCATCAAAGTGCTGGACAGCGCCGCCATGACCGCGCCGAAGACGAGCGAGTTCGCCGCGCTGCTCAAGGCCTTCGAGCTGGGCAGCCGCAAAGCCGTGGTGGTGGTGCCCGCCAAGGACCAGAACCTGCTGCTGAGCAGCCGCAACCTGCAGCGCGCACGCGTGGTGGTGGCCAGCGAGCTGAGCACTTACGACATCATGAACGCCAACGGGCTGCTGATCGCCAAGGACGCGATCGCGCCGCTGGAAGCCATCCTCACCAAGTAAGCCATGAGCCAGATCATCATCCGACCGATCGTCACCGAGAAGATGACGGCGCAGGGCGAGAAGGAGAACCGCTACGGATTCGTGGTGGCCCGCGACAGCAACAAGGTGCAGATCAAGCAGGCCGTTGAGAAGGAGTACAACGTGACCGTGACCGGCGTGCGCACCATGATCACGCACGGCAAGCGCCGCACGCGCTACACCAAGAGCCTGATCCTGCGCGGCCGCACCGCCAGCACCAAGAAGGCCATCATCACCGTGAAGGCCGGCGACACCATCGACCTCTACAGCAGCATCTAAGCCATGGGCATCCGCAAGCTGAACCCCGTCACCGCCGGCACGCGCCACCGCGTGATCACCGACTTCGAGGGCGTTACGACCCACGTTCCGGAGAAATCCCTGACCGCTGGCCGCACCAAGAGCGGTGGCCGCAACAACCAGGGCAAGATGACCATGCGCTACATCGGCGGCGGTCACAAGCAGCGCTATCGCGACATCGACTTCAAGCGCGACAAGCACGGCATCCCGGCCACGGTGAAGACCATCGAGTACGATCCGAACCGCAGCGCGCGCATCGCACTGCTCAATTACGCGGATGGCGAGAAGCGCTACATCCTCGCGCCGAACGGCCTCCAGGTGGGCCAGACCATCCTGAGCGGACGCACCGGCGTGGCCCCTGAAGTGGGCAACACCCTTCCGCTGAGCGAGATCCCGCTGGGAACGGTGGTGCACAACGTGGAGCTGCAGCCCGGCAAGGGCGGCGCCATCGCGCGCAGCGCCGGCACGTTCGCGCAGCTCAGCGCGCGCGAGGGCCGTTATGCCACCTTGAAGATGCCGAGCGGCGAATTGCGCATGGTGCTGGTGGCCAGCCTGGCCACCGTGGGCACCGTGGGCAATGGCGAGCACATGCTGCAGAAGAGCGGCAAGGCCGGCCGCAGCCGCTGGCAGGGCCGTCGTCCACGCACCCGCGCCGTGGCCATGAACCCTGTCGATCACCCAATGGGCGGCGGCGAGGGACGCGCCTCCGGTGGCCATCCGCGCAGCCGCAAGGGCCTGCTGGCGAAGGGCAAGAAGACCCGGAAGCCGAAGAACCGCAGCAATCGTTTCATCCTCGAACGCGTCAACGCCAAGAAGGGCGCCTGATCATAGCAGCACATGAGCCGTTCACTCAAGAAACCGCCGTTCGTCCACTACAAGCTGACCAAGCGCGTGGGCGAAGCCCAGGCCTCGGGCAAGAAGAACGTGATCAAGACCTGGTCGCGCGCCTCCACCATCACGCCCGAATTCGTAGGCCTCACCATCGCCGTGCACAACGGCAACAAGTTCATCCCCGTGTACGTGACCGAGAACATGGTGGGCCACAAGCTGGGCGAGTTCGCCCCGACGCGCACCTTCCGCGGACACAGCGGCAATAAGAGCAACTGATCATGGGACAGCGTAAGCACCTCGCCGCCGTGGCCCGCAAGGAGGCCATGAAGAACGTGGCCGTCGCGCACCTGCGCAACGTGCCCACCAGCACGCGCCGCATGCGCCAGGTCGCCGACCTGATCCGCGGCGAGCAAGTGGAGAAGGCCCTGGGCATCCTCCGCTTCAGCACCCGCCACAGCAGCCGCGACCTGGAGAAGCTGCTGATGAGCGCCATCGCCAACTGGGAGGCCAAGAACGAAGGCCGCAAGGCCGATGAGGCCGCCCTCGTGGTGAAGAGCGTGCAGGTGAATGAGGCCCGCGGCCTCAAGCGCATGCTGCCCGCCCCTCAGGGCCGTGCCTACCGCATGAAGAAGCGGAGCAACCACGTGAGCATCATCGTCGACGCCAAAGCGCCCGCGCAGGCCTAACCGAGACAGAACAGACCATGGGACAGAAAGCACATCCTACCGGGCAGCGCCTCGGCTTCATCAAAGGCTGGGACAGCAACTGGTACGGCGGCAACGACTACACCGAGAAGCTGGTGGAGGACGAGAAGATCCGTGCCTACCTCATGGCTCGCCTGAAGAAGGCGAGCGTGAGCCGGATCGTGATCGAGCGCACCTTGAAGCTCGTCACCGTCACCATCAATACCGCGCGCCCCGGCGTCATCATCGGCAAGGGCGGCGCCGAAGTGGACAAGCTCCGTGAGGAGATGAAGAAGCTCACCGGCAAGGACGTGCAACTGAACATCTTCGAGATCAAGCGTCCTGAATTGGATGCGCGCCTCGTGGCCGACAGCATCGCACGCCAGCTCGAAGGCCGCATCAGCTTCCGCCGCGCCATGAAGATGGCCGTGGCCAGCACGATGCGCATGGGCGCTGAAGGGATCAAATTGCAGGTGAGCGGCCGCCTCAATGGCGCCGAGATCGCCCGCACCGAGAAGTACCGCGATGGCCGTGTGCCGCTGCACACCCTGCGCGCCGACATCGACTTCGCCATCACCGAGGCCCACACCAAGATGGGCCGCATCGGGGTGAAGTGCTGGATCTGCCGCGGCGAGGTGTACGGCAAGCGCGACCTGAGCCCGAACATGGGCCAGCCCAAGGGCGCGGCCACCGGTGGTGGACGTCCCATGGGCGATCGCCCTGACCGTCGCGGCGGTGATCGCCGTGGCCCCGGTGGGGATCGTGGCGATCGTCGTGGCCCTGGCGGTCCCGGTGGTGACCGTCGTTCAGGTGGTGGAGGAGATCGCCGTGGGCCCGCAGGTGGCGGCCGTGGTGGAAATAACCGTAACAGCTAACAGCCATGTTGCAACCCAAGCGCAGCAAGCGGCGCAATATGCACAAGGGCCGCATGAAGGGCACGGCCCAGCGCGGTCATCGCGTGAGCCTCGGATCCTTCGGCCTCAAGGCCATGGAGAGCGTGTGGCTCACCGGCCGCCAGATCGAAGCCGCCCGTGTGGCCCTCACGCGCCACATGAAGCGCGAAGGCCAGGTGTGGATCAAGGTGTTCCCGGACAAGCCCGTGACCAGCAAGCCCGCCGAGGTGCGCATGGGTAAGGGCAAGGGCTCACTGGACCATTGGGTGGCGGTGTGCCATGCCGGCCGCATCATCTTCGAAGTGGATGGCGTGCCAAGCGCCACGGCCAAGGAGGCCTTGCGCCTGGCGGCGGCTAAGCTGCCCATCCCCACCAAGTTCGTGACCCGCGAGGACTACGACGGCCAATAAGCCAGCGCCATGAAGAAGAAAGGACTTGAATTGAACGACCTCACCGTGCAGGAGCTGCAGGACAAGCTGCAGGAGGAGCGCAATGGCCTCACCAAGCTGCGCTTCAGCCACGCCGTGAGCCCCATCGAGAACCCGATGCAGCTGCGCTCCAAGCGCAAGGAAGTGGCCCGCATCCTCACCGAACTGCGCAAGCGCGAACTCACTGCGAAATGAGCACCGAGAACACCACCGCCGCCGAGCGCAACCTCCGCAAGGAGCGCATCGGCGTGGTCACCAGCGATAAGATGTCCAAGAGCATCACCGTGACCGTCGAGCGTCGCGTGATGCACGCCAAGTACGGCAAGTTCGTGAAGCGCTCGAGCAAGTTCATGGCGCATGACGAGAAGGGCGAGGCCCACGTGGGCGACACCGTGCGCATCGCCGAGACGCGCCCCATGAGCAAGCTGAAGCGCTGGCGCCTGGTGGAGATCGTTGAACGCGCCAAGTAATCCGCAGCACCCATGATCCAACAGGAATCCAGACTCAACGTGGCCGATAACAGCGGCGCCAAAGAGGTGCTCTGCATCCGCGTGCTGGGCGGCACCGCCAAGCGCTACGCGCGCATCGGCGACACCATCGTGGTCACCGTGAAGCATGCCATGCCCAATGGACAGGCCAAGAAGGGCACCGTGCACAAGGCCGTGGTCGTCCGCACCAGCAAGGAGACCCGCCGCAAGGACGGCAGCTACATCCGGTTCGACGACAACGCCGTGGTGATCCTCGACGCCGCAGGTGAGATGAAGGGCACGCGCATCTTCGGTCCGGTGGCCAAGGAGCTGCGTGAGAAGAAATTCATGAAGATCATTTCCCTCGCACCCGAGGTGCTCTGAGCCATGCAGAAGAAGACACACATCAAGAAAGGCGACATGGTGAAGGTGCTCGCCGGCGAGGACCGCACCAAGCAGGGGCGGGTGCTCGAGGTGGACCGCGACCGCATGATCGCCATCGTCGAGGGCCTCAACATCAACAAGAAGCACAGCAAGCCCACCACGGCCAACCCCCAGGGCGGCATCGTGGACAAGGAAGGCCCCATCCACCTCAGCAACCTGATGCTGATCGACGCGAAGACCGGCGAAGCCGGCCGTGTGGGACGCCGCCTGAACAAGGAAGGCAAGCTGGAGCGCTACGTGAAGACCAAGAAATCAAAGGCCTAAGCCATGAGCTACGTACCCAGGCTCCGCGCCAAATACAGAGACGAGGTGGCTCCTTCGCTGAAGAAGGAGTTCGGCTACACCTCCGCCATGCAGGTGCCCCGGCTGGTGAAGATCAACCTGAACCAGGGCCTCGGCAGCGCCGTGGGCGACAAGAAGGTGGTTGAGAACGCCCTCACCGAGATGACCAGCATCGCCGGCCAGAAGGCCGTGGCCACCACCTCGCGCAAGGACATCAGCAACTTCAAGCTGCGCAAGGGCATGCCCATCGGCGCGCGCGTGACGTTGCGCGGCGACAAGATGTACGAGTTCCTCGATCGCCTCATCTCCGTGAGCCTGCCCCGCACACGCGACTTCCGCGGGGTGAAGCCGAGCGGCTTCGACGGCCGCGGCAACTTCACCTTCGGCGTGAAGGAGCAGATCATCTTCCCGGAGATCGACATCGACAAGGTGACCAAGATCCAGGGGATGGACATCACGTTCGTGACCACCGCCGACAGCGATGAAGAGGCCAAGAGCCTGCTCACCGCCTTCGGCTTCCCATTCGCAGACAAGAAGCAATAAGCAACAAGCGACCATGGCCAAGGAAAGCATGAAAGCCCGCGAGCGCAAGCGCGCACGCATGGTGGAGAAGTACGCCGCCAAACGCGCCGCGTTGAAGAAGGCCGGTGAGTGGGAGAAGCTCCAGCAGCTCCCCGCCAACGGCAGCAAAGTGCGCATGCACAACCGTTGCCAGATCAGCGGGCGTCCGCGCGGCTACATCCGCCTCTTCGGCATCTCGCGGAACATGTTCCGCAACATGGCCTTGGAGGGCAAGATCCCCGGAGTAACCAAAGGCAGCTGGTAGCAAGGGCGCGAAGCTCCACGCCCCAACGAAAACGATACCTGGAAAATGACCACCGATCCCATCGCCGATTACCTCACCCGCCTGCGCAACGCCATCACGGCGCGCAAGAAGGTGGTGAGCGTGCCCGCGAGCAACCTGAAGAAGGACATCACGCGAATCCTCTACGACAAGGGCTACATCCTTTCGTGGAAGACCGAGGATGATGGCAAGCAGGGCCTGATCAAGATCGCCCTGAAGTACGATCAGCAGACGCGCCAGAGCGCCATCCGCGAGCTGAGCCGTGTGAGCACGCCCGGCCTGCGCAAGTACGCCCATGTGGAGCAGCTGCCCCGCGTGATGAACGGCCTGGGCGTGGCCATCATCTCCACCAGCAAGGGCGTGGTCACCGATAAGGAGGCGCGCACGCTGAACGTGGGCGGAGAGGTATTGTGCTACGTGAGCTAAGACCGAGGAACCATGAGCCGCATCGGAAACGCACCCATCGACCTGCCGAAAGGCGTTGAGGTCAGCATCAGCGACAAGAACCTGGTGACCGTGAAAGGTCCCAAGGGCACCTTGGAGCAAGCCGTCGATCCCGCCATCTCGGTGAAGAAGGACGGGGCCGTCGTCACCATCTCCCGTCCGTCGGACGCCAAGCCGCACCGTGCGAAGCACGGCCTTTACCGCGCGCTCATCGCCAGCATGGTGAAGGGCGTGAGCGAAGGATTCGTGATCGAGCAGGAGCTGGTGGGCGTAGGTTACCGCGCCACCACCAAGGGCCAGCAATTGCAGCTGGCGCTGGGCTTCTCGCACGGCATCACGCTGGTGCTGCCCCCGCAGATCAAAGTGGCGGCGGCGCAGGAGAAAGGAAAGAACCCCATCATCCGCCTGGAGAGCGCGGACAAGCAACTCATCGGCCAGGTGGCCGCCAAACTGCGTTCACTGCGCAAGCCGGAGCCCTACAAGGGCAAGGGCGTGCGCTTCGTGGGCGAGGTGGTGCGGCGCAAGGCTGGCAAGGCTGCAGGCAAATAACCATTGAGCCATGGCATTCAGCAGGGAACTACGCAGAGCGAAGATCAAGACACGGGTGCGCAAGAAGGTGCATGGCACCCCGGAGCGCCCGCGCCTTTCGGTCTACCGCAGCAACACGGGCATGTACGCCCAGATCATCGATGACGAGGGCGGCCGAACGCTGGTCAGCGCTTCATCGCTCAAGGACAAGAAGGCCAGCGGGATCGCCAAGATCGAGCAGGCCAGGATCGTGGGCGCTGCCATCGCCGAGAAGGCCAAGGCCGCAGGCATCGCGCAAGTGGTCTTCGACCGCAACGGTTACCTCTATCATGGCCGCGTGAAAGCGCTGGCCGAAGCCGCCCGCGAGGCAGGCCTCAACTTCTGATCAACCCGGCACATGTCTGAAACGAACGTCAAGAAAGTCAAGAGCAGCGACCTGGAGCTGAAGGACAAGCTCGTGGCCCTGAACCGCGTCACCAAGGTGACGAAGGGCGGCCGCACCTTCACCTTCGCCGCCATCGTGGTGGTGGGGGACGAGAATGGCGTGGTGGGCCACGGCCTGGGCAAGGCCAAGGAAGTGCAGGAGGCCATCGCCAAGGGCATCGACGACGCCAAGAAGAACCTGGTGAAGGTCCCGGTGCTCAAGGGCACGATCCCGCACCCGCAAGAGGGCAAGTTCGCCGGCGCGCAGGTGTTCCTGAAGCCAGCGGCGCACGGTACCGGCGTGATCGCGGGCGGCGCCATGCGCGCTGTTCTTGAGAGCGTGGGGGTCACCGACGTGCTGGCCAAGAGCAAGGGCAGTAGCAACCCGCACAACGTGGTGAAGGCCACCATCGAGGCCCTGATGAGCATGCGCGACGCCAACATGGTGAGCCGCCAGCGCGGGGTGAAACTGGAACGCGTATTCAACGGATAACGAAAGCAACGCCGAGCGATCGGCACC
>JAEUSW010000320.1 GCA_016788285.1 Flavobacteriales bacterium
GCCTTCGACCCCGCCTTCGATGTGATCGGCACCGGCTACGAGCGCGCGCTGAACTACCATGCGGCCCACGACATCGGACATGCGCTTCAGGACCTGGCCTTCGTGGGCTGCACCAGCTTCGCCGCCTGGGGCGAGCGCACCGCGGACGGCCAGTTGTTGATCGGCCGCAACTTCGACTTCCACCTGGGCGAGGAGTTCGCCTGCGACAAGCTGGTGCTGGCCATGCGTCCGGACAGCGGCCACCCCTTCGTCATCGTCACCTGGGCCGGCATGCTGGGCGCGGTGAGCGGCATGAACCTCGAGGGGCTCACGGTCACCATCAATGCCTCGCGCTCGGCCCTGCCCACCGGCGCGCGCACGCCCATCAGCCTGCTGGCGCGCGAGATCCTGCAGCATGCCGCCACGGTGGACGAGGCCGTCGCCATCGCCGCCCGCCGCGAGGTCTTCGTCAGCGAGAGCATCCTGGTGGGCTCGGCGAGGGACGGGCGGGCGGTGGTGATCGAGAAGGCGCCGGACGGCATGGGGGTGCACGACCCCGGCAACGGGCTGGTGGTGTGCGCCAACCACTACCAGAGCGAGACCTTCTTCGGCTCGGCGGTGAACCAGGCCAACCTGCGCGAGAGCGACAGCATGGCGCGCTTCCGGCGGATGCGGGCGCTCACGGTCACCGGGCCACCGCTTACCCCGGTCGATGCGGCGCGCATCCTGCGCGAACGGCGCGGCCCCGAAGGCCAGCCGGTGGGCCTGGGCAACCCCATGGCCATCGACCAGCTCATCGCCCACCACAGCGTGATCATGCAGCCCGGCGACCGACGCCTCTGGCTGGGCACAGGCCCGTACACGCTCGGCGCCTTCCGCTGTTACGACCTGCGGACCATCTTTGCCCACGACACCCCCGCGGACGTGCCCCTTCATCGCCCCGAGACCCTGCCCGCCGACACTCTGCTCGGTTCACCCGCCATGAGCGACCTGGTGTGGCACCGGGCCATGCGGGCGGCCCTGCTGGAGCGGCGCATGACCGGACGCCCCTACAGGCTCAGCCCCGAGGATGAGGCGGCCTACGTGCGCACCGATCCCGACAACGCCATCACCTACAGCGACCTGGGCCTTTGGTACCAGGCGCTCGGTGACCGGGAACGGGCCGCGGGCTATTTCCGCGAGGCGCTGGCGCGCCCTGTGGCCAGCATGGCCGAACGACGCGAACTGGAGAAGGCCCTGGCCGCATGCGACCCGAACTGATGCTGCCGCACGGCCTCGATGCCGAGGCCCTCATCGCCCTGCAGGACCGCCTGCTGGGCGAGCATGTGCACCGGCTGGCCGAGCGGTCGCCGCATTACCGCCGGCTCTTCCGCGAGCTGGACCTGCACCCCGGCGACATCCGCGGCGTGGGGGACCTGCACCGGCTGCCGTTCACCCGCAACACCGACCTGGAGGCCGCCGGCGACGCGCTGCTCTGCGTGGAACGACGCGCGGTGATCGACCACGTCACCACCTCGGGCACCACGGGCAAGCCCGTGGCCCTGTTGCTCGACGAGCCCGACCTGGAGCGCCTCACGGCCAACGAGCACAACTCGCTACTGATGGCCGGGGTGACGGCGGACGACGTGGTGCAGCTGATGACCACGTTGGACCGCCGGTTCATGGCGGGCCTGGCCTACTTCCTGGGCGCCCGTGCGCTCGGTGCGGGCTTGGTGCGCGTGGGCCCGGGAGCGGCGGCCCTTCAGTGGGACAGCATCCACCGGTTCGGCACCACCACCCTGGTGACGGTCCCGAGCTTCCTGGTGAAGCTCATCGATCATGCGCGGGCGCACGGCATCGACCCGGCACGCAGCACGGTGCGCCGGGCGATCTGCATCGGCGAGCCCATCCACGACCCCGACGGCGGATGGAACAACCTCGGCCGGCGCATCAAGGAAGGATGGGACATCCAGCTGCTGGGCACCTACGCGAGCACCGAGATGGCCACCGCCTGCACGGAAACGCGGGAAGGCAGCGGCCACGCCGTGCAGCCCCAATTGATGCTGGTGGAGGTGCTCGATGAGCACGACCGCCCTGTCGGGCACGGCCAGGCCGGCGAGGTGGTGGTCACCCCCTTCCACGTGAGCGCCATGCCGCTGCTGCGCTACCGTACGGGCGACATCTGTGTGCGGTACGACGGGGCCATGGACGGAGGAGGTGGGGGCCTGCACCTGGGCCCGGTGCTGGGCCGGCGCCAGCAGCGCCTGAAAGTGCGCGGCACCACCCTCTTCCCCGCACAGGTGCTCGACGCCATCAACGCCATGCCGGTGATCCCTACCTTCGTCGTCGTCTGCACCACGGACGAACTGGGGGGGGACGACCTGGAGGTCCTGGTCGATCTGGAGGGTGATGCGTTGGACGTCCTTCGCGAGCACCTGAGGTCCACGCTGCGCGTGGCGCCCCGGATGACCACCCTGCCTGGCGCCGCCATCGAGACGCTGAAATGGCCTCGGGACAGCCGCAAGCCCCACCTGTTCATCGACCGACGCGACAAGCATCGCCACCAGCCATGAGAACACTCGGGTCCGCTCTGCTCCTCTTCATCCTGATCCCTGCTGCCCGCGCCCAACAGAGCTCCCTGGCCGACCTGTTGGCGGACAAGGTCGGTTTGACCTGGATCGGCGTGGACTATTCGGCCGCGAGGTTCACCCCTCGTTACGAGTTCGGCCCGCTGGACCAGGCCGGTGCCACGTTCTTCAACCGGTGGAACATGCTCTTCGAGAGCGAATCGGCCAAGTACACGCCGTGCCCGCACATCAAGGTGAAGAACTGCGAGATGTTCACCAGTTATGTCGAGGACGTGAACATGGCCGTGTCGGTGCCCGAGGTGTGGAACAAACCCGAGCTACAGCCCGAGGGCGTGCAGGAACTGGTGTCGCGATACAAGACCGATGACCGGCCCGGCATCGGCATGGTGTACATCGCCATCACCTACGATGGCAAGGCCCTGAAGGGCGACTACTACGTCACCTTCTTCGACATGTCCACCCGCCAGGTGCTTCACACCGAACGCGTCAGCGCGACACCTGGAGGGGCCGGACTGCGCAACTTCTGGGCCTCCACGGTGATCAAGGTGCACGAGCAGCTCAAGGGCATCCGCAAGAAACTTCAGTGAACGTTGAACGGAACATGACGAAAATGGCACGAACGGCACGGCCGAAAAGGGTGGCGCGCAAGGAACTGAGCGCAGTGGAGGCGAAGGCCGCCGCACAGCGCATCGCCTTCGGCCCGATGGTGTTCCAGGCCTGCTGGATCATGCAGCGCAAGGGTCTGTTCGATGCCCTGGCCCGTTCCGGCACCAACGGTCTCACCCGGGAGGAGATGGCCCGGGCCTCGGGATTGTCGCCCTATGCGGTGATGGTGTTGACGGACATGGCGCTCACCGCCGACGTGCTGGCGATGAAGGACGACCGGATGGTGCTGACGAAGACCGGCGTGATGCTGGCCTTCGACGACATGACGCGGGTGAACATGGACTTCACCGGTGATGTGTGCTTCGCGGGCCTGGCGCACTTGGAGGAGGCGCTCGTGGAGGGCCGCCCGGCCGGGCTGAAGGTCTTCGGCGATTGGCCCACGGTGTACCAGGGTCTGGCCCATCTGCCGCAGCACGTGCGCAGCAGCTGGTTCCACTTCGATCATTTCTACAGCGACCATTCGTTCCCGCCCGCGCTGGAGATCGTGTTCCGCGACCATCCGAAGGTGGTGATGGACGTGGGGGGCAATACGGGCAAGTGGGCCTTGAGCTGCCTTCGCCACGACCCGAACGTGCGGATGATGGTGGTGGACCTGCCGGGCCAGCTGCGCGAGGTGGAGCGCAATGTGAAGGCGGCCGGCTTCGGCGACCGGCTCACCACCGTGGCCGCCGACATGCTCGACCCCACCAGCACGCTTCCGGAAGGTGCGGACGCCATCTGGATGAGCCAGTTCCTTGACTGTTTCGGCGAGGACGAGATCGTGGCCATCCTGCGCAAGGCCCGCGCGGTGATGCGGCCCGGCATGCCGTTGTACATCATGGAGACCTTCATCGACCGGCAGCGGTTCGAAGCCGCCTCGTTCTCGCTGGCGGCCACCTCGCTCTACTTCACCGCCATCGCCAACGGCAACAGCCGCATGTACCGGGCCGAGCACTTCGCCCCCCTGGTCGCCGCGGCCGGCCTGCGGGTGGTGAAGGAGCACGACGATGTGGGCCAGGGCCACAGCATCTGGCGCTGCGAGCTGCCCTGAGGCGTTGGACCGGCGCTGCGAACCGCGCGCAGGCCGATCTCTTCCTGCCGT
>JAEUSW010000013.1 GCA_016788285.1 Flavobacteriales bacterium
GCCCTCTACCGGGCGTCCACCAGCAGCTGTTGTCCCACCCGAAGGATGGAGCGACGGGTGATGCCGTTGAGGTCGCACAGGGCTTGGATGGACGTGCCGTACTGTTCGGCGATGGCGTAAAGATGGTCACCTTTCGTCACCGTGTGGAAGTGGGTGCCCTTCGGATAGGCCGCGTAGGCATGGCGCGAACGCTTGATCACCAGGGTGTCCGCCTGCAGGGAACCGGTGCTCAGATCGATGATGCGGCCCGGGTCCAGGGGCATGCCCCGGAAGCGCACCTCGAAGTGCAGGTGGCTGCCGGAAGAGCGCCCGGAGCTGCCGCCCAGCCCGATCAGATCGCCCGCGTCCACCACGTCGCCGGCCTTCGCCTTGAAGCGGTGCAGGTGCGCGTAATACGTTTCCAGGCCGTTGTAGTGGCGCACCACCACCACGCGGCCGTAGCCGTTCTGCACACCGGCATGGCGCACCACGCCCGGGAAGGCCGTGCGCACGCTGTCCCACACCTCCAGGTCCAGGTCGATGCCGTTGTGCGGGCGGCCGTCGCGCCAGCCGAAGCGCGAGGTGAGCGGACCGTTCACCGGCAGCGTGAAGCCGCAGTGCGCTTCAGCGTCGATGAGCTGCAGCAGGAGCACGCTGTCGTGGGCGGCCGATGCCGGGGTGGTGGCGTGCACGGCCAGCGTGTTCCAATCCGCGTACAGGCCGCTGATGTCGTGCGTGGGGTCGTCCAGCCAGGCCAGCAGGCCACCGCGGTCCACCTCGCCCTGCGTGGGCATCTGCGCACTGTACAGGTTGATCTCGTTGATCAGGGCGTAGGGCACGGTGTCGAGCTCGAACAGCGAGTCGATCAGCTGGATGATGCCGCCCTCGTCGAGCCCGCGGATCCGTTTGTAGAGCGCCAGGTCGCGCAGCAGGTCGGCCGGGGGGTCGGTGAGCGCGCACAGGGAATCGAGCATCGCATCGAGCCGGTCGTCGGTGAGCGCTTCGCCTTCGGAAAGGGTGCGGTCGCCGTACATCACCAGGGCGGTGAGGGTGTCGGTGCGCAGGGTGTCGCTGCCGGGCGGAACAGCGGCGAGGGCCCGCCCCGTGAGGCCGGCCAACAGAAGGGACACGTGCAGGAGCGCGCGCATGCGGGCGTGTGTACGCGTGAGAGGGTGGCGAAGATACCCGGGGGGCGCGGTCGGGCCCGGACCATCGACCAGTGCAGGGTCCGGATCGCCGGAACGGGGATGGAGGGGGACGAACGCCCGATGGATGCAGCGGTCAGCGCTCCTGCCAGGACATCACATCGGGCAGGGGCTTGCGGTAGCCCTTGGGCCAATCCACCGCCGGGTAACCGATGTAGAACAGGCCCATGCACCGGTCGCCGTCGGCCAGGCCCAGGAAGCGCCGCATGCCATCGCCGGTGACCACCGCGCCGGTGCCCCAGAAGCCGCCCAGCCCATAGGCGGTGCAGGTGAGGTGCATGTTCTGCACGGCACAGGCCACGGCCAGCTGCTCCTCCAGCTCGCTGATCTTTCCGCGCGGGTCGCGGGCCAGGCCCAGTGCCACCACCACGCTGGCCTGAAGCGGCCGTTGCACGGCGTTCTCGTGCTTGCGCGGCATGAACTTCTCCGGCGGGGTGATGCGCGTGTACTCCTCACCCATGAAGGCGGACAGCCGCTGGCGCGCATCTCCGGAGAAGACGATGAACCGCCACGGTTGGGTCATGCCGTGATTGGGCGCCCAGGTGCCGTTGGACAGGACGAGCTCCACCATGTCGCGCTGCACGACGCGGTCGCTCATGTCCTTGGGCTGGATGGTGCGGCGGTCGCGGATCACCGCGGTGAGGTCGCTGACGCTGTGGCGCATGGGTGCGGGCGGACGGTTCCGCGGGGCAGCGAAAGTACCGGTCACCGCATCTACCTTGCGCCACCCTATTCCGGCATCCCCATGCAGCGCACCCTCACCCTCTCCCTTCTGGCCTTCATCGGCGCCCCGCTCCTGGCGCAACCCACCATCGAGGCGTCCGAGAACCAACCCGAGATCGGGGATGACATCACCGTGAACACCGGTGCCTACACGAGCGCCGGCGCGGCGGGCAACGACCAGAC
>JAEUSW010000091.1 GCA_016788285.1 Flavobacteriales bacterium
AGGAAGGTGAGCAGCAGGGCCATGCCGCTCATGCGCTGCACGAGGCCGCCCATCAGCAGCACCAGGCCCAGGGGCGCCAGCAGCACCACCCAGCCCAGGAAGGTCTGCCGTCCGGTGGCGGGGTCGAAGAGCAGCTGGAAGAGGGCCGGGTCGGTGCCGAACCACCAGGCCATCACGCCGCTGATCACCAGGGCGAGGGCCATGTAGCTGAACACGTTGGCCAGGAAGGTGCGCACGCTGGCGACATCCGGGGTGCCGAGAAGGGGCGGGGTGAAGCTGTTCTGTTCCATGGTCAGTGGAGGTTGGCGCTCGTGAGCTTGATGAACTCCTCGCGGGTGCGGTGATCGGTGAGAAAGATACCGGTGAAGGCCGATGTGGTGGTCACCGAGTTCTGTTTCTGGATCCCGCGCATCTGCATGCACAGGTGGGCGCACTCCAGCACCACGGCCACCCCGAGGGGGCGGAGGGTCTCGTGCACGCAGTCGCGGATCTGGTCTGTGAGGCGCTCCTGCACCTGCAGGCGGCGGGCGAAGGCGTCGACCACGCGGGGGATCTTGCTGAGGCCGGTGATGCGCCCGTCGGGGATGTAGGCCACGTGGGCCTTGCCGAAGAAGGGCAGCATGTGGTGCTCGCACATGCTGTACACCTCGATGTCCTTCACCAGCACCATCTGGCTGTACGCCTCGGTGAACATGGCGCTGCGCAGGATGGCCGCCGGGTCCAGGTCGTACCCGTGGGTGAGGTACTGCAGCGCCTTGGCCACCCGCTCGGGCGTCTTCTTGAGCCCTTCGCGCCGGGGGTCCTCGCCGATGGCCTTCAGGATGTCGCCGTAGTGGCCGCTGATGCGGCGGATGCCCTGGGCGTCGTAGAGGTCGATGCGCTCGTAGCCTTCGCCCTGGGGCTCATGCTCCCCGTCGGGGGCGGCGGTGCGCTTGCGGCGGGGCTTGGGTGCGGGCTTACGCGCCATGGTATTCCACGTGGTTGTTCTCGGTCTCCTGCAGCTTCACGCAGTGCAGCGCGGCGCCGGCCTCCCGGATGGGCGCCTCCAGCTGCTCCCAGATGGCGATGGCCAGGTTCTCCGTGCTGCTGTAGCGGCCCTGCATGAAGGGCACGTCCACATCGAGGTTGCGGTGGTCGACGAACTGGATCACGCGGTCCTTGATGATGCGGCCCAGCAGGCTGAGGTCGATGACGAAGCTGGTCTCCGGGTCGGGCTCGCCCTTCACGGTCACCCACAGGTCGTAGTTGTGGCCGTGCCCGTTGGGGTTGGCGCATTTGCCGAAGACCTGCAGGTTCTTCTCCAGGCTCCAGTCGGGCCGGGCCAGGCGGTGGCTGGCGCTGAAGCGTTCGCGGCGGGTGATGTGCACGAGGGGCATGCGCGAGGAATGCCGGAGGGCACCCGAATGTTCGGTGCCCGGCGAAGGTAACGAGCGGCGGCCGGGGCGGGCGTGCGTTACTTTGCCGCCATGATCGTGGTGACGGGGGCTGCGGGCTTCATCGGCAGCGCGCTGGTGGGCGACCTGCTGCGTGCGGGCTGGCAGGACATCGTGGCCGTGGACGACTTCAGCCGCGCGGACAAGGCGCCCAACCTGGCCGGCAAGGCGCTCACCGCCAAGGTGGACCGGGAGCACTTCTTCCCCTGGCTGGAGGAGAACCACCGCTCCGTGCAGTTCATCTTCCACCTGGGCGCCCGCACGGACACCACGGAGTTCGACCGCTCCATCTTCGACCGGTTGAACCTGCACTACAGCCAGCGCATGTGGGAGGCCTGCGTGAAGCACGGGATCCCCCTGGTGTACGCCAGCTCCGCGGCCACGTACGGCGACGGTGCCCTGGGCTACGACGACGTGGACGACACCCTGCCGGCCCGGCTGCACCCGCTGAACCCGTACGGCGAGAGCAAGAACGACTTCGACAGGTGGGCGCTGGCCCAGGAGCGAAAGCCCTACTTCTGGGCCGGGCTGAAGTTCTTCAACGTGTACGGCCCCAACGAATACCACAAGGGCCGCATGGCCAGCGTGGTCTTCCATGCCTACGGCCAGATCACGGCCAGCGGTGGCATGAAGCTGTTCCGCAGCCACCGGCCCGAGTACCGGGACGGCGAGCAGCTGCGCGATTTCGTGTATGTGAAGGACGTGTGCGCGGTGTGCCGGTTCCTGATGGAGGACCGCCGGCACAGCGGGCTCTACAACCTGGGCAGCGGCCGGGCGCGCACCTTCCTGGACCTGGCGCGGGCCACCTTCAGGGCCATGGGCCGCGAGGAGCGGATCGCGTTCATCGACACCCCGGCCGACATCCGCGACCGCTACCAGTACTTCACGGAGGCGCGCATGGACAAGCTGGTGCAGGCGGGCTTCACCCAGCCCTTCACCACCTTGGAGGACGGCATCGCGGACTACGTGCGGAACTACCTGGTGCCCGGCCGGTTCCTCTGAGGGGCGTCGGGCTCAGGCCGTCACCGTCTCACCGATCCGCTCGCGCAGCTCCACGAGGGCCCCGCGCACGGTCAGCAGGCGCTCGCGCACTTCGGCCAGGCGGTCGGGCGCGGCGTCGGCGGCGCGCAGCTTCTCCTTGGCCCCGTTGAGGGTGAAGCCCTGCTCCTTCACCAGGTGGTGGATGCGCCGCAGCTGGTCGATGTCCTTGTGGGTGTACAGGCGGTCACCCTTGCCGTTGCGGCGGGGTCGCAGCGTGCCGAACTCCTTCTCCCAGTAGCGGATCAGCGAGGTGTTCACCCCCAGTTCCACGGCCACCTCCCCGATGGTCCAGTACAGCTTCCCGATCGTTCGCTCCTTGTACGGCATGGTCATCAATCCAGCGATTGCCCGGCGTTGCGCGAGATCTCGAGCACGCGGGCGTATTCCTCCGGCGTCAGGTCGTTGAAGAAGTAGTTGGCGGGGTCCACCGGCTCGCCGCCCTTGTGCACCTCGTAGTGCAGGTGGGGGCCGGCGCTCAGGCCGGTGTTGCCCACCAGGCCGATGGGGTCGCCGCGCTTCACCTGCTGGCCGGGCCGCACCTTCAGCGTGCTCAGGTGCCCGTACAGCGTCTTGTAGTCGAAGCCGTGGTCGATCACCACGTGGATGCCGTAGCCGTTGGTGGCGTAGTCGGCGAACTCCACCCGGCCATCGCCGGTGGCGTAGATCTCGGTGCCCACCGGTGCGGTGAAGTCCATGCCCGCGTGGAACTTGGCGATCTTGTGGATGGGGTGCAGCCGCTCCCCGAAGCCGCTGCTGATCATGGTGAGGTCGCGGTTGCTGATGGGCTGCACGGCGGGGATGCTGGCCAGCAGTTCCTTCTTGCGGAGGGCGAGGGCGGCCACGTCATCCAGGCTCTCGCTCTGCACGATCAGCTGGCGGGTGAGGGCGTCCAGCCGCTTGCGGGTGCCCACCACCACCTCGCTGCCCGCGAAGCCTGCCAGGTCGCGGTAGCGGTTCACCCCGCCGCTGCCGGCCCGCCGCATGCTCTCCGGCAGGGGGTCGGCCTCGAAGATCACCCGGTAGATGTTGTCGTCCCGCCGACGCACGTCCCGAAGCACCTCCTCCACCTCGCTCAGCTGCCTGTTCAGCAGTTCGTACTGGGTCAGCAGCTGCTGGTTCTCCCGCTTCAGCAGGGCCTCCTTGGGGCTGTCCACGAACTGGTACACCAGGAAGATGCCCAGCATGCCCACCAGCAGACCGGGCGTCAGCGCCAGCGTCACCCGCCGCACCTTCTGCCAGGCCGTCAGCCGGATCCGCTCGAAGTTGAGCGTCTGGGGGTTGAACCGGTACTTGTGCTCGGGCATGGGGGGCGTGAAAATACACAGGACACCCGTCCCGTGGATCCGACCTGTACGGCCCAAGTACGACCTTTGCGGCCGCTTTCGCCCCGCCATGCTCACCAGCCAGCAGATCCGCCAGAAGTTCCTCGATCATTTCGCCAAGCACGGCCACACCATCGTGCCCAGTGCCCCCATGGTGGTGAAGGACGACCCCACGTTGATGTTCACCAACGCGGGCATGAACCAGTTCAAGGACCTCTTCCTCGGCAACCGCCCCGCGCAGCACAAGCGCATCGCCGACACCCAGAAGTGCCTGCGCGTCTCGGGCAAGCACAACGACCTGGAGGAGGTGGGCATCGAC
>JAEUSW010000180.1 GCA_016788285.1 Flavobacteriales bacterium
GCTCAGTTCGGTGAGCGAGGGCAGGTGCTCCATGGCGAAGGGCAGTGAATGGGCCATCTCGATCACCGTGGTGGCGAAGGAGCGCGGCCAGGGCACATCGGCCCGGCAATCGGTGATCCGCTCGGCCACGAAGGCGCTCAGCTCCTTGTAGGGCAGGAAGAGCCGTCGCGCGTTGTCGGCATCCACGTTCTTGTGCAGATAGCTCTTCATCCCCTCCTCGATCACCAGCCGCCGGAGCGCGCCGGGGTCCAGCTGAAGCGGCGGCGGGTCCTTGGGCCACACGCCGCAGATGGCCTCCACCACATGCTCCAGCCCCTCCCGTGGCGACCGGGCGCGCTCGGCGTGCCGCCCGCAGAGCTGGCGCAACCACAGCCAATACAGCTGGAAGTAGAACTGCAACAGCCGTTGCTTGTTGGGAAAGTACTTGTACAGGCTCACCTCGGTGCAGCCGACGCGGTCGGCCAGCTTCCGGAAGGTGAACGCCTCGAGCCCCAGCTCATTCATCAACACCAGCCCGTCCGCCAGCATCGTGCGGCCGAGCTCCGTGGCCTCAGGGTCCTTCAAGGACAAGGCCGGATCGGGACGCAGGTGCAGGTGCGGGGTGTTCACGGCGCGAATATAGTATTACTTAATCCTTAGAATAGTTTTGCTTACTTCGCGGACCGAAAGGCCCGTGGACGACCTCCTCCTGCAACAGCGCACGCAGCTCATCGGATCGGGGGCCTGCCTGCTCGCGTTCCTCCTCCTCAAGCGCTTCGCCGGACATCTGGTGCGGAGCGCCATCCTCCGTTCGTCGTTCAAGTCGAAGGAGGAGCGGGAGGTGATGCGTCTCATCGAACTGCTCCTGCTGTTCGTGTTGGCCATCGGGCTCACGGCCGTATGGGGGGTGAAGCAGAGCGAACTGCTGCTGTTCGCCGCCTCCGCCCTCACGGTCCTGGGTGTCGCCTTGTTCGCCGAGATGTCGATCCTGTCCAACGTGACCGCCTTCCTGGTGCCGTTCTTTCAGCATCCGGTGAAGATCGGCGACCACATCATCCTCAAGGACGACGAGCACGACCTGGCAGGCGAACTGGAGGACATCACCTACTTCTTCACCTTTGTGCGCAGGTCGGATGGCTCGCTGGTCACCTTGCCGAACGCCAGCCTGTTGAAGAGCGCCTTCACCATCACCCAGCCACGGGCGCGGTAGCCCTGACCATGGACCTCTCCCTCCTTCTTTCGAACCTCACCAACCCCACGCTGCTCTTCTTCATGTTGGGCATCGTGGCCCACCTGGTGCGCAGCGACCTGGAGATCCCGCCCACGACCATCAAGTTCATCTCGCTGTACCTCTTGTTCAGCATCGGCTTCAAGGGCGGACAGGAGCTGGCGCACGAGCACATCAACCTGCAGTTCATGGGGGAGCTGCTCTTCGGCATGGCCATCGCCGGGGCCATCCCCGTCTATGTCTTCTTTCTGCTCCGGAACAAGCTGGGGGTGCAGAACGCAGGGGCCATCGCCGCGGCCTACGGGTCGGTGAGCGCGGTCACCTTCGTGGCGGCGAGCGGCTTCCTGGAGGCCAAGGAGCTACCCTTCAGCGGCCACATGGTGGCGATCATGGCGCTGATGGAGAGCCCCGCGATCATCGTGGGCATGGTGCTGCTGATGCGTTTCGACAAGGAGGGCGATCGTCCCACGCTGGGCCACATGCTGCGTCACAGCCTCACCAACGGCAGCGTGCTCATGCTCATCGGCAGCCTGGTGATCGGCCTGGTGGCCGATACACGGCAAGCGGAAGGCATCAAGCCCTTCACCACGGACATCTTCAAGGGCTTCCTCGCTGTGTTCCTGCTGGAGATGGGCATGGTGACCGCCGCGCGCTTCAACGCCTTCCGCCGGTACGGCCGGACCGTTTCGGTCATGGCGGTGCTCATCCCGTTGGTGAACGGCTGCGCGGTGGCCTGGCTCAGCGGATCCATCACGCCCGGACCTGGCGACCGGTTCATGTTCGCCACGCTGGCGGCCAGCGCCAGCTACATCGCCGTGCCCGCGGCCATGCGGCTGGCGGCCCCGAAGGCCGACCCCGGCCTGTACATCCCCATGGCGCTCGGGGTCACCTTCCCCTTGAACATCACCTTGGGCATGCCGGTGTACCTCGCGATCGTCCAAGGCACATGACCGCCCTCCCCCGTGGTCCGGGGCGGTTCGCCGGCCGCACCCTCGCGGTGGCCACCATGCACGGCAAGGAGGCGGCCATCGGTCCGGCCCTGTGCACCGCGCTCCCGCTCACGGGCTTCAACGCCATCCCCGACCTCGATACCGACCGCTTCGGCGCCTTCAGCGGCGAGGTGGAACGCGGCACCGACCCGCGCACAGCGGCGCTGCACAAGGCCCTGCACGGCGCCGAGCGCAGCGGGGCCGACCTGGTGATCGCCAGCGAGGGCTCCTTCGTGCCCTATCCGCCCGCCCCCTTCATCACCTGCGACGAGGAGTGGCTGGTGCTGCTCGATGCGCGCGACGGGACCAGCTGGACCCACCGCCATGTGACCCTGGACTGCATGGCCGGCGGGCTGGCCTGCACCACCGCGGACGAGGTGCTTGCCTTCGCCTCCCGGATGGGCTTCCCGGAACATGCCCTGGTGCTCAAACCCCGGGAGCACTGGCGCAGCGGCGACACGGTGGTGAAAGGCATCGCCGACCGGAGGGCCCTGCAGGGCGAGGTGCACCGCCTGCTGGCCGCGCACGGCGGATTGTGGGTGGAAAGCGACCTCCGGGCGATGATGAACCCCACGCGGATGGCCGCCATCCGCACCACGGCCGAGCGCTTCGCCCGGGAACTGGGCACCTGCTGCCCGCAGTGCGGCGCGGTGCACTTCGCGATCTCCGAGGCCCTGCCCGGCCTGCCCTGCGGGCTTTGCGGACAGCCCACCCGCAGCATCCGCGCCCACCTTCGCCGTTGCGCGTCCTGCGGGCACTTCGCCACCGTACCCCGGGAGGACGGCCGCGTGAGCGAGGATCCGCAGCATTGTGACCACTGCAACCCGTGACCGGTGCCACGACCCGCACCTGAACGGGCGGGGTATCTTCGCGCCCCAGCGAACCACGGCCATGAGCAACGCCACCTTCCACGTTCCCATCCCCAAGAACGAACCCGTCCTCAGCTACGCCCCCGGCACCCCCGAGCGCGCGGCGCTGCAGGCCGAGATGGACCGCCGCCTGAGGACGACCATCGATGCACCGATGTGGATCGGCGGCCAGGCCGTGCTCACCAAGGACCAGCGGAAGATGAGCCCGCCGCACAAGCACGCGCACAAGCTGGGCGTGGCCCACTTCGGCGATGCGAAGCACGTGCGCGCCGCCATCGACGCGGCCCTGAAG
>JAEUSW010000182.1 GCA_016788285.1 Flavobacteriales bacterium
CTTGCCGCCCTTGAGGATCTGGAAGGTGCCGTCCTGCGCCAGGGCCGGTGGCGCCAGCAGCAGCAAGGAAGCAAGGCAAGCGTGGCGCACGGGTGGAGCAAGATAGGGAGCGGCGGGATGGGGGAGGGAGGAGGATCAAGGAGGAAGGAGGAGGAAGAATGCAGGGGGCGACCGGACGGCAGCGGTGGACATGGCCTCCAGCCTCCAGCCTCTGGCCACGGGCCTCGAGTTGCCGGCTACGGGCCGCCTGCACGAAGACTGAGGCGCGCAAGGGGAGATCGCTTCAGGCGGAAGACCGCCTTCGCGAAGACGGTGGGGAATGATCGGTACAGGTACCCAACCTCTCCGGACCGTCACTGCGAGGCGCGTGCGGTTGGTTGTGCGAACGGCGCCGTGGCAGTCTCCCCTAGGTGGACGGAACCACCACGCACGGAAGCCCCCTCCTTAGCAGCGAACGCTCGCTGCGGGTGCACAAGCGAGGGCACGGGGAGGGTTCGATCCGCAGGAGTCCGGCGTGCCTGAGCGGCCACCTCCCCCAACCCCTCCTTGCCCGGCGCGTGGAGCGATCCACGCTCAGGACTTTAGGATCGCAGCGGCAAGATCTGGATACTTGCCTACGAGGTGATCACTGAAGGGAACCGAGGGAAGTGGCAGGTGCACCGTGGCAAGGAGAGGCCTAGGGCCTGAACCCCTATTGGGACCTGCTACTACCTGGGTGTCCTGGGCTCATATAGAAACCGAGGCTGCGGGCCTGTTAAAGTTCTGAAGCGTCGGACACCTGTTCTCGGCCCCTCCAGAGATCGTTGGTCTAACCACAAAGAAAACGAACATGAGGACGATCGGCATTGACGTGAGCAAAGAACATTTGGATCTGGCGCTGCTGGATCAGCAGGAGGGGCTTTTGGAAGAAGCGCATGTAGAGAACAAGGCCGGGACACTGACAAAGCTGATGCGCACATGGCTGAAGACAGGACGTTGCACAGCGGATGTGCTGATCTGCCTGGAACCCACAGGCTCGTACAGCTTCGGGGCGATCAAGACCTTGCTCGCACTCGGTCTGAAGGTGTGGTTGGCTCACCCCATGGACATCAAGCAAAGCATCGGCATGAAACGGGGCAAGACCGACCGGGTTGATGCCCGGCGGATAGCCGAGTATGCGCTGCGCTTCAAGGACAAGGCGATGTTGCTGGATGAACGCTTCGTGCGCCTTCAGGAGCTGAAGGACTTGCTGGCCATACGCCAACAGTTCATCGAGGAGCGCGCCAAGTACCGTCTGCAAAGGGGGGATCGGATGAAGGCGATGGAGGGGTCAGCTCGAGCGTGCTTCGCTCGTTGCAGTGAGCGGATGGTCACTGAACTGGACCGCTCACTGAAGCGCGTGGAGAAGAGCATTGAAGCGTTCCTGAACGCTGACCCTCAGCTACGTGCCAAACGTGAACTGGCCATGACCGTTACCGGTGTTGGTCCGCTGCTTAGCAGCGTCTTGCTGGTGGTCACCCAGGGCTTCACCAGGTTCAATAACCCGCGACAGCTGCTTGCTTATGCTGGACTCGCACCTTACCCATTCAGTTCAGGTTCCTCCATCCGCGGCCGAACAGGCGTCTCCGAGAAGGCCAACAAGCGATTGAAGTCGCTGCTGCACATGGCCGCGCTCAATGCGATACGGACGCCCGGGGACCTACAGGACTACTACCAACGCAAACGCGCTGAAGGCAAGGCGGCCATGAGCGTGCTCAACGCAGTTCGGGCCAAGATCGTCCACCATCTATGGGCCGTCATGGGTTCCGGCCGACCATACACACCCTTTAAAACCAACTTGCAAATGCCATAGAAATAGGGGGTGGGGGAGGTGGCAACTCAGCCACGCCGGAGCCCTGCGGATCGGAACCTCCCCGTGCCCCTCCTTGTGCACCCGCAGCGGGCGTTCGCGGCTCAGGAGGAGGCTTCAGTGCGTTTTGGTTCCGTCCACCAAAGGGAGACTGCCACGGCGCCTTTCGCACAACCCACCGCACACACCTCGCAGTGACGGTCCGGAGAGGTTGGGTACCTGTACCGATCACCTCCCCACCCGTCCTCGCAAGGACCGGCTCTTCGGGATGCCCACGACCTGTCCCGCCTTGGCGGGATGCGCCTGCGCGCGCCGGATCACAGGTTCTCCAGCAACCAATTGGTCATCTGCTCATACAGGTACAGCCGCGTATTGCCCCCGTAGATCCCGTGGTTCTTGTCCGGGTAGGCGAACTGGTCGAAGGGCTTGTTCGCCTTGATCAGCGCCATCACCATCTCGGCGGCGTTCTGGAAGTGCACGTTGTCGTCGCCCATGCCGTGGATCAGCAGGTACTTGCCCTTCAGCTTCTCCACGTGGTTGATCGGGCTGTTGTCGTCGTAGCCGGCGGCGTTGGTCTGCGGCAGGCCCATGTACCGCTCCGTGTAGATGGTATCGTAATAGCGCCAGTTGGTCACCGGGGCCACGGCGATGGCCGCCTTGAACACGTCGGCGCCCTTGGTGATGCACAGGCTGCTCATGTAGCCGCCGTAGCTCCAGCCCTGGATGCCGATGCGCGTGCCGTCCACGTACGGCTGCTGCGCCAGCCATCGCGCGGCCGCGATCTGGTCCTCCGTCTCGTACTTGCCCAGCTGGCCGTAGGTGATGTGGCGGAAGTCGCGGCCGCGGCGACCGGTGCCGCGCGGGTCCACGCAGGCCACCACGTAGCCCTGCTGCGCCAGCAGCTGATGCCACAGCCCGCCGCGGCCCTCCCACTGGTCGAGCACCTCGTTGCTGTTGGGGCCGCTGTACTGGGTCATGAACACGGGGTACTTCTTGTCCGCGCTGAAGCCCGGCGGCTTGATCATCCACCCGTTGAGGGTGACGCCGCCGGCCGTGGTGCACTGGAAGAACTCGCGCGGCTGCAGGGCGTACGGCGCCATCCGCTCACGCAGGGCCGCATTGTCCTTCAGGGTCTTCACCAGCTTGCCCTCGGCGTCCAGCAGGGTGATCACCGGCGGTTCGCTGGCGGTGCTGCGCGTGTTGATGAAGTAGCGGAAGCCCTCGCTCCATTCCGCGTCGTTGAAGCCGCCCGGCGGGCTCAGCTGCACCAGCCCCTTGCCGCTCAGCCCCACGGCGTACACCTCCTGCTCGCGCGGGCTCCGCTTGCTCGCGGTGAAGAGCACCCGCTTGCGCGCCGCGTCCACGCCCTGCACGGCCAGCACGTCCCAGTCGCCCTGGGTCAGCGCGCGCTGCACCTTGCCGTCCATGCTGCACCACTGGATGTGGTTCCACCCGTCCTTCTCGCTGGTGAGGATGAAGCCGCTGCCGTCCTCCAGGAAGTGCAGGTCGTCCGTCACCTCCACGTAGGTCGTGCTCGTCTCGCGGTAGATCTCCTTGGTGATCACGCCGATCTGCGGCGGGGGCGGATACGCCATCCACGCGGTGAAGAGCACCTTGGTCCGCTGCAGCCGGTCCATCAGCATGTACCACAGCACGTCGTCCTTGGTGGTCCAGCCGAAGCGGGGGATGTAGGTCTCGTTGAAGGTCTCGCCCAGGCCCACCGCCCGGGTGACGCCGTTGCGCGTGTCGTACACGTACAGGGACACCGTGCTGTTCTGCTCCCCGGCCTTGGGGTACTTGAAGCGGTATTCCCGCGGATAGAGGCGGTTCTCGTAGTACGTGAGGTCGAACTCCGGCACGGCCGTCTCATCCGTGCGCAGGAAGAGCAGCTGTGTGCCCGCCGGGCTCCATTGGTAGCCCTGCACCAGCGCGAACTCCTCCTCGTACACCCAGTCCGTGGCGCCGTTGATCACCCGGTTCAGCGCACCGTCGCTGGTCACGCGCGTCTCGGTCATGGTGCCCAGGTCCACCACGTACAGGTCGTTGTCGCGCACGAAGGCGGCCTTGCTGCCGTCGGGGCTGATGGTGGCCAGCCGCTGTTTCCCCTTGGCCGGGTCGCTCAACGGCCGCAGCGTGCGCGTGGCGCGGTCCAGGATGTGGTGCTCGGCGAAGTAGCTGTAGCGGTACAGCGGCTCCGTGCCGGTGCGCAGCATCACCTTCTTCTCATCGGCGCTGAAGCTGTAACCGTCCACGTCGATGGGCGCCGTGGCCCCGGCGGGCACCAGGTCCTTCCCCTCCACCAGCACGGCCACCTCCTGCCCGGTGCGGTAGGCGTACTGCACGATGGCCGGCGCGCCGTTGCGCTCCTCCAGCGCCGTGTAGTGCTCGCCGTCGCGCATGCCCTCCAGGCCGCCCACGAACTCGGTGGCGAAGGTGGGGGAGGCCCAGATCTCGCGGTTGGTGAGCGGCTTCTGCGCGATCGCGGAAAGCGCGAGGGCGGTGAGCAACAGGGCGGCGGGGAGGCGGTGGTGCGGCATGGCGGTCAACAAGGGCGGGCAAGATACTTCGCCCGCTCCGCGCGTCCGTGGCACCGTCAACCGCCGGTCACCGCTTGGCGCCGCGCTATTTTCGCCCCGTCGTGCACACCCTCGAACCCTTCTGGAACTGGCGCCACCGCTACATCAGCGAAGAGGACGAGCGTTCGCCCTTCTTCGGCCGCGAGCACAGCGAGTTCGAGTTCACCCATGCGGTGTACGACCATGCCATCCATCCCCAGTGGGACGAGTTCGGCTCGTCCACCCTCTACCTGAAGGTGCTGTTCGCCGACTACGACGCGGGCTGGGCCGTGCTGGAGCTCATCGGCGAATGGAACGACCTGCTGGGCAACGACGTCATGTTCCTCAAGCGCGACATCGTGGAGCCCCTGATGGACCAGGGCATCGGGCGCTTCATCCTCATCGGCGAGAACGTGCTCAACTTCCACGCCAGCGACGAGAGCTACTACGAGGAGTGGTTCGAGGAAGTGAGCGACCGCGACGGCTGGATCGCGCTGCTCAACTTCAGGGAGCACGTCCGCGACGACCTGAAGGCCGCCAACATCGACCAGTACTTCCTGCTGGGCGGCACGCTGGACCAGGTGGACTGGCGCACCTTCGAGCCCGAGGACCTCTACGAGAAGGTCAGCGCCTTCGTGCAGCGCCGCATCGGCGCCTAGTCCGCGACCGCAGCGCCGGCCCGCTCATCCTACGGTGAAGGGGATGCGCAGCTCGGGCCTGTTCCCGTCGCGCACCAGCAGCACGTACTGCCCCGCGCGCAGGCCGGGCAGCGGCAGCACGGACGCCCCGGAGGAACGCTCCTGCAGCAGCACGCGGCCGGTGAGGTCGAGCACGGTGAGCAGGGCGCCGGCGGCCGGCGGATGGCGGAAGGTGAGCGCATCGCGCGCCGGCACCGGGTGCACCAGCAGCGCCTCCGGTCCCTCCGCCTCCGGCACGCTGGTGGCGCAGGCCGCCCCGGCCAGTTGCCGCACCGCGCAGAAGCCCACGATGCTCATCGCCGTGTTGAAGCCCGGGTCGTTCGGCCAGGCATGCCCCACCCCCTGGATGCGGATCAGGTTCACCGGCTCCCCGACACTGCCGTCGCAGAACACCAGCTGGTCCACCGTGGGCGAGATGGGGTAGGGGAGGTAGGCGTCCTCGCCGCAGGTGGCGCTGCCGAAGGAGCTCAGGGGCCAGTTCCAGGTGTTGGGGTCGTGGTCCGCGTCCGGATACTCCACCACCGGATCGGGATCGCCGTGCACATGGAACAGCGGCACCGGCACGAAGCCGGCCCCGAAGGCGGTCATCAGGTAGGTGTTGTCGCCCCACAGGCTGCCGGCCACCGGCGCGAAGGCCGCGATGCGGTCGGCCAGGTGCAGTGCCAGCTGGTACACCATGAAGCCGCCGTTGCTGTGGCCGGTCACGTACACGCGCGTGGCGTCGATGGCGTGCGCGTCGCAGAACCAGTCGATCAGCTCGCTGATGAACTGCACGTCGTCGGTGGCGTTGGGGTCGCCCACGCCGCCATGGCCCGGCTGGTCATCGGCGTACACGTTCCACTGCAGGTCGCCGCCGATGGTGGTGCTGTTCGGGTACACCACCGTGAGGTCGTAGTTGTCCGCCGCAGCGTCCAGGTCGGTGCCGGCCTTCAGGCCCGCGCCCGTGCCACCGGTCCCATGCAGGGCGATCAGCAGCGGCCGCCCGGGGGCCACGTTGCTGCCGGGCGAGTGGTACACGAAACTGCGGGTGACGCCCTGCGACACCAGGGTGCCGTTGCCGTCGAAGGCCGCGACCCCCGAGGGGCCGAGCGCGCTCACCAGGAGAGCGGCGTGGAGCGAACGGATGCGCATGACCGGGGCGGCCGATGGGACGGCCCGTGGTGAAGCTACGCCGTGCGACCGCTGCCTCCGCGCAGCGTGACGAGCAGTTGGTCCAGCACCACCCGGTCGATCGGCAGGCTCATGTCCCCGGCCTGCGCGCCGGCCAGCGGCAGCCAGCGGAACACCTCCTGGTCGGCCCCCTCGCCGATGCCCGCGAACGGCTCGGTCACCACCCGCAGCGCGCCCGGATCTGCGATGCGGAAGCGGTAGTACACGCTCACCACCTGCATCGGCGTGCTGTGGAAGGTGCTCTGCTGGAAGAAGTCGGTGGTGTAGAAGTGCTCCACCTCGAAGGCCTCCACGCCCAGCTCCTCGCGCACCTCGCGCACCAGGCAGTCCTTCAGGCCCTCGCCGTACTCCAGCCCGCCGCCGGGGAACTTCGTGATGCGCTGCCCGCGGATGAGCTCGTCCGCCACGAGCACATGCCCGTCGTGCACCAGCAGGCCATAAACGCGGAGGGTGAGGGGTTGCATGGTTCAGGAGGGACGATGGGCCCGGAGCATCTCGCGCTTGCCCGGCGGGCCGGTGAGCTTCTCCACGCGGAAACCGACGGCCTCCAGGGTGCGCCGCACCTCGCCCTTGGCGCTGTACGTCACCAGCACGCCCCCGGGGCGCAGCGCCCGGAAGAGCCGCGCGAACACGTCCGCCGTCCACAGCCCGGGTTGCTTGCGCGGCGCGAACGCGTCGAAGTACACCACGTCGAAGGCCGCGGTGTCGGTGAGCGCTTCCACGCCGGCCTGCCGCCAGGTGAAGCGGAAGCCCCCGAGCCCTTCGGTGAGGGCGCCGGGCGCAGCGGTCATCGCGTCCAGCCACGCGTCGGTGAGGGTGGGCACACCGCATTGCACGCAGTGGTCCACCGCCTGCAGCAGCGGCCGCGGCAGCGGATGCGGCTCCAGCGCCGTGTAGCGCACGCGGCATTTGCCCTCCACCACCTGCAGCCAGGTGAGCAGCATGTTGAGGCCCGTGCCCAGGCCCACCTCCAGCACATCCACGTCCTGCCGGTCCACCGCCCGCAGCCCGTTCACGATGAACACATGCCACGATTCCTGGAGCGCGCCGTGCAGGCTGTGGTACGGCTCGTCCAGCGACGGATCGCGCAGCGTGTTGGAACCGTCGGCCGTGCGCACCACCTGCAACAGGGGCCGGTCGTGGAGCTGGGCGTTCACGCGGTAAATTTGGGCACATGCGCACGATCCACCCCGTCCCTCTTGTTCTTGCCGCTCTGCTGCCCGTGTTGTCCGCCGGACAGGACTGGGTGCGGATGTACCACGACCCGGCCGTGCCGCTGGACGAGGTGGAGCGGGCCCACGGCGACCACTTCGCCGGTCGCGCACAGGAGCGTGGCAAAGGCCGTAATGTCTTCGCCCGCGAGGCCTGGTTCTGGTCGCAGCGGCTCTACCCCGAAGGGGTGCGGCCCGACCCCGGCGCCTACGCCCGCGCCTGGCGGCAATTGAAGAGCGCTCCGGTGGCGGCCACGCCCAAGAGCGCCGCCTGGCAACCGGTCGGCCCCACCACCTGGGACTCGTGGAGCTACAATCCCGGCAACGGACGTGTGCACACGGCGGCCGTGTCGCCGTTGGACCCCAACACCATCTACGTGGGCACGCCCTCGGGCGGCCTGTGGCGCACCACGGATGGCGGCGTCAACTGGAGCGCGCTGGGGCAGGACCTGCCCACGCTCGGCGTCACCGGCATCGCGCTGCACCCCACGGACGCCAACACCCTGTACATCGCCACCGGCGACGGCTACTCGCGCGACACCTATGCCTTGGGCGTGCTCAAGAGCACCGATGGTGGCGCCACCTGGAACGCCACCGGGCTCGACTGGGATGTGCACCAGGTGCGCACCACGCGCCGGCTGGTGATGCACCCCACCGATCCGGACGTGCTGTTCTGCGCGGCCAACAGCGGCCTCTACCGCACCACCGACGCCGGCGCCAGCTGGCAGCGCGTGGCCCTTGGCAGCTTCTTCGACGTGGCCTTCAAGCCCGGTGACCCCGGCGTGGTGCACGCCACCAGCGACCAGTACCACCGCAGCACCGATGGCGGGGCCACCTTCACCACGATCACCAGCGGCCTGCCCGCGGCGGGCCTCGTGGTGCGCATGGCCCTGGCGGTGACCCCGGCCGATCCGCAGCTGGTGTACCTGCTGTCCGGGCGCGAGGACGACGGCGGCTTCCAGGGGCTCTACCGCAGCACCGACGGTGGCACCACCTTCACCACGCGGAGCACCACGCCCAACATCATGGGCTATTCGGAGACCGGCAACGACAGCGGAGGACAGTCCTGGTACGACCTGGCCCTCGCCGCCGACCCGGTGAACGGCGGCACGCTCTACGCCGGAGGCATCAACGTATGGAAGAGCACCAACGGCGGCACCACCTGGACGAACATGAGCCACTGGACCTGGCCCAGTTCCGTGGGCTACACCCACGCCGACATCCATCACCTGCAGCTGGCCAACGGGCAGCTCTATTGCGGCAGCGATGGCGGCTTCTTCCGCAGCCCCAACGGCGGTGCCGATTGGTTCGACCTCAGCGCGGGCCTGTCGGTGTCGCAGGTCTACCGCATCGGTGTGTCCGC
>JAEUSW010000184.1 GCA_016788285.1 Flavobacteriales bacterium
GATCGTGCGGTTGGTGCGCATGAGCTTCCGCCCCGGGGAGGCCGAGGGGTTCCTCACGCTGTTCGAGGGCTGGCGGCACCGCATCATCGCCATGCCGGGCTGCCTGCACCTGGAGCTGCTGCGCGACGCCGGCGATCCCCGGGTCTTCTTCACCTACAGCCTGTGGCGGTCCGCCGAAGACCTGGAACACTACCGCCGCTCCCCCGTTTTCGCGGAGGTGTGGCCGGTGGTGAAGGCCCTGTTCGACGCCCCCGCGCAGGCCTGGAGCTGCGCCCGCCTGCACCACATGGACGCCAAGCCCGAGCCCGCATGATCCGCATCGCCGCCCTACCCCTGCTCCTGCTTCCCGCCACGGCCTTCGCCCAGGGCGACGCCTTGCTGAGCTCGGCCGAGACCGCATACGCCGGCGGTGAGCTGGACAGTGCCCTGGCGCGGGTGGAGCGGGCGATCGCGGCGGACAAGACCTCGGCTCGCGCCTACAAGCTGCGCGGCGACATCCGGCAGCGGCGGCAGCAGCTGGAGCTGGCGCTGATCGACTACAAGGAGAGCGAGACGCTGGACCCCAACAACGCGCGCCTGTACGTGAGCCGGTCGGCCGCGCGCATCACCGAGGGCAACATCAAGGGGGCGCTGCGCGACCTGGACCGTGCCATCGAGCTGGACCCGGCGGACGCCGACGCGTGGTACAACCGGGCCTGCGCCCACTACCTGGTGCAGGACAACGCCCAGGCGCTGAAGGACACCGAGAAGGCCTTGAAGCTTCGCGACGACCATGCGGACGCGCTCTTCCTCGGCGGCGTGGTGAAGGGCGAGCTCTTCAAGGAGGACGCCGGCCTGGACGACATCCGGCGGGCGCTGGCGCTGAAGCCGGAGATCCCCGGCGGGCGGATGAGCGCGGCGATCCTGCTGTACGAGATGGAGCGCTTCGAGGAGGCCATCGCGGGCTTCACCGAGGTGCTGGAGAAGGACACCGTTGCGGCCGACGTGCGCGACGCCCACTACTACCGGGGCGACAGCCACTACAACCTGAAGCGCAAGGAGGAGGCCTGCCGCGACTGGCGGGCCAGCGCCAAGCTGGGCGACAAGGACGCGGTGTTCATCGTGAAGAACTACTGCGACACGGACGAGGACAAGATCCCCCGGAAGCCGCAGCGCAAGCGCCGCAAGACGGTGGTCTCCTTCTGATCGGCCGTTCCTCCGGTGGTCTGCGCCGGGTCCCGGTGGCACGGCCCGATGGGCGGAGCGGCCACGCTATCTTCGGCCGCCTTTTCCGGCGGACGGCAACAGCATGCGGGCGTTGATCATCAAGGAGGTGCGGGGCTTCGCGGGCTCGCTCATCGGCCACATCACCGTGGTGGTCTTCCTGTTGATCACCGGGCTCTTCCTGTGGGTGTTCCCGGACAACCTGCTGGACCTGGGCTACGCGGACATGGCGCCGTTGTTCCAGCTGGCGCCGTGGGTCTTCCTGTTCCTGGTGCCGGCGGTGACGATGCGCAGCTTCAGCGAGGAGCGGCGCACGGGCACCATCGAGCTGTTGCTGACCAAGCCCTTGAGCGAAGGCGCCATCGTGGGGGCCAAGTACATCGCCGCGGTGGTGCTGGTGATGGCGGCGCTGCTGCCCACGCTGGTGTATGTGTGGAGCGTGATGGAACTGGCGGTGCCGGCGGGCAACATCGACCGAGGGGGCACCTGGGGCTCGTACCTGGGGTTGCTGATGCTCGGCGGCTGTTTCGCCGCGGTGGGCGTGTTCGCCTCGGCGCTCACCGACAGCCAGATCGTGGCCTTCCTGATCGCGGTCTTCCTGTGCTTCTGCCTGTTCATGGGCTTCGACCTGGTGGCCAGCTTCGACGCCTTCGGCGCGTTGGAGGGCCCCATCAAGGCGATGGGCATCCAGGAGCACTACCGCAGCATCAGCCGCGGGGTGGTGGACCTGCGCGACGTGCTCTACTTCGGCGGGGTGGCCGCCATCTTCCTGCTGGCCACGCGCACGGTGCTCCAAAGCCGAAGCTGGTGACATGGCACGGACAAGCCGCTCCCCCCGCCTGCGCGACCTCACCGAACTGGTGGCCGGCGTGGGCATCGTGCTGCTGCTGCTCTTCATCGCCGGTTTCGTGCGGCTGCGGGCCGACCTCACCAGCGAGGAACGCTACACCCTGAAGGAGACCACCCGCGAACTGATCGCCGGGCTGGACGACCGGGTGTACGTGAAGGTGTATCTGGCGGGCGACCTGCCGGCCGACCTGCGGCGGCTGAGCGAGGCCACCCGCGAGCTGCTCGACGAGATGCGCGTGCACGGTCCGGACAAGCTGGACCACAGCTTCATCGACCCCAGCGCCGACCCGGACGCGAAGGTGCGCCAGGAGGTGTACGCCACGCTGGAGAAACAGGGCCTGCAGTACAGCAGCATCCGCATCCGCGAGAAGGACGGCCACAGCGAGAAGATCGTGTTCCCCGGCGCCCTGGTGACCTACAAGGGCCGCACGGTGGCCGTGCAGCTGCTGAAGACCCAGCTGCGCACCCCCGACGCGGACATGGTGAACCGGTCGATCAACAACCTGGAGTTCGAGCTGGGCAGCGCCATCCGGCAGTTGACGCGCAAGGAGCGGCCGCGCATCGCCTTCCTGGAGGGCCACGGCGAGCTGGAGCCCATCCAGGTGCGGGATGTGGCCACGCTGCTGGGCGAGCACTACGACGTGAGCCGGGTGCGGATCGACGGGCAGCTGGGCAGCCTCAGCGACCGACTGGAAGGCGCGCGCTACCGCACCAACCGCTGGGACCTGCTCATCGTGGCCAAGCCCGACAGCGTGTTCCCCGAGAAGGACCTGTACATCATCGACCAGTTCGTGATGAACGGCGGCAAGGTGCTGTGGCTGCTGGACGCCATGAACGCCAACCTGGACAGCCTGCGGCGCAACCAGTACAGCATGGCCACCGCGATGGAACTGGGCGTGGACCAGCTGTTGTTCGCCTACGGGGTGCGCATCAACAACGACCTGCTGCTGGACCGGAGCTGCGCACCGATCGAGATCTTCACCACGCCCTACGGCAACCAGCGCAAGCTGGAGCGCTTCCCGTGGTACTTCGAGCCGGTGCTGATCCCGCAGGCCGGACACCCGATCGTGAACAACATCGACCCGGTGCACACGCGCTTCGTGAGCAGCATGGACACGATCGGCACGGACAGCGTCCGCAAGACCATCCTGCTGACGACGAGCCCTTACAACCGCGTGCTCCGCAACCCGGTGCGCATCGCGCTGAACATCGTGGAGCTGCAGCTGGGGCTGGACAAGAAGGGCACGCCGGCGCCGGTGGCGGTGCTGCTGGAGGGTCCCTTCACCTCGGCCTTCGCCGGGCGGCTCACCGAGCGCTTCCTGACGGAGGGCGACCCGCAGTACCGCGCGCAGGGTCGACGGACGAGCCAGCTGGTGATCAGCGATGGCGACGTGATCGAGAACCGGGTGGACCCGGCCAAGGGCATGTACTACATGCTGGGCTACGACCGCTACGCCAACGCCAAGATCTACGGCAACCGCGAGCTGCTGGTGAACGCGGTGAACTACCTGCTGGACGACCAGAGCCTCATCAGCCTGCGCTCGCGCGCGATCACCCTGCGCCAGCTGGACCCGGTGCGCAGCGTGGGCGAGCGCACGTTCTGGCAGGTGGTGAACCTGGTGGTGCCCAGCCTGGTGGTGATCCTCGCGGGGCTCCTGCTCCACTTGCTGCGCCGGCGGCGATACACCGGAACCGCATGAAACGCACCCTCCTCATCGTCCTGGTGGCCTTGGTGCTGGGCGCAGTGGCCTGGTGGCTGGCGATGCACGACCGGGGCACCACGCTCAGCGGCCCGCTTACCGACTTCGCCGTGGCCGACACCGCCGCGGTGGACCGCATCTTCATCGCCGAGCCCGACGGGCGCACGGTGGACCTGCGACGTGGCGCCGGGGGCGGCTGGACGGTGAACGGGCGACTGGACGCCAATCCGATCCAGGTGAACCTGCTGCTGAAGACCTTCCTGCGGGTGGAGGTGCGGGCGCCGGTGCCCAAGAGCGCCGAGGCCAACGTGCTGCGGGTGATGGCGGGCACGGCCAAACGGGTGGAGATCTACACCGGGGGCGACCGTCCCGACCGCATCTGGTTCGTGGGGCACTCCACGAAGGACCACTTCGGCACCTACATGCTGCTGGAGAAGCCGGGCACGGGCCGGTCCACCGTGCCCTACGTGATGGGCATGAGCGGCTTCACCGGCTACTTGACGCCCCGCTTCCATGTGGACCTGGACGTCTGGCGCAGCAGCATCCTTCTCCAGGAGCGCGACCTGGCGGCGCTGCGCGAGGTGCGGGTGGAGCGCCCCGGCACGCCGGGCGCCGGATTCCGGGTGGCGCTGGACGAGGGCGGCACACCCACCTTGCTCGACGAGGCCGGCGCGGTGCTCCCGATGGACAGCGCGGCGGTGCGCGACATGCTGCTTCCGTTGCGCGGCCTGAACTTCGAATACGTGGAACGCCAGCTGACGGCGGCGGAGCGCGATTCGGTGATGCGCAGCACGCCCCTCCACCGCCTCACGCTGGTGCGGCGGAACGGCGATGAACGCACGATCCCGTTCTGGGCGAAGGGGGCGTATGCGGGGCAACGCGACGCCATGGGCATCCTGCTGAAGGAGGAGGATGTGGACCGGGTGTACGCCACGGTGGACGACACCGTGCTGGTGGCCGTGCAGCGGCTGGGGTCCGACCGCCTGCTGGTGCCGCGGGAGGCCCTGCTCCGGCAGGCGCCGTGATGTGGAAAAACCCCCGTCAGTGTTCATAAAACGGGGGGTCCGGGGGAGGGTGCCCGGCTATCTTTGCCCACCCCGCCGCTCCCTGTGGCGGTGCCATCCCGACCACCATGTCCGAAGACACCGCGACCGTGGAGACCACGGCCAAAGCGCAACCCACATCCCGTTCCGGAATGAAGTTCATCGTCTCCAGCAACGCCCTGCTCAAGCAGCTTCAGATGCTGCAAGGGGTCCTGGCCAGCAGCAACACCCTGCCCATTCTCGACAACTTCCTGTTCGAGGTGGACGGCAAGCAGCTCACCTTGACGGCCTCCGACCTGGAGACCACCATGACGGCCACCATGGCGGTGGAGGCCAAGGACAAGGGCAGCGTGGCGATCCCCGCCCGACTGTTGCTGGACACGCTGAAGGCCTTCCCCGAGCAGCCGCTCACCTTCAGCATCGACGGCAAGCACCACGGGGTGGAGATCAGCAGCGACCAGGGCAAGTACAAGATGACCGGCTTCAGCGGTGCGGAGTTCCCCAAGAGCCCCACGCTGGAGGACCCCTCCCGGTTCCTGCTGCCGGCCGGCACCCTGGCGATGGCCATCAACAAGACGCTCTTCGCGACGGGCAATGATGACCTGCGCCCGGTGATGAGCGGCATCTTCTTCGAGCTGGGCGAGGAGGCGGTGCGCTTCGTGGCCACCGACGCCCACAAGCTGGTGCGGTACATGCGGACGGACGTGCGGGCCGACAAGCCGGCCAGCTTCATCGTGCCCAAGAAGCCCCTCAACCTGCTGAAGAACGTGCTGTCGGCCACCAACGCGGAGGTGGCGGTGAGCTACAACGAGAATAACGCCTCCTTCACCTTCGACAACCTGGTGCTGGTGTGCCGCCTGATCGACGGCAAGTACCCGAACTACGAGGCGGTGATCCCCAAGAAGAACCCGAACAAGCTCACGATCGACCGCGCGTCGTTCCTGAGCTCGATCCGCCGGGTGAGCATCTTCAGCAACAAGACCACGCACCAGGTGCGGCTCAGCATCGCCGGCAGCCAGCTCGCGGTGAGCGCCGAGGACCTGGACTTCGCCAACGAGGCCAACGAGAAGCTCACCTGCAGCTACGAGGGCGAGGACATGACGATCGGCTTCAACAGCCGCTTCCTCATGGACATGCTGAACAACCTCACCAGCGAGCATGTGGTGCTGGAGATGAGCGCGCCCAACCGGGCCGGGATCATCCTGCCCAGCGAGCCGGGCGAGGTGGGCGAGGACGTCCTTATGCTGGTGATGCCGGTGATGCTGAACAACTGAGCGCATGCGGACCCTGGTGTCGCTGGCCGTGGCCCTGACCCTGATGGCCGGTACCTGCAACGAGGGCAAGGACGGTGGCGGAACGCCGGGCAACGCCCTGGCCAAGCTCATCGGCTCCAAGTGGGTGCTTCAAACGCTGAACGGCACGCCCATCGACCAGAGCCTCGGTGAGCGCACGCCCTACCTGCAGTTGGCCGAGGGCGACCAGGTCTCCGGCAAGGGGGGCTGCAACCAGCTCTTCGGTTCGTTCACCGTCCAGGGGTCCTCGCTGAAGTTCGGTGAACTGGGCGCCACCAAGATGTACTGCCAGGACACCATGGAGCTGGAGGGCAAGTTCACCAGCGCGCTGCGGGCCACCGACGGCTACGGCCTGGATGGCGATGTGCTGCGCCTGATGCAGGGCGACCGCGAGCTCGCGGTGCTGCGGGCTCAATAAGGGCCCTCGATCGGCCAGGTGCTGTCGGTCCTTCGGTCGTCCAGTTCGGTGCGCCGCCCCAGCTCCCGTTTCCACCGCATTTCCTCGTCATCCACCTCGTCGCCGGGGTCGGCCTGGTACACGATGCGGATGCGCGGCCCCGCCGGTGCGGCATCGTGCCCTTCGGCGGCATCCGCGTCCTCCGGTTCTTCGAGGGACTCGGCGGTGCGATCGGGCAGGAAGGCCGGGGGCACCTTGCGGTAGACGATGGCCATGGCCAGCCCGGCCAGCCCGCCCCAGAGGTGACTTTCCCAGCTCATGCGCGGTGCGATGGGGAAGACGCCCCAGATGAGGCCGCCGTAGAGGAACACCACGAGCATGGCGATGGCCATGAGGGCCCGCTGACGGCGCAGCACCCCGCTGGCGAAGAGGAAGGCCGCCAGGCCGTACACCACGCCGCTGGCCCCGATGTGCCGGTCGGCCCGGGCACTGATCCACACCCACAGGCCGGTGAGCACCCAGATGCCCAGGGTGACGCGACCGGCGGCGCGCGGATAGAAGTACACCAGGCACCAGCCCAGCACGAAGAGGGGGACCGAGTTGTTGAAAAGATGCTCCAGGTCGCCGTGGATGAAGGGGGCGAGCAGGATCCCGGGCAGGCCCTCCGCATGGCGGGGCCACAGGCCGAAGCGGGCCAGGTCCAGGTCGTAGGCCTCAGCGACCAAGTGCACCATCCACAGCAGCAGCACGGCCAGGGCGGGCAGGATGGCCGCCGTGAGGATGCGCCGCCGCTGCGGGTCGGCGATGGTGTGGTCCGGAGCTTGCATGGGGCGAAGGTCGCCGACCGTCAACGAACCGGCCGGTCCCCTTACTTTGAGGCCGCATGAGCAAGATCCGTGACAAGGTTCGCACACCTGCCATCCTGGCGGTGGTGCTGCTCCCTCTCCTCGCCGCGTTCACCACCGGGCCGCGTGCGGAACAGAAGGGGTTGAAACCCGCGAGCGAGCTGGCCTTGCTGATGCGCGAGATGACGGCCTTCACCGACAGCACAAGGCACCGGCTGGAGCGCGGGGACGACCTGCTCCCCTACCCGACCGGCTTCGCGGCCATGCATACCGCCACGCCCACGGACGGCAAACTGGACATCGACCGGGCCGCCTTCGATGCGTTCGCGGTCCACTACCTCGCCCAGGTGAAGGCGCTGTACGATGCGCCGGCGGGTGACCGGATGAGCACCTTCAACGCCACTGTGCAGGCCTGCGCGAACTGCCACACGGTGGCCTGCCCCGGACCGCTGGTGCGGATCAAAAAGCTCTACGTTCTGCTGCCGCTGGAACCGTCCAAGTGAACCTTCGGGCGGCACGGACGTCCAAGGCTCATGCGCACCGCGATCCTCTCCGCCACCTTCATCGGGCTCGCCGCCGGTCCGATCGCCGGACAGTCCCTCTACTTCCCACCCATCGGTCCGGGTGCGTGGGACACGCTGAGCCCCTCGGACCTGGGCTGGTGCCCGGACCGGATCGACAGCCTGATCGACTTCGTCGGCTCGCGCAACACCAAGGCCTTCCTGATCCTGAAGGACGGGAAGATCGTGATCGAGCACTACTACGGCACCTTCACCCAGGACAGCCTGTGGTACTGGGCCAGTGCCGGGAAGACGCTCACCGCCATGCTCACGGGCATCGCGCAGGAGGAAGGGCTGCTGGACATCGCCCTGCCGAGCAGCACTTACCTGGGCGCGGGGTGGACGAGCTGCACGCCCCAGCAGGAGGCGCAGATCACGGTG
>JAEUSW010000252.1 GCA_016788285.1 Flavobacteriales bacterium
GGCCTTCACGCCGCTGGTGCTCGATCTGCACGAGGGCTTCGTGGACCCCGAGCTGAAGCTGGCGCTCTACACCGACCACCAGATCTTCGAGCGCTACCACCGCTACCGGCTGAAGGAAGGCTTCCGCAAGAACTCGCAGGCGCTCACGCTGAAGGAGCTCACGCAGCTGAAGCCCGGCGACCTGGTGGTGCACATCGATCACGGCGTGGGCGTGTTCAGCGGCCTGGAGACCATCGACGCGGGCGGAAGCATGCAGGAGGCCATCCGCCTGAAGTACCGCGACAACGACATCCTCTACGTGGGCATCCACAGCCTGCACCGCGTGAGCAAGTACAGCGGCGGCGAGGGTGACAAGGCCCCGCAGGTGAGCAAGCTCGGCACACCCGCCTGGAAGAACCTGAAGGAGAAGACCAAGGCCAAGGTGAAGGCGCTGGCCTTCGACCTGATCAAGCTCTACGCACAACGCAAGAGCAAGCCGGGCTTCGCCTACCAGCCGGACAATTACCTGCAGCACGAGCTGGAGGCCAGCTTCATCTACGAGGACACGCCCGACCAGCTGAAGGCCACGCAGGATGTGAAGCGCGACATGGAGAAGCCCACCCCGATGGACCGGCTGGTCTGCGGCGATGTGGGCTTCGGCAAGACCGAGGTGGCGATCCGCGCGGCCTTCAAGGCGGCGTGTGACGGCAAGCAGGTGGCCGTGCTCGTGCCCACCACCATCCTCGCGCTGCAACACTGGAAGAGCTTCAGCAACCGGATGAAGGGCCTGCCGGTGCGCGTGGACTACATCAACCGCTTCCGCAGCACGAAGGACCAGACGCAGCTCCTGAAGGACCTGAAGGACGGGAAGATCGACATCATCATCGGCACGCACCGGTTGGTGAGCAAGGACGTGCAGTACAAGGACCTCGGTCTGCTGATCATCGACGAGGAGCAGAAGTTCGGCGTGAACGTGAAGGACAAGCTGAAGACCCTGCGCGCCACGGTGGACACGCTCACCCTCACCGCCACGCCCATCCCGCGTACCCTGCAGTTCAGCCTCATGGGCGCGCGCGACCTCAGCATCATCAGCACACCTCCGCCCAACCGCTACCCGGTGAGCACCATGCTGCAGCCGTACGACGAGGTGACCATCCGCGGCGCCATCGAGTACGAACTCTCGCGCGGCGGGCAGGTGTACTTCCTGCACGACAAGGTGAAGAACATCGAGTTCATCGCCGACATGATCCGCAAGCTGGTGCCCGGCGCGCGCGTGGGCGTGGGACACGGTCAGCTCGAGGGCCACAAGCTGGAGGAGGTGATGCTCGACTTCATCGAGGGCAACACCGACGTGCTCGTGTGCACCACCATCGTGGAGAACGGCCTCGACATCCCGAACGCCAACACGATCATCGTGAACGAGGCGCAGAACTTCGGCCTCAGCGACCTGCACCAGCTGCGCGGGCGCGTGGGCCGCAGCAACAAGAAGGCCTACTGCTATTTGCTCGCGCCAAGCCCGCACCTGCTGCCCGACCTCAGCCGCAAGCGCCTGCAGGCCATCGAGCAGTTCAGCGACCTGGGCAGCGGCATCCACATCGCCATGAAGGACCTCGACATCCGCGGCGCGGGTGACCTGCTCGGCGCGGAACAGAGCGGCTTCATCAACGACATCGGCTTCGAGACCTACCACAAGATCCTGGAGGAGGCCGTGCGCGAGCTGAAGGACGAACACTTCAAGGAGCTCTTCGCCGACGCGCAGGAAGGCAGCCACGCGCTCGCCCGCGGATCACGCCGCGACCAGAGCGACGACTGCATCATCGAGACCGACCTGCCGATGCTGATCCCGGCCACCTACGTGGGCGAGACCGCCGAGCGCCTGGCCCTCTACCGCCGCCTGGACGATGTGAAGGACGAGGCCGAGCTGCAGAAGTTCACCACCGAGATCACGGACCGCTTCGGTCCCGTGCCGCCGCTGGTGAACGAGCTGATGGAGGCCATCCG
>JAEUSW010000264.1 GCA_016788285.1 Flavobacteriales bacterium
GCGCAATATTCCTCACTGCTGCCTCCCGTAGGAGTCTGGTCCGTGTCTCAGTACCAGTGTGGGGGATAACCCTCTCAGGCCCCCTAACGATCGTAGCCTTGGTGAGCCGTTACCTCACCAACTAGCTAATCGTGCGCATGGCCATCCTATACCGCCGGAGCTTTCAAAGCCAAGTGATGCCACTCAACTTATTATGGGGTATTAATCCTCCTTTCGGAGGGCTATCCCCCAGTATAGGGCAGGTTCCATACGTGTTACGCACCCGTGCGCCGGTCGCCGGCGATGTATTGCTACACCCCGCTGCCCCTCGACTTGCATGTGTTAAGCCTGCCGCTAGCGTTCATCCTGAGCCAGGATCAAACTCTCCGTTGTAAAAGTTTGTTTGATCTTGGTCTCGACGTGGCCCTTCTTCTCGATCTGTGATCAAGAGGACCTTCTGCTGTTCTCAGAATGGACAATACTTCAAAGAACGTTTATGAGTTCCGGGTCATGCCCGGTCCACAGACGCTGTCAACCCCTCGTTCGTTGCGGACATTTCCGCGAGAGGGAGGGCAAAAGTAAGTGTTCGGTCGTTACCACCGACGAACAGGAGCGAATTTTTTTGAACAACCCGCGCCCAGCGCCACTTACAGCCCCTCCAAGGGGTCAGAACGAAAGAACGTTTGCTCGAAAGCGGCTGCAAATGTAGGCGGTTGTCCAACCGGAAACAACACCAAGGCAAGAATTTTTTCACACCCCGTGGTCAAGGCGTGGTCAGCGACATGGGTAACACCTTGCCGTTGAAGAACTTATGACCATCGACCAGGAACCGTGCGACTTCCCTTCCCATGGCCTCCGCCGTCACCGGTGCCTGGTACCCCGGAAAGGCCTCGCGCAGCATATCCGTGTCCACCGCCCCCAGGGCCAGGCAGTTACACCGTACCTGTCGGTCGCGCAGTTCCTCCGCCAGGCATTCGGTGATCCCCGCCAGGGCCATCTTCGAAGCACTGTAGCCCACCAGGCCGGCGAACTTGACACTGCCCTGCACCCCCCCCATGCTGCCGATGTTCACCACATGCCCCGCGGGGTCGCCGCTCAACCGGTCCACCAGCGCCTGCACCAGCAGCAGGGGCACGTGGGCGTTCACGTGGTAGAGGGCCCCCAGGTCCTCCGCGGTCCAGGCGCCGAAGGTGCGCTTGCGCAGCAGACCGGCATTGTTCAGCAGGCCGAGCACCCGGCGCCGGCCCACGCGATGCACCACCTGATCCACCGCTCCGGGGCGGGCCAGGTCCAGAGCCAGCACCTCCACCTCACCGGGACCTTCGGAGCACACCTGCCGCAGGGCCCGGAGCGCTCCCTCGTCGCGGGCGACCGCCAGCACGTTCAACCCGTGCGCGCCGGCCAGGGCACGCACCGCCTCACGGCCCACCCCACGGCTGGCTCCGGTCACCACGACAAGGGCATCCTGGTTCATGTCCGTTTCCGTTGTCGGCGCCGTTCCTCGCGCCGCTGTTCACGCAGCTCCTCGCGCTCCATCTCCTCCCTGGCCCGGGCCAGCACCGCCGGGTCGAGCTGATCGCCCAGGTTGCTCATCTGCCGGGCGATCCACTGTTGGCGCGACCGCACGAACCCGCCCGGGCGCTGGCAGGAGTAGCGGCGTGGAGCAGGCAGCACGGCGGCCAGAAGGGCGGCCTCCTGGGGACCGAGCCGGGAGGCGCTCTTTCCGAAGCAGCGCTGGGCCGCCGCCTCCGCGCCGAAGGTGCCCGGTCCGAGCTCGGCGACGTTCAGGTACACCTCCAGGATCCGCTCCTTGGACCAGAGCAGCTCGACGAGCGCGGTGAACCAGACCTCGAGCCCCTTGCGGACCCAGGTCCGGCCCTGCCACAGGAAGACGTTCTTGGCCACCTGCTGGCTGATGGTGCTGGCGCCTTTCACGCGCCCCCTCCCCTTCCGTTGTTCGTTGTGGTCCAGCGCCTTTTCAATGGCCTCGATGTCGAAGCCGTGGTGGAACATGAACTTCTGGTCCTCTGCCGCGATGACCGCATTGGGGAGGGCCCGGGACATGGCCTCCAAGGGCCGCCAGCTGCGGTCCGCGCGTCCTTGTTCGACGCGTTGCACCAGCATCGTGGAGGTGACCGGCGGGGGCAGGACGGCCAGCAGGACCACCCAGCCGATGCTCAGGCCGAGGCCCCAAAGGACCACCGACACCGACGTCCGCACGAAGAGCCGCAGGTGTCGCATGCCACAAAAGAACGAAGCGGTGCCGTTCGGGCACCGCTCCGGACGTTCCGGCGGGCGTCGTTACCCCTGTTGCTTGCGCCGGACGATGAGGTGGTGCGTGATGAGGGCCGCGCCGCCGAAGACCAGGACGCTGATGAAGTACGGCAGCGGGTTGTCGCCCTGTTCCTCGGGCAGCGGTCCGTACATCGCGCGCTCCATGAAATGACCGCAGAGCAGGCCCAGTCCGATGCCCAGGAGAAAGAGCCCGTTGCGCAGGCCGCGCATCGGCACGTCCCGGTCCATCAGGTTCCCGGGGTCCATGCCCTTGTCGATCATGGCCATGCGCTGGCGATGCCTCGCGGTGACCGAAACGTAGACGATCCCGAAGACCATCGCGAAGAGCGTGACCGGGATGAGGACCTCTGCTGCTGGCGTACCCATGGTGAATGTGTGATCGTGCTGGTGTGACGCAGGCCATCCCGGGGTCGGTTACGATCGATGGTCCACGCCCCGGGACGCCCATCCCGGCCATCCGCCGTTCGTGTGTAGCCTTCATTCTACATGAGCAAGGATCGGCACCTTCGTAACCGCAACGACCGACGCCCCGTCCCATCCATGACCGGCCACATGCACGAGGAGGAGCTCATCGCCGCCGCCCGCCAGGGTGACCAGCAGGCGTATGCCCGGCTGATGCGGTCGTACAAGCACATGGTGTACACGGTGTGCATGCGCGTGCTGCGGAACCGGGAAGAGGCCGAGGAGGCCACCCAGGACAGCTTCGTGAAGGCCTTCCGGAACCTGGGCGCCTATCAGGGGGGCGCGCGGTTCAGCACCTGGCTCTACAGCATCGCCTATCGCACGGCCTTGTCCGCGCTGCGGACCCGTCGGCCGGGCTCGATGGACCTGGAGGCCACACCGGAGCAGGCGCTGGCGGACACGACCCCGGGGGTGGGCCATGTGCAGGACCTGCGGATGATGGTGGACGCCGCCTTGGCCCGCATGCCGGCGGAGGATGCGGCGCTGATGACCTTCTACTACCTGGAGGACCGCAGCGTCGAGGAGATCGTAACCATCACGGGCCTGTCGGTGTCCAACGTGAAGGTGAAGCTCCACCGGGCGCGCAAACGCATGCTCGAACTGGTGGAAGGGCCTTGGAAAGCGGAAGCATGGACGCTGATCAACGACTGACGGACGACGCCGTGGACGGGCGCCTGCGCGCCTTGTTCCACGCCGCCGGGCCCATGGCCGCGCCGGATGACCTGGAGGACCGGGTGCTGCTGCGGCTGAAGGCCGGCGCGACGGGAACGGCCGTGATGGACAAGCCGCTCCTGAGCCGGACCGCCTGGGTGGGCGCAGTGGTGGTGCTTCTGGTGCTGTGGGGCTGGACGTCGATGATCTCCGCCCCGGACATGGCGTCCACCACAGCGCCGACCCTTCCGATGCCCGCATGGGACACCGTGCTGTCCGCCCTCACGGCGCCATGGACGCTCATGGCCCTGGCCTGTGGCGCCCTGCTCGTGCTGCTGGACACCATACTCAGCCGACCACGGCCGGCCCCCCGCACCGCTTAAAGGAGCTGGCGCGCCGCGGCGATCACCGCCTCATAATCCGGTTCGGCCCCGAGCTCCGGGGTCAGCTCGAAATGGCGGATGACGCCCTGGCGGTCGATGACCCAGACCGCGCGGCAGTGCAGGCCTTCCATGGGGCCTTCAGCGATGGCTGCGCCCCAGCCCGTGGCCATGTCGCGGTAGCGGAAATCGCTTCCGGTGTGCACATTGGTGATGCCCTCGGTCTCGCAGAAGCGCTTCATGGCGAAGGGCAGGTCCATGCTGATCACCAGCACGTGCGCGCCCAGGCCGGCCACCTTCTGGTTGAAGGTGCGGGTCTCGGTGGCGCAGACGCTGGTGTCGAGGCTGGGCAGGGAGACCAGCACCACGACCTCACCGCGCAAGGCGGCCAGATCATGGTTGCTGCGGTCCTGCTTCACATATCGGAGGGCCGGGGCGGTCTGGCCGACGCCGGGAAGGGCGGAGAGGGTGCGGGGTTGGGGCATGGGTTCGTCGGGTTGATGCGGAAGGCCGTTCGCGCAACGGGCGAACGCGCCGTGGCGGAACACCACCGGTCCGCTATTGTTCGTTCATCGCCTTGGGAATGGCGTTCTCGTACACCTTCCGGGCATCCTCGATGAGGCCGAACGGCTCGTCGTCCACCACCAGTTTGCCCTTGGTCACGTGCCCCAGGAGGATGAAGGGCACACGGCTGGCGCGCATCATGTCCAGGAAGGCGTTCTCCTGCTCCTCGTTCACGGCCACGGCCACGCGACCCTGACCTTCGCCGAAGAGGAAGGCGTCGGGTCGCACCTCGCTGTCGGTGACGATGTCGAACCCGAGACCGTTCACCAGGCCCATTTCCACGAGGGTGGTCCAGAGGCCGCCATCGCTGACGTCGTGGGCCGCGGTGATGACGCTGGAGCGGATGAGCATGAGCAGCATGGTGTGCAGGCGTCCCTCCTCCTCCAGGTCGAAGTAGGGCGCGGGCGACCGGCGGATGCCGTGATGGCGGACGAGGTACTCGCTGCAAGCGATGTCGTCCGTGGAGCGGCCCAGCAGGTAGATGAGCTCGCCCTTGCTGCGGAAGCCCAGCCCCATGCGTTTGGTGGCGTCGTTGAGGACACCGACCATGCCGATGGTGGGCGTGGGGAAGACCGGCACGGTGGAATCGGCACTGACGGTCTGGTTGTAGAAGCTGACGTTGCCTCCGGTGACCGGGGTGCCCAGGGCGCGGCAGGCCTCGCCCATGCCGGCGATGGCCTCGCTGAACTGCCAGTACACCTCGGGGTCGTAGGGGTTGCCGAAGTTCAGGCAGTTGGTGACCCCGCAGGGATCGCCGCCGCTGCAGGCGATGTTGCGGGCGGCCTCGCAGACGGCGATCATCGTGCCCTTGCGGGGGTCGGCGTGCACGTAGCGGCCGTTGCAGTCCACGGTGACGGCGAGGGCCTTGCCGGTGTCGCGCAGCAGCACGAGCCCGGCATCGCTGGGCGCGTTGGTGCTCATGTTGTTGGTGCGCACCATGCTGTCGTACTGTTCGTACACCCACCGCTTGCTGGCGATGTTGGGGCTGGCGAGGAGGTCGTAGGCCACGGCCCGCAGATCATCCGGCTCGGGGACGTCCGCCGCGCGGAAGCGCTGGTTCTCGGCGAAGTAGGCCGGTTCCTTCACGGCCCGTTCATAGACCGGGGCGCCACCGCCCAGCACGAGGCTGTCCGCAGGCACCTCGGCCACCAGGCGGTCGTGCATGAAGTAGCGCAGCATGCCGCCATCGGTCACCGTTCCGATGGCCACGCAGTTGAGGTCCCACTTGTCGAAGATGGCCTTCACCTCGGCCTCGCGGCCCTTCTTCACCACCACGAGCATGCGCTCCTGGCTCTCGCTGAGCAGGATCTCCCAGGCGTGCATGCCGGCCTGCCGGGTGGGCACGCGGTCCAGGTGGATGTCCATGCCCGCCCCGCCCTTGGCGCTCATCTCACTGGTGCTGCAGGTGATGCCGGCGGCGCCCATGTCCTGCATGCCGATGATGGCATCGGTCTGCGCGAGCTCGAGCGAGGCCTCCAGCAGCAGCTTCTCCATGAAGGGGTCGCCCACCTGCACGGCGGGCAGGTCGTCCATGCTGGTGTCGGTGATGTCCTTGCTGGCGAAGCTGGCGCCGTGGATGCCGTCCTTGCCGGTGGCGCTGCCCACGATGAACACGGGATTGCCCGCCCCGTGGCTGGTGGCGCTGATGACGCGATCGGTGCGCACGATGCCCACGCTCATGGCGTTCACCAGCGGGTTGCCGGTGTAGCAGGGATCGAAGTACACCTCGCCCCCGAGCACGGGCACGCCGAAGGCATTGCCGTAGTCGCCGATGCCCTTCACCACGCCGCGCATGTGCCAGCGGCTGCGGGCCTCGGCGGTGATGTCGCCGAAGCGCAGGCTGTTGAGCTGCGCGATGGGCCGGGCCCCCATGGTGAAGATGTCGCGATTGATGCCGCCCACGCCGGTGGCCGCCCCTTGGTAGGGCTCGATGGCGCTGGGGTGGTTGTGGCTCTCGATCTTGAACGCACAGGCCCAGCCATCGCCGATGTCGACCAGGCCGGCGTTCTCCTGGCCGGCCTCGGCCAGCAGCTTGGGCCCGGTGCGCGGCAGGGTCTTCAGCAGGCGGATGGAGTTCTTGTAGGAGCAGTGCTCGCTCCACATGGCGCTGTAGACGCTCAATTCCGTGAAGTTCGGTGTACGGCCCAGGATCCCCTGGATCCGGTCATACTCCTCGGGCAGCAGTCCGAGCTTGCGGGCGGTCTCCACCCCGGCCGGGGCGGTATCGGGGTCGAGCGTAGTGGTGGCCATGAGCGGAGGCCAAAGGTAACGGCCGGCACCCAGCGACCCGTCCCACGGACATCCCCCACCCCACCCTCGCGTCTACCTTGTGCCGCCCATGTCAGGCCTGCTGCTCGCCACGGCATACACCGCGCTGCTGCTCTTCGCCGCCCGCCGCATGGCGCTGTTCCGCGGGGTGCCGGGCATCAGCGGGCACGGGCTGGCGGCCTTGTTCGGGATGAAGCTGCTGGCCGGCGCGGCCTTGTGGGCGGTGTACACACAGGTCTATCCGGACCGCAGCACGGCCGACATCTTCAAGTACTTCGACGACAGCGCGGTGATGTACGCGGCGCTGTGGGAGCGACCGATGGACTTCGTGCGGATGCTGACGGGCGTGGGCAACGATTCGCCCTACTTCACCGAGCGGTACTACCTGGTGATGAACAACTGGGTGCGGCAGTACGAGAACAACGTGTACAACGATTCGCACACGATGATCCGGCTGAACGCGGTGCTGCGGATCCTCAGTGCGGGCCATTACGCGGTGCACACGGTGTTCGCCTGCGCCTTCAGCATGGTGGGCCTGGTGGCCCTGCACCGCGCCCTGGCCCCCTGGGCCCAAGGTCTGGAGCGCGGTCTGGCGGGCGTGGTGTTCCTGTGGCCCAGCGTGCTGTTCTGGCCGAGCGCACCGTTGAAGGAGAGCCTGCTGATGTTGGGGCTCGGCCTTTTCCTGCTGGGTGTGCTGCACCCGTTCGGCCGATCGCGCGGCGTGGCGCTCCTGGCCGCATTGGCCGGCCTGGCCGTGATGCTGGTGGTGAAGTTCTACGTGCTGTTCTGCCTGGTGCCGGGCGTGCTGGCCCTGTTGCTGCAGCGCTGGCGGGGCGGCGGCACCGTGCGCTACGCCTTGGCCACCCACCTGGGGGCGGTGCTCCTCGTGATGGTCTCCGGCACCTTGTTCCCGGGTTACGATGTGCTGGAGCTGTTCCGCGTGAAGCAGAAGGACTTCATCGGCATGGCGACGGGCGTGGGCAGTGGCAGCCTCGTGGAGATGCCTCTCCTCGGCGAAGGGGTGTGGGGCTTCGTGCGCAACGCCCCGCACGCGCTGTACATGACCTTCCTGTCGCCGTTCGAGGCGGCCGACCGCGGCGCCGTGGGCCTGGCGGGTGCGCTGGAGAACGCGGTCGTGCTGCTGCTGCCCCTGCTGGCGCTGTGGTGGCGAAGGCCCTGGCAGCGGGTGGACCCGGCCGCCCTGCTCTTCGTTTGCTCCTTCGTGCTGCTGCTCGCCCTGGTGATCGGGTGGACGGTGCCCGTGGTGGGCGCCCTGGTGCGCTATCGCGTGCCCCTGCTGCCCTTCGTGGGCCTGCTCGCCCTGCTGCTGGTGGATGCCCGGCGGCTGCCGACCTTCGTGGCCCGCCTGCTCCGCGCCCCATGAGGACCATCGTGCACCGCATCGCCGCAGCCTCCCGCGCGGCCCTTCTGCTGCTTCCCCTGCTCCCGCTCACCGGCTGTTACCAGCATGTGGACGCTGACCTGGTGGTGCACAACGCGGTGATCCACAGCATGGACGAGGCGGGCACGGTGCACCAAGCCATGGCCGTAAAGGACGGGCGCATCCTGGAACTGGGTCCCGAGCGCGAGATCCTGAACCGGTACGACGCGAAGGAGCGGTACGATGCAGCGGGCCGCTCGGTGTACCCCGGCTTCATCGATGGCCACTGCCACTTCCTGGGCTACGGCCTCAACAAGCAGAAGGTGGACCTTGCCGGGTCCCGGAGCTGGTCGGAGGTGGTGGACCGCACCGCCGCCTTCGCGCGCACGCACCCCGGCAAGGGTTGGCTGCTGGGGCGGGGCTGGGACCAGAACGACTGGCCGCAGGCCACCTGGCCGGACAACACCGCGCTGGACTCGCTCTTCCCCGACCGGCCCGTGCTGCTGCAGCGGGTGGACGGTCACGCGGCCGTGGTGAACACCGCCGCCATGCGGGCCGTGGGGCTCGACGTGGAGGCCGAGGTGGAAGGTGGCCTGCTGATGAAGCGCGACGGACGGCCCACGGGCCTGCTGGTGGACAACGCGGTGAACGTGTTCCAGAAGATCTTCGATGACGCGGAGGAGGCCACCAAGCGCCAGGCCCTGCTGGACGCGCAGGCCGACTGCCTGGCGGCGGGGCTCACGATGGTGGTGGACGCGGGACTGGACACCAACACCATCGCCCTGATCCGCCGCATGCAGGGCGAGGGCGTGCTGAAGATCCGGGTGTACGCCATGGTGTCCGATGCCCCGGGCCACCTGGACCACTTCGCGCAGCACGGCCGCATCGACGACGAGCGGCTGAAGGTGAACAGCGTGAAGGTGTACGCGGACGGGGCCCTCGGCTCGCGGGGTGCGCTGCTGAAGGCCCCGTACCACGACCATCCCGGACACCACGGCCTGCAACTGGCCACGCGCGAGCACTTCGCGGAGGTGGCGGCGTGGTGCAAGGCCCACGACTTCCAGATGAACACGCACTGCATCGGCGACAGCGCCAACAAGCTGCTGCTGGAGGTGTATGGCGAAGTGCTCGGCGGCACCAACGACCGGCGCTGGCGGATCGAGCATGCGCAGGTGGTGTCGCCGCAGGACCGGCCGCTCTTCGCGCGGTACGGCATCGTGCCGAGCGTGCAACCCACCCACGCCACCAGTGACGGACCCTGGGCGGAGCAGCGGCTGGGGCCGGACCGCATCGCGCACGCCTATGCCTACGAGGACCTGCGCCGCACCATGGGCCTGGTGGCCCTGGGCACCGACTTCCCGGTGGAAGGCATCGACCCGCTGCAGACCTACCGCAGTGCGGTACTGCGCCAGGCCGCTGATGGCTGGCCAGAGGGCGGATACCAGCCGGCGAACGCCCTGAAGCCGATGGACGCGCTGCGCGGCATGACCATCTGGAACGCGCTGGCGACCTTCACGGAGGATGAGCTGGGCAGCCTGGAGCCCGGCAAGCGGGCGGACCTGACCGTGGTGGACCGCGACCTGGCGAAGGCCGATGCCGAAGGCCTGCGCAAGGCGCGCGTGGTGGCCACCTACGTGAACGGCGAGCGCCTGCATTGACGGTACCTTCGGCAGCCATGACCACCGGCGCCTTCGTGCTCTCGCTCGACTTCGAGCTGTACTGGGGCATGCGCGACCGGCGCACCCTGGAGGCGTACGGTCCGCGGATCCTGGGCGTGCGGCAGGCGCTGCCGCACATGCTCGACGCCTTCGATGCCCACGGGGTGAAGGCCACCATCGCCACGGTGGGGCTGCTCTTCTTCCGCGACAAGGCCGGCCTGCTGGCGGCGCTGCCCGATCGGCGGCCCGGCTATGCCAACACCGCCCTCTCGCCCTACCACGGCCACATCGACGGCATCGGCCCGGACGAGGAGAACGACCCCTACCACTATGGTGCCTCGCTGGTGCGCCTCATCCAGCGGCATCCGGCGCACGAGGTCGCCTGCCACACCTTCAGCCATTACTACTGCCTGGAGCGGGGCCAGACCGAGACCGAGTTCGCCGCCGACCTGGAAGCGGCACAACGCGCGGCCGCCGCGTACGGGATCACGCTCACGAGCTTCGTCTTCCCCCGCAACCAGTACAACGCGCGCTACCTGGGCCTGTGCCTCGCCCACGGCATCACGGCCTACCGGGGCAACGAGCGCAGCTGGCTCTACAGGGCGCGCAACCGCGAGGAGGAATCGCGCTTCCGCCGGGCGCTGCGCCTGCTGGACACCTGGCTACCGTTGAGCGGTCCGAACACCCATGCGTGGCCGGCGGTGCAGGAAGGCCTTCCGGTGGATGTGCCCTCGAGCCGCTTCCTGCGGCCCTGGTCACCGCGCTATGCCCCGCTGGACGGGTTGAAGCTGCGGCGCATCACCCGGGCCATGGACCACGCGGCGCAGCGCGGCGAGCTGTTCCACCTCTGGTGGCATCCGCACAACTTCGGCACCGACCTGGAACGCAACATGGCCATCCTGGAACGGATCCTGGACCACTACTCCCACCTCCACCGGACCACCGGCCTGCGCAGCCTCACCATGGCCGAGGTGGCGCAGGAAGCGCGCGAACGCCATGGCGGCTGAACGGGTGGTGCTGTTGGCACGGGCGAGCGGGGCCACCGCCATGCTCTACCACGCCCTCGCCGCGCACCACGACGTGCAGGTGGTGCTGGAGGACCCGCCACCGGCGGTGCAGCTGCTGCGTGCGCGGGCGCGCCGCCTGGGCCTGTGGCGCGTGCTCGGCCAGGTGCTCTTCCAACTCCTGGTGGCGCGGAGGCTGGCGCGGCGGTCGCGGCACCGCGTTCAGGCCATCCTGCGGGCCACCGGCACCTCCCAGGCGCCCATCCCGGCGACGGTGACGCACCACGTGCCCACGGTGAACGGCCCGGACTGCCACGCCCTGCTCCAGCGCCTGGCCCCGCGCGTGGTGGTGATCAACGGCACGCGCATCCTGAAACGCGGCACGCTGAACGCCATCAGAGCGCCCGTGCTGAACACGCACGTGGGCATCACCCCGCGCTACCGGGGCGTCCACGGCGCATACTGGGCGCTGGTGAACCACGATCGCGCGCATTGCGGCGTCACCGTGCACCTGGTGGACGAAGGCATCGACACCGGTGGGGTGCTGCACCAGGCCCTGATCGACCCGGGTCAGGAGGATGACTTCAGCACCTACCCGGTGCTGCAGATCGCGGCCGGCTGCCCGCTGATGGTGCGGGCCGTGCGCGAAGCCCTGGACGGCAGGTTGCAGGTGGTGCCGGGCACGCCGGACAGTGCGCGCTGGTACCATCCCACCCTCTGGGAGTACTTGCGGCATCGGCGTCGGACCGGCGTGCGGTGAACGCGCTGGTTCATCGATCGGGAGGCCGGACCTGTCGAAGAGAACGGACGCCGATCAAACCCTGGTGTTAACTCGGCGTCAAGAACACGTTACGGCCGCTTGAACGCCGGTCGTACCCCCATCGATCATGCACCACCGGACCATCGCCCTGCTCTTTGCCGCCCCCCTGCTGCACCCTGTCAGCCTCGCCCAGAACCTGCCGATGGAGCAGTACTACAGCCCGGACGGGCACCAGCTCCTGGTGGGCGGTCTTCCGAGCACCGGTCTGTACGAGAAGGCGGTGATCCGCACGTTGGACCTGCAGTTCGCCCAGCCCAACTACTGGCAACAGCTGCAGCAGAACTACCAGGGCCAGACGGACATCCTGGCCACGCTGACCGTCGACGGCACGGTGTACGACAGCGTGGGCGTGCGCTTCAAGGGGCAGACCAGTTACATGATGCTGCCGCCGGGCGCTCAAAAGATGTCCTTCAACGTGACGCTGGACCACGCGGACCCGGCCCAGGACCTCCTGGGGTACACGACGCTGAACCTGAACAACGCCTTCCAGGACGCCTCCTTCCTGCGCGAGGTGGTGTTCCTGGACCTGATCCGCGACCATGTGCCGGCCGCGAAGGCCAACTACGTGCACCTGAACATCAACGGGGCGAGCTGGGGCCTGTACCCGAACGTGCAGCAGCTCAACAAGGACTTCATCAGCGAGTGGTTCCGCAGCAACGACGGGCATCGCTGGCGCGCCGATCGTCCGGATGGACAGGTGGGCGGCGGTGGCGGACCGAACTGGGGCGACGGCACCGCCGCGCTGAACGACCTGGGTCCCGACACGGCCGACTACCAGCAGTACTACACGTTGAAGGGCACGGACCTCGCGAGCAACCCTTGGGAAGCGTTGGTGCTGACCTGCCAGAAGGTCGACGGGCTTCCGCAGGCGCAGCTGTTCGACAGCCTGCCCAGCTACCTGGACATCGACCGCACCCTGTGGTTCCTGGCCGCGGAGATCGCGTTCAGCGACGACGACGGCTACGTGCACAAGGGCAAGATGGACTACTACCTCTACTGGGAACCCCTCACGGGCCGCATGGTGCCGCACGAGTTCGATGGCAACAGCGTGATGAAGAACAGCGCCGTGAACTGGAGCCCATTCTACCACGAGACCGATGCGAACTATCCACTGCTGAACCGGCTGCTCGCGGTGCCCGAGTGGCGGCAGCGGTATCTGGCGCATCTGCGCACCCTGATCGGCGAGAAGATGCAGAGCGCCCCGTTCAATGCCTTGGTGGATGGCTACGTGTCGCTGATCGACGCGGAGGTTCAGGCCGACCCCAAGAAGCTCTACACCTATGCCAACTTCCTCAGCGAGGTGAACGTGCTGAAGAGCTACATCACCAACCGGCGCAACACCTTGATGGCCAACAGTGAGGTGGCGCAGCCCGCGCCGGTCATCACTGCCGTGGAGCACGTGGTGGCGGGCACGCCCTGGCAGGCACCGCTGCCCACCGAAAGCCCTGTGGTGCGCGCGACGGTCACCAGCGGCAACGGCGTCTTCGCCGTCCGCCTGTACCACGGCACGGGCATCGACGGCACCTTCACGCGCACGGTGATGTTCGACGATGGCCTGCATGACGACGGGGCAGCCGGCGATGGCGTGTATGCCGCCACCCTCCCGCCCTACGC
>JAEUSW010000273.1 GCA_016788285.1 Flavobacteriales bacterium
ACAGCGACTGCCAGGGCAGCTATATCTACCGCGCGATGGAGAACATGCTGGACGGCGGCGTGCTGCCCTACAGCCGGTTCGCCTACACCGACCAGAGCTGCAGCAAGCAGCCCAACGACCAGGAGCGGCAGCAGGCGCGGCAATACCGCATCAAGGGCTTCCAGCGCCTCACCCTCGGCGCCGACGAGCAGCGCACCGACATGCTCGCCATGAAACAGCATCTGGCCCAGGGCTCGCCCATCGTGATCGGCATGATGGTGGGCGGCAGCTTCATGCAGGAGATGGAGGGCCAGGAGGCCTGGCTGCCGAACGAGCGCGACTATGCCCAGGCCGGCTTCGGCGGACATGCCATGTGCGTGGTGGGCTATGACGACTACAAGTTCGGCGACACCGGCGGCTTCCTGATCATGAACAGCTGGGGGCCGGAATGGGGACGCAACGGCATGGCCTGGGTGCCCTACCCCGTGTTCGACCACTTCGGCAAGGAGGCCTACGCCGTGTACCCCCAGGGCGATGGCGTGGACGTGAGACCCTCCACCTTCGACCTGAAGTTCGGCTTCGTGGACAACGCCACCGGCGCCAACATCGCGCTGCGCGGCACCGGCGGCAACGTCTTCCGCACCGTGAGCCCCATCGCCAAGGGCACCCGCTTCAAGGTGGAGGTGACCAACAACACCGAGTGCTACACCTACCTCTTCGGCGAGGAGACGGATGGCAGCAGCTATGTGCTGTTCCCGTACACGGAGAAGCACTCGCCCTATTGCGGCATCACCGGTACACGCCTCTTCCCCAGCGACCACAGCCTGGAGGCCGACGAGGTGGGCACGGTGGACGTGATGGCCGTGGTGGTGTACAACCAGCCGGTGGACTACCGCAGGCTCAACGAGCAGTTGAAGGCCAGTGCGGCCCGCGGCCTGGCGGCCAAGCTGCAGGATGTGCTGGGCGCCGAGCTGAGCACCGGCGTGCGCTTCACCGATGGAGAGACCATCGGCGCCGCCGGGCCGGCGGACCGCAATGCGGTGGCCGTGGTGCTGGAGCTGGAGAAGCGCTGAGCCTCGCCGCCCCTGTTGCCGCCCGGGGTCGTCGCCCCGGGAATGGTGCCGCGATCGCCCGGCGCCGATCGGCCTGTCCGCCCACGTTATGGAGGCCGACGATCGGTCCGGTGCTAACTAAAGTTCTATTGCCGGAGGGGTGTCCACCCCGATACGTTTGGCTGCAGACAGCCGAACCCTCGAACTCATGAGACCCATTCACCGACATGCACTGCTCAGCGCCGGCCTGCTCTTCGGCGCTTTCGGCAGCAACGCCAACAACATCACCACATCGGCCGGCACCCTGTCGGGGAACACCGGGTCGCATGTGAACGTGCGCTTCAGCATCACGTGGGAGAACAGTTGGCGTATCGATCCGGACCGGTGGGATGCGGCGTGGGTGTTCGTGAAGTTCAGGAACGCCACCACCGGCCAATGGGAGCACGCGCGCCTGGGCGACGACGTGGACCATAGCCCTGGCACGGGGACGCCAGCCGCGGTGAGCACCGGTCTGCTCACACCGGGCACACCGTTCGACGCGGCCAGCAACTGGGGGGTCGGGGTGTTCATCCATCGCAGCGCTCCTGGAACGGGGACGTTCTCGGTCTCGGATGTGGGTCTTCGTTGGAACTACGCGCAGAACGGCGTGACCTATACGGAGATCAGCGATGTGCGGGTGTTCGCCATTGAAATGGTGCGCATCCCCGAAGGGCCCTTCTTCGTGGGCAGTGGTGGTTCTGAGGTCGGAAGTTTCACTGACGGCGCCTGGACAGGTGGGGCCACGATCCCCTTTTTGATCACCTCGGAGAATGCGCTGAACATCGCCCCCAGTGCCGGCTCCCTATGGGGTACATCGACCTCGGGCCTTTCCACCATCGGTGGAACAGGAACGCTGTCCGGGGACTTTCCCAAAGGGTTCAAGAGCTTCTACGCCATGAAGCATGAAGTGACGGTGGCACAGTATGCCGACTTTCTGAACTGCCTGACACGCGTGCAACAGAACACCAGGACCCTGACGAACCTGGCCCCGGGGGTCACGGTGGTGACCAACCGATATGTGATGACCAACAGCATCCAACCGATCTTCACCATTCGCAACGGGATCCGGTGCGATCAGAACATATCCGCCACCGAGCCCATCACCTTCTATTGCGACCTGGACCAGGACGGAACAGGGAATGAGGCCAATGATGGCCAGTGGATCGCATGCGCCCAGGTGAACTGGGATGATATCGCCGCCTATCTGGACTGGTCATGCCTGAGGCCCATGACCGAGCTGGAGTTCGAGAAGACCTGCAGGGGGCCTCTGCTCCCGGTGCCGGATGAATATGCCTGGGGCACCACCAGCATCACGCGGGCCACGGGCACCGCCAATGAGGGCACGGCGGCCGAGTCCACGCTGCTGTCCGGGGCGAACGCCAACCATGGTCCGCCGCCAGGGAGCCTCATCGGACCCGTGCGCGTGGGTGTGTTCGCCAAGGCAGGCTCAACGCGGGAACAGGCGGGGGCGGGGTACTACGGTGTGCTGAACCTGAGCGATAACCTGAGGGAACTGTCCATCTCGGTCGGGATCACCTCCAACCGGGCTTTCCTGGGGACCCTGGGAAATGGAGCGTTGAGCACCGCAGGAGAAGCGGATGTGCCCTCCTGGCCGAACATCCATGGTGCCGCCACCTCCGGTGGAGGACGAGGTGGCGACTACGTGAACAGCCCGGTCCAGGCGTGTGTGTCCGCACGCACGAGCGCCTCTTCGATCGAATTGAACCGGGCTCAGTTCACCATCCGGGGCGTGCGTTGACCCCATCACGCCCAACCCGATATGGCCACTTCGATGCGACCAGCCCGGAATTCCACCGAACGCAGGACCGCCCTGTCACTGCGCCCCCTCCGTTCGCGTTTCCTGTTGATACTACCGGTCCTGATGCCCTTGGTCGCCTGGTCGCAGTACACCGGTGGCGCTGGCAGCGGGTATGCCCTGCTCCAGTTCGTGGCGCCTCAGGCCGTGACCACCGGGACCGTGGCCGGTCCGATATGCGCGGGTTCCGCCGTGGTGGTCCCCTTCACAGCGGAGGCGGGGACCTTCAATGCGGGCAACGTCTTCACCGCTGAACTGAGCAGTGCCGGCGGAAGTTTCGCCGCTCCCGTGGCGATCGGTGCCCTGAGCGGCACGTCCGATGGCTCGATCAATGCGGTGATCCCTGCGGGAACACCGGCGGGCACTGGCTACCGGATCCGGGTGGTGAGCAGCGATCCGGTGGTATCGGGCACCAATAACGGAACGGACATCACGATCACCGCCCCGCCCCTCTGGTACCCGGATCTGGACGGCGATGGCTTCGGAGCGGGTGCCCCTGTGCAGGACTGTACCCAGCCGATCGGTCACGTGGCGAACAACCTCGACTGCGATGATGGCGACCTGGCGATCACGGCGATCGGCCAGTCGTGTGATGATGGCGATCCAGGCACGGCGAACGATGTGGTCACGGTGGCGTGCGTCTGCGAAGGTGTCAGCACAGCATTCTATCGTGGCGGCGACGGCAGCGGGTATGCGCACCTCCAGTTCGTCGCCCCCCAGGCGATCACCACCGGTACCGTGACCGGGCCGCTGTGTGCGGGCTCGACCATCGCGGTCCCGTTCACGGCCGCAGCGGGCTTCTTCAATACGGGCAATGTGTTCACCGCACAGCTGAGCGATGCGAGCGGAAGCTTCACCGCGCCGGTGGCGATCGGTGACCTGAGCGGCACGACGGATGGTTCGATCAACGCGGTCATACCCGGTGGCACCCCGGCCGGTGGAGGGTATCGCATCCGGGTGGTCGGCAGCGACCCCGTGGTGCCGGGCACGAACAACGGAACGGACATAGCGATCACCGCCCCGCCCCTGTGGTATGCGGACCTGGATGGTGATGGCTTCGGTGCGGGTTCGCCTGTTCCGGACTGCATCCAACCTGTCGATCACGTGAGCAACAACCTCGACTGCGATGATGGCGACCAGGCCATCACTGCCATCGGTCTGCCCTGCGATGATGGGAACGCCGGCACCACGAACGATGTGATCACCGCAGCCTGCACGTGCGAGGGCGTGAGCAGCGCCTTCTATGCGGGCGGGATCGGCAGCGGCTATGCGCTGCTCGCCTTTGCGGCGCCACCGTTCATCACCACCGCACCAGTCAGCGGCCCCTTGTGCGCCGGGAGCACGCTGGACCTTTCGTTCGTTGTGGAGGGTGCCTTCAATGCGGGCAACAGCTTCACCGCGGAGTTGAGCGATGCGATCGGCAGCTTCGCTTCACCAACGGCCATCGGCACCAGCAACGGCACGAACGGAGGCACCATCGCGGCCACCATACCCGCAGGGACACCTGATGGCAGCGGCTACCGCATCCGCGTGACCGGCAGCGATCCGCCGGTCGTTGGCGCCGACAACGGAGCGGACATCTCCGTGCTCCACTGTGTGCAGGTCTCGGTGCGCGCCATGCTGGAAGGTCCGTACAACAGCGCGACGGGCCTCATGAACGACGCGCTCCGTGGCCTGCCTTCCTTCCCGCTCGCGGACCCCTACCCGGGCATCGGCTACATGCATGTGGGCGGAGGTAACGACGACGCGGTCGCGCCCGGGGTGCTCTCCACTGCCGGCAACAATGCCATCGTCGACTGGGTGCTGCTGGAACTGCGGGACGCGAACACCCCCGCCACGGTCGTCTCGTCCCGGAGCGCACTGGTCCAGCGGGATGGTGATGTCGTGGAGCCGGACGGCGTTTCGCCGGTGCGCTTCCCGATGCCCGCGGGCAGCTACCACCTGGCCGTGCGGCACCGCAATCACCTGGGCTGCATGACCGCAGGGCAGATCGCCCTCGGTCCCACCAGCACGACCGTGGACCTGACCACCCTGGCCACGCCGACCTTCGGAACGAACGCCAGGAAGGCGAGCGGCGGTGCCGTGAACCTGCAACTCCTCTGGGCCGGCGATGTCACCTTCAACGGCCAGGTGAAGTACGCGGGTGGTGGCAACGACCGCGACCCGATCCTGGTCCGGGTCGGCGGCACCGTGCCCACCAACACGGCCAACGGCTACTTCCCGGAGGACGTGAACCTCAATGGCCAGGTGAAGTACGCCGGCAGCGCCAATGATCGTGATCCCATTCTGGTGAACATCGGCGGCACGGTGCCGACCGCGTTGCGGGTGCAGCAGTTGCCCTAGGTCCAGTCCGGCTTCAACTGTACGAACGGGCAGTGCGTCGAGTAGCGCCGCAGTACATCCTTGAAGCGCCCGGTGGTCCTCCCGCCGGGCGCTTCTTCCTTCCGGCCGGGGGATGCAGGCCTGCCTCTACATTTACCGGTGGCCGCCCGTCCCACAGTATCCGCTCCGCCCATGCGCAACCGTTTCCTTCTTGCGTTCGCCGCCCTTCTCCTGGTCGCCCAGTTCATCCGCCCCGCCCGCACCGCCGAGCCCATGGACCCCGCTCGCGACCTGATCGCGCTCACCTCGCCTTCTGCCGAGGTGGAGCAACTGTTGCGCACAGCGTGTTACGATTGCCACAGCGGCCAGCCGCGCTATCCCTGGTACGCGGCCCTCACGCCGGTGAACTGGTGGCTGCAGCACCACATCGATGAAGGCCGTGAACATTTCGATGCCTCCAGCTGGGGCAGTTACCCGGCCGATGACCGCGCCCACGTGGCCGACGAGGCCATCGAGATGATCAAGAAGGAGGAGATGCCGCTCACCGAGTACACGTGGACCCATGGTGATGCGCGCCTGTCCATGGACCAACGCGTGGCCCTCACCGGCTACTTCAGCGGGCTGGCCGGCGGCGGCGGATCGGAGCACGAGGACTAGACCGGCGCCGCCTCCAAGTGGTGCTCCCGCGCCGCCGTGATCCGCACCTCGGCGAAGTCGCCGATGCGCAGGTGGCCTGATGCGGTGGGGATCAGCACCTCGTTGTCCACCTCGGG
>JAEUSW010000283.1 GCA_016788285.1 Flavobacteriales bacterium
TCGTCATTGGCATCGATGTTCCCGAGCAGGGCGAAGCCGAACGCGGTGTCCGGTCCCAGCACCACGGTCTCCATCCGCACCCCGTAGGTGCCGGAGGCCCCGGCCACCCGGCTGGTGTTGTTCAGCCCGGGCGCCTGGGAATTGGATGTGCGCCAATCGCTCAATTGCTCGAAGAGCACGCTGGTGCTCCACGACTCAAAGCCGCCGTTGGTGATGCCCTGCGCGGCGACGGAGAGCGGAAGGACGTGCATGAGGCCGGTAAGTAGCGTACGGACGGTCATGGGCGGTGTGTATGAGTGGTCGGGCGAAAGCTAACGGGTCGCCCGCGGACGATCGGGGCCGGGCTACTGCTTGATGAAGCGGAAGGCGTACGGCCCTTCGGCGAGGTCGACGGTGGCCACATAGGAGCCGGCAGCGAGATCACCGACTTCGATGGCGCAGGTCGACCCCTCACCGGCCGTCACCTGGCGCAGCATCCGGCCCTGGACATCGTGGATCCGCAGGTGACGCATCCGCCCATGGTCCGCATGGACGAACAGCGCATCGGTCACGGGGTCGGGGTAGTGCCTGACCACGGGGGCCGACAGCTCCTCCACACCTTGTGCGAGGGTGATGGAGACCTCATCGAACTGGCCCATGCCCGGCTGTATGGGACCGCCGATCAGGCCGGAGCTCAACACCACCAGCAGGGTGTCCCCGGGGCCGAGCTCAACGGTATCGGAGGACATCACGTAGGTCCAAGCGGTATCGCTCGAACCGGTGTTCTCTTCCAGCTCGATCACCCCGTTGTTGATCCGTCCGAGCCCCAAGAAGGCCCCCAGGCAGGCCGGTCCGCCATCGCAACGAGTCCAGGCGGCCATCTGGATCACCTGCCCGGTCGAGTGGCCGGTCAGCCGCTGGAACAGATGGCTGGGGAAACAACCCTGGGTCTGTCCTGCTTCCTTCGCCACGGCCCAGTCGCCCGCCGCTGGTGCGCCACCGGCCACAGGCGCCGGGTCCGCGCAGGTCCACTCCCATCCGGCGAGCGAGAACTGTCCGGCTTGCTCGAAGCTGCCGTTCACCACCTGGGCCCTCAGCGGCATCAGGGCCTGGAACGCGACGATGACGGAGGTGCCCGTGCGGAGGAGCGTGCGATGGTCCATGCCCGGAGGACGGAGCTCGAGGTGGTAACGCTGCCCCGATCGGACGCGTGGCGGTGCAGGTCCGTGGATCACTCGCGGGCCAGGCGGGCGGTGCGCTGCGCGCCCGATCCGGGATCGGTGTACCGCACCAGGTACAGCCCGGGGGCTAGGAAGCCCACCGGCACGGACGGGCCGGCGAGGAGCCCGCTGCTGACACGATCGCCGGCCGTGGTCAGGATCTCAAGGTGGCCACCGGGTTCAACACCCTCCAGCACGAACGCATCGCGCACCGGGTTGGGATGGATCCTCAGGGTGTGCGGAACAGCGCGATGCACGGTCACGGACGGCCCTACGGTGATGGTCCCGTCCTGGTCCACCTGCCGAAGCCGGTAATAGCTCAGCCCGGCCAGCGGTCGATCGTCGGCCGCGGTGTAGGTCAGCTGGTGCTGGCTGTCCCCGGCGCCCGCCGACCGGATGACCTCCTCGAACCGCTGGTCATCGCCGGCACGGTCCACGATGAAGGCCGCATTCCCGGCCTCCGAGGCCGTGCTCCAGCGCAGAAGGACCGATCCGCCCACCGGTTCGGCGGTGAACGCGAGCAGCTCCACGGGTAACGCACCGAACCCGCATTCGATGTCCTGGGACGGTATCCCGGGTCCATGGATCTCAATGCGAACGCTGTTGCACCCGAGCGAGGACGGCGTGGCGGTGGCGCAGTTGGTGTTGGAGGTCCAGGCGTTCGAGGAAAGCACCGAACCGGATCCGCCGTTGTTGGGAAGGTCGAAGAAGATGCTCGTGCTGCCGCAGGTCACACGTCCTTGAAGGGTCCACAGCGACGACGGGATGCTGGAGCCGGAAAAGGTGATGGTGTACCCCATGCGCACCTGGTAGTTGTAGCCCCAGGGACAGCTCATCGAGGCGGG
>JAEUSW010000300.1 GCA_016788285.1 Flavobacteriales bacterium
TCCAGGTCGGCGAAGGCGGCGATGTGCCGCTTGATCCGGGCCACGAAGGCGGGCTCGTCCATGCGCGTTTCGGCCGGGATGGTGAAGGCCGCCAGCACACCGGCGATGGTGGCGTGGATGCCGCTGAGCAGGAAGGCGGTCCACATGCCGGCGATGCCGAACACCGCATAGAACCAGGGGTTGCGCACGCCCAGGCGGTTGCCGCCCCACAGCACGGCCAGGAAGGCCATGCCGATGAGCAGGTTGTCCAGGCTGAGGTCGCTGGTGTAGAAGAAGGCGATGACGAGCACGGCGCCCAGGTCGTCGGCGATGGCCAGGGTGGTGAGGAAGACCTTGAGGCTCGTGGGCACGCGGTCGCCCAGCAGGCTCATCACGCCCACCGCGAACGCGATGTCCGTGGCCATGGGGATGCCCCAGCCGGCGTGCGCCGCGCCGCTGTGGTTGAAGGCCAGGTAGAGGACGGCGGGCATCAGCATGCCGCCGAGCCCGGCGGCCACGGGCAGCAGCGCATCGCGCGGACGGCTGAGCTCGCCGCCCACCACCTCACGCTTCAGTTCCAGGCCCACCACGAAGAAGAAGAGGGCCATCAGGCCGTCGTTGATCCAGTGGTGCAGGGTGCCGCGCAGGGTCAGCTCGTCGAAGGTGAGCGTGACGGTGTGCTCCCAGAGGTGGTGGTAGCCGTCCTTCCAGGGGCCGTTGGCCCAGACCAGCGCGGCCACGGCCGAGGCGAACAGGAGGATGCCCCCCGTGCTCTGATGGTGCAGGAACTCCGCGAAGGCGCGGCGGCGACGGAAGCCGGGTCCCTGGTGCATGGGCGTGGTCAGCGGTACTGGCGGTGCTTGTGCTTGCGGCGGGTGTGGCGGCGCTGCAGGAACACGCCCACGAGCACGAGGGCGAGGACGGCGAAGAGGGGCCAGAGGAGGCGCATGACCACGGCGTGTTGAACGGCCAAGATAGGCCACGCACCACCCATCAGGCGACCACGCGCACCGGCCGCCTGCGCAGGATCAGCAGCACCAGGAGCGGCAGGAGCAGGAGTTCGCTGAGCAGGGCCACGCCGAGGGTGATGCTGATGAGCAGGCCCATGTAGTGCACGCTGGCGAAGTCGGAGGCGATGAGGGTGATGAAGCCGGCGCAGAGCATCAGGCTCATGACGATCACGGCCTTGCCACCGCTGAGGTAGGTGCGCTTCATGGCGTACGGCAGCCCTCGCCCCTTGGCCAGCTCGATCCGCAGCTTGCCCAGGAGATGGATGGTGTCGTCCACGGCGATGCCGAAGGCGTTGCTGAAGATGATGGCCGTGCTCACCTTGAGGTCGATGCCCACCAGGCCCATGAGGCCGGCGATGAACACCATGGGCAGCACGTTCGGCAGCAGGGCGATGAGCACCATGCGCGGTTCGCGGAACAGGAAGGTCATGATGGCGGCGATGAGCAGGAAGCTCAACCCGAGGCTCAACAGCATCTGTTCGCTGAGCCGTTCGTTGTTGCGGTCGATCAGGAAGGCCATGCCGGTCTGGTGGAAGTCCACCGCCGGTGCGGGTCCCAGCCCCTTCACCAGCCCGTCGAGCGCGGCGTTCTTCAGCCGGTGGGCCGCGCCGCCCTCGTCCACCATGCGACCGCTCATGCGTCCGGTGCGGCCATCGGCGGAGGCGATCGTCGAGAGGCCCTGCCGGCCCAGAAGGGTGCGGGCCAGGCGCGCGGCACGCTCGGTGTCGGCGGGGTCGTGCGGCAGGCGGTACCAGGCGGGGTCGCCGCCGTTCAACGCCATGTTCGCGGCGCGCACCACCGTCACCGGGCTGGTGATGTGGCGCACGCCGTAGGTGCGTTCCAGGTGGTCCTGCACAATGGCCGTGCGGTGCAGCACGTCATGGTCCCACACGCTCAATGCCGTGTCGCGCACGGCGATCTCCAGGTCGAAGGGGCGCACGCCGCCGAACTGTTGCTCGAACCAGAGGAAGCCCTGCTTCTGCGGGTCGCTGTCGGGCAGGTCCTCCAGCAGGAAGTTGTTCACCCTGATCCGTGGGATGAGCAGGGCGCAGGTGAGGGTGACGGCACCCGCGCCGAGGAGGATGGCGCGGCGGCGGCGGATCACGAGGCGCAGCAGGCCGTGCACCACGCGGTCCCAGAGCGAGGCGCGCACGGTGCGTTCGGCGGGCACGGGCGTGGGCATGAGCAGCAGCACGGCGGGCAGCAGGGTGAAGGCCAGGGCATAGGCCAGGAAGACGCCCATGGCGGTGAAGAGCCCGAACTCGCTCATGGGCCGGATGCCGCTGGTGACCAGGGTGGCGTACCCGATCGCCGTGGTGAGCATGGTGATGAAGGTGCTGAGCCCCACCTCGTCGAAGGTGATCGCCAGCGCGCGTGCCTTGGGGTGGCCTTCGCGCAGGGCCTCGATGTAGCGCTCGATGATGTGCACCGCGTCGCTCATCCCCACCACGAAGAGGATGGTGGGCAGCAACATGGTGAGGATGCTGAGCGGCTTGCCGAAGGCGGTCATCAGGGCCACCTGCCACAGCACGGTGAGCGCCACCACGCTGATGGGGGCCACCACGCCCCAGACGGTGCGGAAGGCGATGGACAGGAAGATGACCAGCAGCACGGCCGAGGCCAGCATGAAGGTGATGAGCTCGCGGGTCATCAGCCCGATGTAGTGGCGCTGGCCATGGATGCGGCCGGCGATGCGCACCTCGGGCAGGCCGCTGGTGGCCACCGCGGCCTCGATGCGGTCGAGGAGGCTGTCGCTGCGGGCCTTGCTGAGGCCCTGCTCGGTGTGCATCACCAGCAGCAGGGCATCCCCCCGGTCGTTCACCAGCGGCCGGGCCACCGGGTCCAGGCGCAGACGGGCGCTGTCGGCGGCCAGGGTGCTGTCGTGGTCGAGGCGCAGCACGGGCACCTCGAACACGCCGGCCGGTGTCCAGCGCGGCATGCGCAGGCGGGTGGGCGAGATCACGCGCCGCACGTCGGGCAGGGCGGCCAGGCGGCCGGCCAGGCTGTCGGCGCGCCGCAGCAGGTCGAGGTCGAACACCGACGGCCGGTGACCGATGCCGAAGAGCACATACTCGTTGTCGTGCCCGAAGCGGTCCCGGAAGGCCAGGTAGCGGTCCAGCTCCGGGTCGTCCGTGGGGAAGAACTTCTCGAAGTCGTAGTCGACGCGGACGTGGCGAAGGGCGAGGAGCGCCGGCACGGTGAGCAGCACGAGCAGCGCGAGCGCCAGGCGGGCGTTGCGGCGCGTGAGCAGCCGTTCGATGCGGTGGAGCCGCCGCTGGCGCCGGTCCATGAACAGGGGGCTGGGGATGGGGTGCGGCAAAGGTGGGGGCTGCCCGCGATCGGTGCGGCTACCTTTGGAGGCCGATGGACAACAGGTTGGTGCGTGCCCTTGTTCTGATGCTCGGGCTGGGAACGGCGGTGGTGGCCTCGGCGGGCAAGCTGGAGAAGGCGTTCGAGGCGCTGAAGGTCTACAACTACTTCCTCGCCAGGCAGCTCTTCCAAGGCCAGGTGGCCAAGGAACCGGCGGCCGCCTGGTACGGGTTGAGCGTGATCGCCGGTCGGGCGGACAACCCGTTCCATCAACCGGATTCAGCCTACACGTACCTGGTGCGCGCCGAGGCGGCCTTCGCGTTGAGCGACGAGCGCACGCGGGAGCGGATCAAGCCGTTGGGGGTCGACACGGAGGCGCTGGCCGCCCAGCGCGCCTTCCTTCACGG
>JAEUSW010000308.1 GCA_016788285.1 Flavobacteriales bacterium
CGGGGTCGGGGCAAAGCTACGGGTCGGGTCACCTGTGCAAGGCGGGTCGGGGGGTGTTCCGGACCATGTCGCGCTTCTTCCGGTTCATGTCATCCGGTGCGGGGCGGAGGGACCGCCCGTCCTCCCTTTGGCCCGGAAACCGACCGACATGCCCGCTTCCCTGCCCCTCAGCCCCCGCCTGGAGCCGCGCCACGCGGCCATGCTCGACACCGTCGCCACGCACCTGCGGGTGACCCACGCCACCCGGCGGTCCAGGCTCCCCGAGGCCGTTCCGTCCAGCGACCTGCGCATTGTACGGTCCGCCCCGACGGCCGATCCGGCCGCGCGGCGCATGGACCCCGCGGCCTACACCCACGCCGTGAAGGCCCATTCGGACGCCCTGCTCCGGTTCGTGGCGAAGCACCTGCGCGACCGCGACGAGGCGAAGGACATCGTGCAGGAGAGCTTCCTGCGGCTGTGGACGCGGCTGGACGCGGTGACGGTGACCGGGGCGCGGAGCTACCTGTTCAGCACGGCGCACCACCTCATCGTGGACCGGACGCGCCGCCGGAAATACCTGGACCGCTACGAGGACCGGCACGAGGCGGTGCTCACCGTGCAGCAGCCCAAGGCCGGCCTGCGGGGCGCCCTGGATGCGGCGTTGGCCCGGTTGAGCGAGCGTCAGCGGGCGCTGGTGCTCCTGCGCGACCGCGATGGGCACAGCTACGAGGACATCGCCACCCTCACGGGGCTTGACGTGGACCGGGTGAAGGTGTACCTGTTCCGGGCGCGGAAGGCGATGCGGGCCCAGCTGGGCGGCCTGGAGCAGTGGGTGTGACCGGGCGCGGGCAGGGCCGGCTCACGCTTTCATCGCCGCCTCCACCATGTTCCGGCTGCCGATGTAGAGCGGGCAGCGCTGGTGCAGCTCGGTGGGCTTCAGGTCGAGGATGCGGGTGGTGCCATCGGTGGCCATGCCGCCGGCCTGTTCCACCAGGAAGGCGAGCGGGTTGGCCTCGTACAGCAGGCGCAGCTTGCCCTTCGGGGCCTTGGTCGTTCCGGGGTAGAGGTAGATGCCGCCCTTGAGCAGGTTGCGGTGGAAGTCGGCCACCAGGCTGCCGATGTAGCGCGCGCTCAGCTTCTTCTGCTTGCACGCATCGATGTAGTGGCGCACGCCGTCGCTGAACTCCGTCCAGTTGCCTTCGTTGATGGAGTAGATCTTGCCGTCCGCCGGGGTCTTCATGTCCGGATGGCTCAGGCAGAAGGTGCCGATGCTGGGGTCGAGCGTGAAGCCGTTGACACCGTGGCCGGTGCTGTACACGAGCATGGTGCTGCTGCCGTACACGATGTAGCCCGCCGCCACCTGCGCCGTCCCGGGCTGCAGGAAGTCCTCCAGGGTGGCCTTGGGGCCGGTGCTGATGCGCGTGTAGATGCTGAAGATGGTGCCGATGCTCACGTTCACGTCGATGTTGCTGCTGCCATCGAGCGGGTCCATGGTCACCACGTACTTGCCGCCGTTGTCGAAGTGCACGATGTCGTCGTTCTCCTCGCTGGCCACGGCGCACACCGCCCCCTGCGTCCTCATCATGCGGATGAAGAGGTTGTTGGCGTAGACATCGAGCTTCTGCTGGGCTTCGCCCTGCACGTTCTCGGTCCCTTCGGCGCCGAGGATGTCGGCCATCAGTCCGGCCTTGTTCACTTCGCGGTTCACGATCTTGCCGGCGAGGCGGAAGGCGGTGAGCAGGGAACTGAGGTCGCCCGAGGCGCCCGGGAACTCGGCCTGGCGTTCCACGATGAACTCGGAGAGGGTCTTGATCTCGGACATGGGGCAAAGATGCGGCACCGCTTTCTTTGCACGCATGGAGGTCACGGTACGTCAGGCCGGTGAGCGCGATGTGCCGCGCATGTTCGAGCTGGTGAAGGAGCTGGCGCTGTTCGAGCGGGCCCCGGAGCAGGTGACGGTGACGCTGGAGCAGATGCGCGAAGCCGGCTTCGGCGCGGATCCGGTGTGGGTGGGCTGGGTGGCGGAGGTGGACGGCATGGTGCAGGGGATGGCGGTCTGTTACGTGCGCTATTCCACCTGGAAGGGCCGCCGGCTCTACCTCGAGGACATCGTGGTCACCGAAGCGGCCCGCGGTCAACGCCTGGGGGAGAAGCTGTTCATGGCGTGCGTGCGCCATGCGGTGCAACAAGGGCACAATGGCATGTTGTGGCAGGTGCTGGATTGGAACACGGACGCGATCCGGTTCTATGAGCGCTTCGGTGCGTCGTTCTCCGATGAGTGGCTCAACGGTTCGTTGGAACGCGATGCACTGCTGAACTTGGCCGCGCGATGAAGGTCTTCAAGTTCGGCGGGGCCAGCGTGAAGGATGCGGCCGGTGTGCGCAACGTGGCGGGCGTGCTGTCCCATTTCCTCCAGGATGACCTGCTCATCGTGGTGAGCGCCATGGGCAAGACCACCAACGCGCTGGAGGAGGTGGTGTGGGCGTACGGCGAGGGGCGGGACACGCGCCCGATGGTGGAGAAGCTCCGCGCCGCGCACACCGCGGTGCTGGCCGAGGTGGCACCCGGCGATGAGGCCGCGCAGGCCGCCCTGGACGGCTCGTTCCGCGAGCTGCAGCGCACCCTGGGCCAGCGCTCCAGCGGCCGGGTGGACGAGGACTACGACCAGATCGTGTCCCTCGGCGAGGTGTGGAGCACGCTGGTGGTGAGCGCGCACCTGAAGCACGCCGGGTTCGCCAACACGTGGTTCGATGCCCGCACCGTGGTGCGCACCGATGGGCGGCACCGTGCCGCGAAGGTGGAGTGGCAGGCCTGCGAGAACCTGTCGGCGCGGTACCTGGGGCCGCTGTTCGCCGCCCGGCCCGGCCGGGTGCTCACGCAGGGTTTCATCGGGCGCACGGCGGAAGGGCGCACCACCACCCTGGGCCGGGAGGGCTCCGACTTCAGCGCGGCCATCTTCGCCTACCTGCTCGATGCGGAGAGCGTCACCATCTGGAAGGACGTGCCCGGCATGTTCAACGCCGACCCGAAGCGGTTCGCGGACACGAAACTGCTGAGCCACATCAGCTACCGCGAGGCCATCGAGCTCAGCTACTTCGGTGCCAGCGTGATCCACCCGCGCACGCTGCAGCCCCTCCAGCAGAAGCACATCCCGCTCTACGTCCGTTCCTTCGTCGACCTCGACGCGCCGGGCAGCACCATCGACGACCGCAGCGAGAACGACTCGCTGATCCCTTCGTTCATCGTGAAGCCCGGGCAGCTGCTGATCAGCATCACCCCGCGGGACCTGAGCTTCATCGTGGAGGAGAACCTCAGCGGCATCTTCTGGCTCTTCGCCCAGCGCAACGTGCGCATCGACCTGATGCAGAACAGCGCGCTGGCCTTCAGCGTGGTGGTGGACGACACGCCGCGCGCGCAGGAGCTGATCGCCGAGCTGCGCAAGGGCTACGAGGTGCGCTACAACTCGGGTTGCGATCTAGTGACCGTACGCCACTACGATGAGCCGACGCTGGCCGCGCTCACCACCGGCCGGGAGGTGCTGCTGGAGCAGCGCAGCCGCACCACGGCCCGCTTCGTCCTGAGGTCCTGATCACTCGCCCTCCTCCAGGATCCGCAGCACGCGGTCGGGGAAGTCGCTGATGATGCCGTCCACCCCGAGGGCGGTCATCCGGCGGATGTCGGCCTCCTCGTTCACCGTCCACACCACCACCTCGATGTTCCGTTCCTGGAGCGACCGCACGGTGGCGTCGTTCACCAGCGCGAAGTGGGGGCTGTACACCTCCGGGAGGTAGCTCAGGCGGGCGAGCTCCGCGTCGGGGTCGGCGCCGGACTCCACCAGCAGGGCGGTGCGCAGGCCCGGGTCCCGGGCGTGCACGGCCTCCAGCACGGCGGGGTCGAAGCTCTGCACCAGGCAGTTGGCGCCGAGCTGCAGGTCGGTGAGGGTGCGCAGCACCGCGTCGGCCAGGGTGTCCGGTGCGGGTTGGTAGGTGCCGTACCAGGCCGGGTCGCTCTTGATCTCGATGTTGTAGGAGACGGGGCCCACGCCTTCGGTGAGGGTGAGCTCCTCGATGGCGGCCACCACCTCGGCCAGCGTGGGCTTGATGGCGCGGCGGCTGTCCTGGTCGGGGAAGTCCGGATGCGTGAGCGAACCGCAGTCGCAGCGCTGGGCTTCCGCGAGGGTCATGCGATGGATGTTGAGCGCCAGGCCCTGGTCCTCGGTGAGCGGAGCACCGTCAGGACCGGTGCAGATGCGGTGGTCCATCCAGGGCTCGTGGCTCACGAGCACGTGCCCGTCGGCCGTGAGCACCACGTCCAGCTCGAGCCAGGGGCAGCCCAGGCGGGCGGCGCGCTGGAAGGCGGCGATGGTGTTCTCGGGCTCCAGGCCCCGGCAGCCGCGGTGGCCATGCACTTCGGGTGGTCGGGGGGCGGAGTTCATGCAGGCGGACAGCAGGAGGGCGAGCGCGGGCAGGGCCCTAGGGTTCGGCATGGGGGAAGCGGGTGAGGATCTTGTCGGCGAGCACCGCGGCCATCTTGTAGCGGCCTTCGTGGGTGACCCCGGCGATGTGGGGGGTGAGGATCACGCGGTCGTGCCGCAGCAGGCGCTCCAGCACGGACGCCTCGGGGCCGGGGTCCAGGCCGGAGAGGTCGGCGCGCTCGAACTCGAGCACGTCGAGGCCGGCGGCGAGCACCCGGCCGCTGTCGAGCGCATCCAGCAGGGCGGCGGTGTGCAGCACGGGCCCGCGGCTGGTGTTCACCAGGCGGATGGGCCGGGCGAAGGCCGAAAGGAACCGCGCATCGGCGTAGTGATGCGTCTCCGGGGTCAGCGGCAGGTGCAGGCTCACGATGTCGCTCTCGCGATGCAGGGTGGCCAGGTCGCACTCCTCGACATGCGGAGGGGTGTGGCCATCGCGGTACTTGTCGTGGCCCAGCACGCGCACCCCGAAGCCCTGCAGGCGATCGGCGAAGGCGAGGCCCATGTGGCCCAGGCCGATGATGCCCACCGTGAGGCCGTGGAGGTCGGTGCCGCGGTTCTCCTCGCGGCGCCACTGGCCGGCGTGCACCTGGCGGTCCGCACGGGGCAGATGCTTCAGCAGCGCCAGCACCAGCAGCAGGGTGTGCTCGGCGACGCCGTCGCGGTTGCCTTCGGGCGAGTTGATCACCTCCACGCCGCGTGCGGCGCAGGCGGCCGTGTCGATGTTCTCCAGGCCGGAGCCCACGCGGGCCACGAAGCGCAGGGCGGGGGCGCGGTCCAGCACGTCACGGCCCACGCGCGTGCTGCGCACCACCAGGCCGGCGCACCGCTCCAGGGCCTCGGCCTCGGGATGGTCGTGCGCGATGCAGGTGTGGCCCGCGGCGGTGAGCCGCTCCGCGAGCACGGGATGGACCTCGTCCAGGAAGTGGACCCGCATGGTCAGTGGAAGAGGTCGTACATGACGTGGCCCACGGAGAAGTAGGTGAGCAGGCCGAAGATGTCGTTGAGCGTGGTGACGAAGGGCCCGGTGGCCAGGGCGGGGTCCACCTTGATGCGGTCGAGCACCAGGGGGATGAGGGTGCCGAAGAGGGCGGCGGTGAGGATCACCGTGCAGAGGGCGATGCTGACGGTGTAGCTGAGGGCCTGGCTCTGGCGCAGGGCGAGGTTGACGGCGAAGATGAGGGTGCCGCAGATGAGGGCGGTGAGCATGGCCACGCGCAGTTCCTTCCACAGGCGGGCCCCCACGCGGAGGTTCTGCAGGGTGCCGGCGGCCAGGCCCTGCACCACGATGGCGCTGGACTGCACGCCCACGTTGCCGGCGGTGGCGGCGATGAGCGGCATGAAGAAGGCCATCTTCGGATCGATGCGGAGCTCCTCCTCGTAGAGGCCGATGATCTGGGAGCTGAGCACGCCGCCGGCCAGGCCGATCAGCAGCCAGGGCAGCCGGGCACGCGTCTGCACCAGCGGGCTGTCGGTGGCGTCCACGTCCTCGCTGATGCCGCTGGCGAGCTGGTAGTCCTCGGTGGCCTCCTCCTGCATCACGTCCATCACGTCGTCGAAGGTGATGCGGCCCACGAGCCGGCCGTCCTTGTCCACCACGGGCAGCACCACCACGTCGTACTTCTTCATGAGGTTCACCACCTCCTCGGCGTCGGTATCCACGCGCACGTGGACGACATCGGTCTCGCAGATGTGCTTGATGAGGGTGCGGGTGCTCTCGGCCGAGAAGAGGAGCTCCTTGAGGGGGAGGATGCCCACCAGGCGGTCGTCCTTGTCCACCACGTACACGGTGTAGACGTGGTCCACCTCGCGGGCCTGCTGGCGCATCTCCACGATGGCGCGGGCCACGGACGCGTCGGCGCGGACGCTCACGAGCTCCTTGGCCATCAGGGCGCCGGCGGTGCCCTCCTGGTAGCGGAGCAGTTCCTCGATGTCGTCGGCCTGCTCCTCGTCGTCCAGCAGGTCCAGCACCTCCTTGGCCTTCTCCTCGGGAAGGTCGGCCATCACGTCGGCGGCGTCGTCGGAGTCGATGTGGCCGATCACCTTCTCGGCGATCTCCTGGCTGGTGAGCCCTTCGAGCAGGCGTTCGCGGAGGTCCTCGTCGAGCTCCAGGATGGCCTCGGCGGCGGTCTCCTCCTCCAGCAGGCGCAGCACGTAGCGCGCCTCGTCGAGCGTCAGGCGGCCGAGCAGGCCCCCGATGTCGGAGGGGTGCAGCTCACTGACCACGGCCAGGATGTCCTGGTCGCGGCCCACCTCCACATCGCCCCGGATGCGGTCCAGAAGGCCTTTGGTGAGCTCGAACGACATGCCGGCGGGTGGTCCATGGAGGCCCCTGCGGCGGGGCGTTCAAAGCTACGAAGGGGCCGGCGGCTCACACGGTGGCGGGGCCGGCGGCGGCGGCGAGCGCCACGAAGGCGTCCACGGACAGCTGTTCGGCGCGGCGCGTGGCGAGGTCCGCGGGCAGGCCGCCCTCCAGCCCGGGGAAGTGGCGAAGGGCGTTGGCGAGGGTCTTGCGCCGCTGGTTGAAGGCGGCCTTCACCAGGCGGTGGAAGGTGCGCTCATCGCAGGCCAGCCGAGCGGTGCCGTTGCGCCGCAACCGGATCACCGAGCTGCGCACCTTGGGCGGCGGGATGAAGGAGCCGGGCTCCACGTGGAAGAGGAGCTCCACCTCGTAGTAGGCCTGCGCCAGCACGCTGGTGATGCCGTAGACCTTGCTGCCAGGCCCGGCGCGGATGCGGTCGGCCACCTCCTTCTGGAACATGCCCACCACCTCGGTGCAGCGGTCGCGGTGCTCCAGCACCTTGAAGATGATCTGCGTGCTGATGTTGTACGGGAAGTTGCCGATGACGGCGAAGGGGCCGTCGCCCAGCGCGTCGAGGTCGAGCCGCAGGAAGTCGCCCTCGATGAGCCGCAGCTCCGGATGGTGCGCGCGCAGATGGGCCAGGCTCTCGGTGTCCACCTCGATGGCGGTGAGGTCGATGTCCGTGCGGGCCAGCAGGTGGCGGGTGAGGGCGCCGGTGCCGGGCCCCACCTCCAGCACACGCCGGTAGCCGCCGTGGAGGGTGAGCGCCTGGGCGATGCGTGCGGCGATGGCGTCCTCCTTCAGGAAGTGCTGGCCCAGGTGCTTCTTGGGGCGGACGTGCATGGGGCGGTCGCGTCGGCGGCGCGGATCACGCGGTGTGCAGCACCTGCAGCAGGGTGCGGAAGGCGGCGAAGCGGCCGCCGTAGCGCTTCTGTGTCTCGGCCTGCAGGCGGGGGGCGTGCTCGTCCCGGTAGCGCTCGTAGGTGGCCATGTCGGCGCAGGTGTACTGCACGGCGTAGGTGAGGCCGCCGTCCTCCTCGGCCAGCACGCGCAGGATCCGGCTGTCGAGGAAGAGGCCGGTGGCCATCACCTCGGGCACGTGCACGGTGTGCATCCACCGCAGCCAGTCCTCGGCCACGTCGGCATCCACGTTCACGGTGACGTTGTAGACGATCATTGGGGCGGGGTGGTGCCGCCGTCGGCCGGTTCGGTGTCCGGGGCGTCGCCGCGCAGCCTGCGGAACCGGGCGCGGGCCTCGGGCACGAAGATGCTGCCGGGCTGTTCGAACAGCAGTTTCTCGTAGTACTGCCGGGCCTTCCCGGGGTCCTTCAGCTGGTCCTCATGCAGCCGGCCCAGCTCGAAGAGGGCGTTGTCCATCAGGATGTCGAGCGGATGCTCGGCCACGATCCGTTCCAGGTATGTGGCGGCCTCGGCGTAGGCCTTGCGGTCGCGGGCGATGCGGTGGCGGAGGAAGAGCACGTCGTCCGCGATGCCGTCCATGGGGAAGGCCCGGTCGAGGGTGTCGAGCACGGCGATGGCCTCGGTATGGCGCCGCTGGAAGGTGAGCAGGTCCGCCTGGGCGTACAGGGAGAGCGGCACGCTGTTGCTGTCCGCGCCGATGTGGTCGCTGATCAGCAGGCTGAGCTCCATGGCGTCGTTGGCGATGAGCTTCGAGGTGGAGGCCTTCAGCACATCGAGCTGGCCCTTGGCCCACAGGAAGTCGCCCGCGTAGAAGCTCACCTTGGCGTTGCGCAGACGGGCCTCGTGGCCGAGGGGGTCGTACTTGAAGTCGAGGTCCACCTGGCTGTACAGCAGCGAGGCCTCCCAGATGTCGCCGTCGAAGAGGTGCACGTCGGCCAGGGCGAGCTTGATGCGTCCGCGGGTGGCGGCATCGATGTCGGGCAGGGCCAGAGCCTGTTCCAACAGGGCGGCGGCGGCGGCGCGGTCGTTGAGGTAGTAGGCCTGCACCCGGGCGAGGTCCTCCATCAGGTCCACGGTGCCCTTGTTGCGGCCCAGCTCGTCCAGCGTGGCCTCGTAGCGGGTGCGCAGGGCCGCGAGGTCGGCGGCGGGGGGCTCGGCCATGGCGGTGAGGCGGGCCATCTCGGTGCGCACCTGGCCCATGCGGGCCTTGGCGTACAGGCCGTCGCGCCGCCCGAGGCCCACCACGTGGTCGTAGCACTTCATGGCGGTGGCGTGCTCGCCGTTGCTCAGGGCGATCTCCGCCAGGTCCATCAGCCGGGTGCCGCCCTCGTCGAAGCGCTTGTCCAGCGCCTTGCACTGCACGAAGGCGCCGTCGAGGTCCTTCTGCTGGATGTACATCCAGATGAGCAGCTCCTGGTGGATGGAGCGCTCGGGGTTGCGCTGGATGCGCCGCAGCAGCTCGGTGCGCAGGGCCTCGGTGGCGGCATCGCGGCGGGTGAAGTCGATGGCGCGCGACAGGCCATTCTGCACGGCCTGGATGTAGCCCTCGTTCACCGCGAGCAGGTCCAGGTAGGCACTGGTCATGGCGGGCACGTCGCCCTTCAGCGCGTACAGGTTGGCGATCTCGAACTGGAATCCGGGGCCGTCCTTCAACAGGCGCTGTCCGCGCTCGTAAGCCTCCAGGGCCAGGTCGTGCTCGTTGTGCCGCGTGAAGGCGTTGGCCACCTGGCGGATGCTGTTCTGGTCGGGGCGCATGCCGCGCAGCACCTTCTCGAACTGCTGCCGCGCCTTGTCCTCCTCGCCGGCCATGCGCAGCACCAGGCCCAGGTCCACCGCGTAGCGCGGATCGCTGTCGCGCTTCATCTGTTCGCGGGCCAGCTTCTCGGCGCGCGGCAGGTCCTTCAGGGCCACGTAGCTCTTGTACAGCTGCTCGTAGTAGAAGGGCGTGGGCTGCTTGCGGTAGAGGCGCTCGTAGTAGAGGATGGCCTTCTCGTGGTCGCCGGACTGGAAGTACTGGGCGGCCAGCTGCTCATCGGTCCCGTCCTGGGCCTGCGCGGGCGCCGCGGCCGCCATGAGCAGCAGCGTGAACAGGAAGGGCAGCGGCAGCTTCATGGGGTGGTGTCCGGCGGGGCCAGCAGCTCGGCGATGGCGCGGTGGCGCGCTTGCCACTCGCGCTGGCAGGTGCCCGCGCTGCGGGTGACGGTGGTGACGCCCTTCTCCAACTGGTCCAGCATCAGGCGTTCCTGCTGGAGGTAGGTGGTGCGCGGGCCTTCGGGCAGGCGGTCGCGGCCGATGTCGTGGCGCAGGTCGGTGAGCTGGGTGCGGCTGCGCTCCAGCTCGGCGCGCAGGCCCGGTATCTCCTTACGCACGCGGCCCAGGGAGCGGTCCATGGCGCGGTAGTAGTTGCCGATGGGCACGGCCTGCTCCTTGGCCAGGGTGTCCTTCAGCAGCTCCTCCAGGGCGGTGCGCTGGCCGCGGAACACCGAGTCCATGTGGTCGTAGGTGGCCAGGTCGATGGTGTCCACGAGCTGCTTGAGGCTGTCCGCGCGGCGGAGCAGGACGTCCACCTCGGCCAGCAGCTCGGGGTGGGCGTTGCGGGTGCACGCGCCCAGCGTCAGGATGAACGCGGCCAGGAGGGCGATCGGTGCGCGGCGCGTCATCGGGTGATGCGGTCGAAGCCGGTGTAGGGTTGCAGGGCCTTGGGGATGCGGATGCCGTCGGGCGTCTGGTTGTTCTCCAGCAGGGCGGCCACGATGCGGGCCAGGGCCAGGGCGCTGCCGTTCAAGGTGTGTGCCAGGCGGGGCTTCTTGTCCTCGCCCCGGAAGCGCAGTTTCAGGCGGTTGCTCTGGAAGGTCTCGAAGTTGCTGATGCTGCTCACCTCCAGCCAGCGCTGCTGGGCGGCGCTGAACACCTCCATGTCGTAGGTGAGCGCGCTGGCGAAGCCCATGTCGCCGCCGCAGAGCAGCAGCTGGCGGAAGGGCAGCTCCAGGTCGCGCAGCAGGCCCTTCACGTGCTCCACCATCTCCTCCAGCGCGGCGTAGCTGTCCTCGGGCCTCTCCACGCGCACGATCTCCACCTTGTCGAACTGGTGCACGCGGTTGAGGCCGCGCACGTGGGCGCCATAGCTGCCGGCCTCGCGGCGGAAGCAGGGGGTGTAGCCCACATTGCGGATGGGCAGCCGCTCGGCGTCCACGATCTCGTCGCGGTACAGGTTGGTGATGGGCACCTCGGCGGTGGGGATCAGGTAGAGGTCGTCCACCGTGGCGTGGTACATCTGGCCCTCCTTGTCCGGCAGCTGGCCCGTGGCGTAGGCGCTGGCGGCGTTCACCAAGTGCGGCGGGATGATCTCGCGGTAGCCGGCGGCGGTGGCGCGGTCCAGGAAGAAGGCGATGAGGGCGCGCTGCAGCCGGGCGCCCTGGCCGCTGTACACCGGGAAGCCGGCGCCGGTGAGCTTCACGCCCAGGTCCATGTGCAGGATGCCGTATTCCTCACCCAGTTCCCAGTGGGGCTTGGCGCCGGGGCCCAGGTCGGGGATGCCGCCTTCCTGCACCACCACCACGTTGTCCTCCGGCGTGCGGCCCGCGGGCACGCGGTCGGCGGGGGCGTTGGGCAGGGTGAGCAGGTGGTCGGTGAGGGCGCGTTCGGCGGCCTCCATGGCGGAGCGCAGCTGGTCCATGCCCTCCTTGAGCGCGGTGCTGCGGGCCTTGGCGTCCTCGGCCTCGGCCTTCCGGCCGGCCTTCATCAGCTCGCCGATGCTGCGGCTCAGGGCGTTGATCTCGGCCTGGCGGTCGTCCACGGCCACCTGGGCGGCGCGGCGCGCCTCATCCAGTTGGCGGGCGTGCTCCAGCGCGGCGCGGGCATCGATGTGGCGTTTCGCGAGGCGACGTTCGGCCTCGTCGGCCTGGGTGCGCAGGAAGGACAGTTCGAGCATGCGGGCGTGGGGCGGTGAACGGACAAAGGTAGCGGGTGGGGTGGGGCGGGGCCGACGACCTCACGCCCCGGAACGCGAACGACCTCCGGGGTCGCCGGAGGTCGTTCAGCCGGGAGATCGGGATCAGGCCTTGGCCTTCTCGGCGGGGATCACGCTGACGAAGCTGCGTTCGCCGCGCTTGGTGCGGAACTCCACCACGCCGTCCACGAGGGCGTAGAGGGTGTGGTCCACGCCGATGCCCACGTTCTTGCCGGGGTGGTGCTTGGTGCCGCGCTGGCGGACCAGGATGTTGCCGGCGGTGGCCTGCTGGCCGCCGTAGATCTTCACGCCGAGGCGTTTGCTGTGGCTTTCGCGACCGTTGCTGGTGCTGCCTTCACCTTTCTTGTGTGCCATGGCTGTCGGGGTCTTTCAGGGTCGGCCGTTGGCGGGCCGGGGAATGATCACTTCTTGCTGTCCTTCTTGGGGGCGGCTTTCTTGGCCGGGGCCTTCTTGGCGGGCGCCGCCTTCTTGGCCGGAGCGGCCTTCTTGGCGGGGGCGGCCTTCTTGGCCGGGGCCTTGGTCGCCTTGGGGGCGGCCTCCTTCTTCGCGGGGGCCTCGGCCTTCACGGCCTTGGGGGCGGGGGCGGTGCTCTTGCTGGCGTCGAACTTCTCGCCTTTGCCCAGGATGGCCTCGATCCAGAGCTCGGTGATGGCCTGGCGGTGGCCGTTCATCTTCTGGTAGCCCTTGCGGCGCTTCTTCTTGAACACCAGCACGGTGTCGCCCTTGCTGTGCGCCAGCACCTTGGCGGCCACGCGGGCGCCCTCCACGGTGGGGGTGCCCACGCTGACGGTGGAGCCATTGCTCACCAGCAGCACCTGGTCCAGTTCCACGTGCTTGCCGGCCTCGGCTTCGAGGCGGTGCACCTTCAGCTTCTGGCCGCCCTGCACCTTGTATTGCTGGCCGAGGATGTTGACGATGGCGTACATGTTCTCCGAAATGGGCTGC
>JAEUSW010000338.1 GCA_016788285.1 Flavobacteriales bacterium
GTGTTCTTGAAGTTGACCACCCGGCCCTTGTTGTCGGTGAGGCGGCCGTCGTCGAGCACCTGCAGCAGGATGTTCCACACGTCGGGGTGGGCCTTCTCGATCTCGTCGAGCAGCACCACGCTGTAAGGCTTGCGGCGCACGGCCTCGGTGAGCTGGCCGCCCTCGTCGTAGCCCACGTAGCCCGGGGGCGCACCCACGAGTCGGCTCACGCTGTGGCGCTCCTGGTACTCGCTCATGTCGATGCGCGTCATAGCGTGCTCGTCGTTGAAGAGGATCTCGCTGAGCGCCTTGGCTAGCTCGGTCTTGCCCACGCCGGTGGTGCCTAGGAAGATGAAGCTGCCGATGGGGCGGCGTTCATCGCCCATGCCCGCGCGGCTGCGGCGCACGGCGTCGGCCACGGCGCGCACGGCCTCGTCCTGGCCGATCACGCGCTTGTGCAGTTCGTCCTCCAGCTTCAGGAGCTTGGTGCGCTCCGCCTCCAGCATGCGGGTGACGGGGATGCCCGTCCAGCGGCTCACCACGGCGGCGATCTCCTCCACGTCCACCTCCTCCTTGATCATCTTGCTCTCGGCCTGCAGCTTCAGCAGCTCGTCCTTGGCGGCCGCCAGTTCCTTCTCGGTCTCCTGGATGCGGCCGTAGCGGATCTCGGCCACCTTGCCGAATTCGCCCTCGCGCTCGTACTGCTGCGCCTGGTGCTTCAGCTCCTCGATCTTGTCCTTGGCGCTGTTGATGCGCTCCACCAGCTGGCGCTCGCTCTCCCAGCGGGCCTTGAAGCCATCGCGCTGGCCGCTCAGTTCCGCGAGCTCCTTGTTCAGCTCGGCGAGCTTGGCCTCGTCGTTCTCACGCTTGATGGCCTCGCGCTCGATCTCCAGCTGCAGGATGCGGCGGTCGATCTCGTCGAGCTCCTCGGGCTTGGAGTTGATCTCCATGCGAAGTTTGCTGGCGGCCTCGTCGATGAGGTCGATGGCCTTGTCCGGCAGGAAGCGGTCGGCGATGTAGCGCGTGCTCAGCTCCACGGCGGCGATGATCGCGGCGTCCTTGATGAGGACCTTGTGGTGGCTCTCGTACTTCTCTTTCAGGCCGCGCAGGATGGAGATGGCGTCCTCGCGGGAAGGCTCATCGACCATCACCTTCTGGAAGCGACGCTCCAGGGCCTTGTCCTTCTCGAAGTACTTCTGGTATTCGTTGAGCGTGGTGGCGCCGATGCTGCGCAGTTCACCGCGGGCCAGGGCGGGCTTCAGGATGTTGGCGGCGTCCATGGCGCCTTCTCCACCGCCCGCGCCCACCAGCGTATGGATCTCGTCGATGAAGAGGATGATGTGGCCTTCCGAGGCGATCACCTCCTTCACCACGGCCTTGAGGCGCTCCTCGAACTCGCCCTTGTACTTGGCGCCGGCGATCAGCGCGGCGATGTCGAGGCTGAAGACCTGCTTGCCTTGGAGGTCCTCGGGGATGTCGCCGCTGACGATGCGTTGCGCGATGCCCTCGGCGATGGCGGTCTTGCCCACGCCGGGCTCACCGATCAGGATCGGGTTGTTCTTGGTGCGGCGGCTGAGGATCTGCAGCACGCGGCGGATCTCCTCGTCGCGGCCGATGACCGGATCGAGTTTGTTGTCCTTGGCGAGCTGGTTGAGGTTCTTGGCGTACTTGTTCAGCGCGTTGTAGGTCTCCTCCTGGCTCTGGCTGGTGACCTTCGATCCCTTGCGCAGGTCCTTGATGGCGGCGATGAGGTCCTTCTTCGTGACGCCGTTGTCCTTCAGCAGTTGGCTCACCGTGTCGCCGCTGTCGAGGATGCCGATGAGCATGTGCTCCACGCTGGCGAACTCATCGCCGAACTCCTTGAGCGCGGCGAGGGCCTTGGTGAGCGCATCGCTGCTGTAGCGGGAGAGGCTGATCTGACCACCGCTCACCTTGGGGTAGCCCTGCACGATGCGGTCGAGCGCCTGCGTCATCGCGGACACATTGACGTTGAGCTTCTTCAGCAGGAAGGGCGTGACGTCGGGGTCCACCTCCAGGATGCCCTTGAGCAGGTGGCCGTTCTCGAGCATCTGCTGGCCGTATCCCGTGGCGATGGTCTGCGCCTGTTGGATGGCCTGCTGGGAGCGGATGGTGAATTTGTTGAGGTCCATGGGGTGCCGATCGGTGGCGCCCGCACCGCTCAAAGGGGATTCCGATGTGTGCGGTCTGCCCGCTTGACAGACGGAGGGCGCCCGCTACTGCCGGGTTGTCCTCGCCGAAGGAGGCCGACTGCCCATACGGCAGGTCAGGTGGCGCGTGCAACCCTTACTTTCGGTGGGATGCCCGGGCCGTCGAAGCTCCTTCCTGTGGCGATCGTGTGCGGGTTGCACGCGTCGGTGAGCGCGCAAACGCACTGGTCCCGCACCATCGCGTCGCCGAGCGTGGAGCACGTGGAGGATGTGGTGGTGGCCCCGAACGGCGACCTGCTCGTCACCGGTGAGTTCAGCGGCGCGGCGACGCTCGGCGGCCAGACCCTGGTCTCGGCAGGATCCACGGATGTGTTCGTGGCGCGGCTGAGCGCGGCGGGCAACGTGCTGTGGGTGCAGCAGGCGGGCGGACCGGGCCTGGACCGTGGGCTGCGGCTCGCCTTGGGCACGAACGGCCGATTGATCGTGGTGGGGCAGTTCATGGCCACCGCCGACTTCCAGGGAACGTTGCTGAGTTCGCAGGGCGGTTCGGTGGACCTGTTCGTGGCCGGCCTGGATGCGGGCACCGGTCAGCAACAGTGGGTGCTGCAGGGCGGGGGGGGCACCGGCTTCGACCGGCCGGCGGGCGTGTCCGTGGCGCCGAACGGCGATGTGGTGGTGGTGGGCGAGTTCCGCGAGACCTTCACGTTCAACGGGGCCACGTTGCAGAGCACCATCGATCCGCAGACCCAATCGCCCGGCACCGATGTGTTCATCGCGGCCATGACGGCCGCGGGTGTGCCGCTGTGGACCAAGCAGGGCGTGGCCCCCGCGGACGATGCGGCCACGGCGGTGGTGCACGATGCGGGCGGTTCCGCGTACGTGCTCGGCCAGTTCAGCGACACCATCGCGTTCGATCAGCCCTACCTCAACACGTGGGACGACGCGATCTTCCTGTTGAAGGTGGACGGCAACGGCCTGGATCAGTGGTTCCGGCGGTGCGGAGGGGCGGCCTTGAACCGCGGTGCGGACCTGCGGTGGCGGGCGGGGGATGGGCTCTTCGTGCTGGGTGAGCTGCAGGGGGTGATGAGCTTCGAGGATGGCACACCCGACCAGGTGAGCGAGCTCGCGCCCGAGGGGTATTTCATCCTGCGCGCCGATGACCAGGGCCAGTTCATCGCCGCCGCGGGGAGCGGTTCGGCCCATGCCGTGGATCCGGCACGATTGGCCTTGACGGGGGACACGATCGCGGCCTACGGCGCCTTCAGCTGTCAGTTCACCGACCTGGCGCAGCCGTATGGGAGCGGTGTGTTCCTCGCGGTGGGCGCACCGGACCTGTTCATCGCCCGGCACGCCGTGAGCGACCTGTCGTTCGTGGATGCGCAGCAGATCGGTGGGGCGGGGGAGAAGCGGGCGGGCGGCATCGCCGCACAGCCGAACGGCCAGCTCGTGTTCACCGGCTCGTTCGACCATGTGCTCGTGATCCCCTCGAACGCGTCGTTCGATGCGTCGCTGAGCACGCCCAATGGACTGGTCGTTTCCCCGCAGCCGCCCGGGTATTGCGGCGATCCACACTACGGCCACTATGCGGGCGAGGCCAGCGCCGGCCTGTTGGACGGCTTCATCACCCGCGGCTACGTCAGCGGCCGGTCGCCCTACGACATCTGGCAGCGGGCGGGCGGCGGCTGCGACCGCAGTGCGGGGGCCCTGTGCCTGGGCTCCTTCGATCCGTTCCAGCAGCGCATGACCGACACCTGCTTCACGGCGCACAGCCAGTGCGGGGGCTTTTGGCTGGGCATCGACACCACCTTCAGCGTGACGGTCGACGACCTCGATGGCTCGTTCGACATCGGGCCTGAGGTGCAGTACCAATGGAGCACGGGCAGCAGCACGGACAGCACCTTCGTCGGGGTGAGCGGCCCGGTGTCGCTGTCGGTGAGCTTCGCCAACGGCTGCTTCTCGATGGGCGAGACCGTGCTGGCCGAGGTGCTGGCCGCGCCGGACATACCCCTCATCAGCGACTCGAAGGGATACAATACCTCGTCACTGCTGACCACCACCATCCAGCTGTGTCCGGGTGACAGCGTGACGATCACCTGCGACAACTACACCGGCGGCCCCTTCAGTTACTGGACCGACGGCGATACGGTGATCGAGGCGCAGTCCTTCGTCACGGACACCGTCGGCCTGTGGACCTTTCTCGTGGTGCAGCCGAACGGCTGTGTGGCGCAGAACAGCGTCCCGGTCGTCATCGTGCCCTACGATCCGCTGCCTGTGCTGGCGCTCGACCTGGTGCACGGGTTCCCCCAGGACCTGGACGGCAACGACAGCCTGGTGCTTTGTGGGCTCGGGCTGCTCGACCTCGAGCTGGACCTCAGCTGGACGGAGAACGGGCAGCCGTTCACCTACGACCCTGTGCTGAACTACACCCTGTCGACCCTCGGATTCCTGCAGCTGGAGCTATTGGACACCAACGACCTCAGCACAGGCCTCTTCCCGCCGCAGCAGAACGGTTGGTTCGTGCTGCACACCAGCGTGATCATCACGAACCATCCATGTCCGGACACGCTGGCCTTCCTGTTCACCGACAGCATCCACCTCACGTTCGCCAACCCCGGTCCGCCCGCGCTCACGCTGACCGCACCGCCATTCCTCTGCCCCGGCCAGTCGGGGTGGCTGGTGGCCGAATGCCCCACCTGCTTCGATTGGCTGTGGATCGGCCAGCAGTTCCTGGCGATCGACCAGGACAGTGCGCAGGTGTCGCAGCTCGGTTACTACGCGGTGCAGGTGACGGCCGTGGACAGCAACGGATGTCCGAGCCAGGCCTACGCCGATGTGTTCCTGGACGGACCGCCGTTGCCGGAGGTGCTGGCCGTGCCGGAGGTCTTGTGTCCGGACAGCGGGGTGACGCTCATCGGCACGGTGCCGGGCGTGTACAGCTGGTTCGGCCCGAACGGCATGTTGCCCGACACGACCCTGATCGCTTACGCCACCGACCCCGGCCTTTACTACTGCGACGTGATGACCGACCAGGGGTGCGCGGTGCAATCGCCGCCGGTGGAGGTCTTCCCGTACATGCCTCCTTTCCTCAACCTGTTGCCCGACTCCACCTTGTGCGGCCCGGCGGACAGCGTGTTGTTGCAGGTGGCCGCCGACGCGGTGACCAGCATCCTTTGGGCCGCACCGCTCAGCGGCAGCGATCCGCTGCAGGTGGTGGACCAGCCCGGCCTGTACAGTGTGGACGTCACCTCCTGCGGTATCGTCACCACCCTGCAGGTGATGATCGGCGGCGCTCCCCCGGTGGCGCAATTGCTCACCCCCGGTCCTTATGCGCTCTGTCCCGGCGACAGCGTGCAACTGGCCGTGGTGCCGCTGGGCGGCGGGGCGGTGTGGTGGCCGGGAGGGCTGATCGGTGAGAGCATCTGGGTGAACCAGCCCGGCACCTGGTCGGCCGTGGTCTTCGATGCCGGCGGATGCACGGCGCCCACCGACACGGTGGCGGTGGTGGCCCAGAGCTTTGCGGACCCGGTGAGCGCGGCGGACACGGCCGCTTGTGCGGGAGACCTGGTGCAGGTGTCCGCCGATGGATCGGGACAGCTCACCTGGTATGCGGACGACGCCGGCCAACAGGTGATCGGGACCGGGCCGACGCTCAGCTTCACGGTGCCACCGGGCGGATCGGTGGTGTATGTCGGCCAGGAGGAGGGCGGCTGCGCTTCGGACCTGGTACCGGTGCTGGTGCAGGCGATCACGGCCCCGCCGGCGCCGATGCTGGACACGCCGTGGGTGTTCTGCTGGGGAAGTGAAGCGCAGCTGAACGCGACAGGTCCCGCGGGTGCCAGCTTTACCTGGACGACCCCGGGCGGGCCGGCGAGCGGGCCCACGATCACGATCGATCCGGTGGACGAGGACGCTGCGGGCCTGTACAGCTGCTTGCTCTCCGCGAACGGTTGCGCGGGCCCTGCAGCGACCGGTGAGCTGGCGGTGCTCCTGGGCAGCATCATCGACTTCGATCCGCTCACCGGCTGTTCGGGCACGCCGGAGGTGGTGGTGCTGGGCCCGGAGTTCACGGACATCACATGGAGCACGGGCGCCGAGGGCGACAGCCTGCTGGTGACCGGGCCGGGGCTCTACTCCGTGATCGCCACGGCAGCGGACGGCTGCTGGGCGAGCGGCACCATCAGCGTGGACTTCGTGCCGTGCGACCTCATCGTGCCGAACGTGTTCAGCCCGAACGGCGACGGCGTGAACGATGCGGTGGTGCTGGACGCTCCATGGGGTGGTACGCTCACGTTCCAGGTGTTCAACCGTTGGGGGCAGCGCGTGCACATCGGCTCTGCCGCGCATGTGGAGTGGAACGGTCGCAGCAGCTTCAGTGGTGAGCTCGTTCCGGAAGGCACGTACTTCTACACGCTGGACGTGGACAGTTACACGGGCGAGCGGCGCAGCCGGCAGGGGACGTTGCAGCTGTTGCGCTGAGGTCGGACACCCTGCGCCGCGCGCATTTGTTGACGGAGGTGTCGCTGGCACGAGGGCATTCCGGATCTTTTTTCAACCACAGGCAGCGGGATCGGTCGTTCGGGTATCTTTGAGTAAACCCCACGACCATGGCTCGGACATGCGAGCGGTGCTGGCTTGTTGTGGTGTTCTTCATGATGTCCGTTGCGATGACGGCGCAGCCTCATTGGGCCTGGAGCCTCGGAGGAACGGGGAACGATCATGTGGCGGACATCCTGAGCGATGCCGCGGGTCATCTTTATATCACCGGGGAGTTCAGCGGGGCCATCGTGTTCGATGGCCAGGGTTTCACGGCCGGGGGAGGCACGGACCTGTTCGTGGCGAAGCTCGATCCCGCTGGCGGGCTGATCTGGTGGCGGCAGGGGGGCGGCCCGGGCATTGACCGCGGTGTGAAGCTTGCGCTCAGTGCGACGGGCGAGCTTGCGGTCGTGGGGGAGTTCATGGGGCAAGCGGACGTGCTGGGCACACCCGTCCAGAGCGCAGGAGGCACCCCGGACATGTTCATCGCGGAGCTCGACGGAGCCACCGGCGCGACCAACTGGGTGCGGTATGGCGGAGGCGCGGATGGGGCCGACCGGCCTTACGCAGTGGGCTACGCGCCTTCCGGACAGGTGACCCTGGCCGGGGAGTTCAAGGGTACGGCCACGTGGGACGGTGTTTCCCTGGTGAGCACCTTGGAGCCGCTGTCCACGGTCCACAGCATGGATGTCGTGGTGGCTTCCTATTCGGGGCAGGGCAGCCTGCTCTGGCTCCAACAAGGTGCCGCGGAGTTCACCGACCGGGCGATCGATCTGGCCACGGATGCCGCAGGGGGCATCTACATCTGCGGGCAGTTCAGCGACACCATCGCCTTCGACCAGGTGCACGACAACGCCATGTACAACGCGTCGTTCCTGCTGAAGCTCGATCCCGCCGGGAACGAGGTGTGGTTCCGTCGGTTCGGTGGCGCGGTGTACAACCATGTGCGCGACATGCAGATGACCGGTGATGGGCACCTGTTGATCGCCGGTGACCTCCGGGGAACGATGATCTTCCTGGACAGCGTGCCCGACATGGTGGCGTCCGTCACGGACCACGCGTACTACCTCCTCGAGGTGGATACCACGGGGCAGTGTGTGCGTCATGTACGCAGCGGTTCCGATGAGCTCATCAGTGCGCGCAGCGTGGTGGAGCGCAACGACACGATCGCGGTGCTGGGGCATTTCGAGTGCAGCTGGACGGAAAAGGCGGCCATGCACGGAGCGGGCCGTTTCCTGGCCGTCGGTGATGAGGATCTGTTCATCGAACGGTTCACCCTGGACAGCCTCGCCCCGATCGACGCGCAGCAGTTCGGTGGGCCCCAGGAGAAGCTGGCCGGCCAGGTGACCCTGCAGCCCGATGGGTCACTGGTGTTCAGTGGTTCGTTCGAGCGCGGCTTGATGTTCCCGGCGGACCTGTCGCCGTTCCCCACCACGTGGCCACCGATCGGGGAGGACGTTGTTCCGTACGGCAGTTGGATCCAGGCCTGTCAGGACAGCTTGATGGGCTCCTATGTCGGCCTGGTCAGCGTTGGACTGAAGGACGGCTTCATCGCCAAAGGCTTTGTGGAGGGCCGTTCGCCATATGACGCCTGGTTGCGGAACGACACGGTGTGCGCGTTCCCGCAGTTGGACGCGTGCATTTGGGCCAACTACGACTGTCAGGACTCCATCCGGGTCTGTGGAGCGGTCTACCTGTCCCCTCGCATCCCGGTACGCACCACCTGGCCGGGCGTGCTCACCCTGGGACCCGAGATCGACATCCTGTGGCCCGACGGAGGCACCGGAATGGACACCTTGGTCACCACCACCGGCTGGTATTCAGTGCAGGTCAGTTGGCGCAATGGATGCATCGTGTGGACGGACAGCATCCACGTCACCGTCGATCCCGTTCCGCCCAAGCCGTTGATCTCCGATGATGTTGTGGTGAACACGGCGGCCAACCATCCACTGGAAATTGTTCTGTGCTCACCAGATACGGCCCTGATCTGGGTCGCGAACCCGGTGCCGTGGGCGGACTATGTCTGGCTGAACACGGCCGACTCGAGCATCACCCTCGGCACCTCGGTGCAGGCCGACACCACCGGTTGGTATGTGGTCACCGCCACCACGGTGGAGGGCTGCGTCCAGGGGAACCAGGTGTTCGTGCAGGTATGGCCGGGCGACAGTCTGCCTGCTCTCGATGCCACGATCACCACCACCTATGGTGCGGACACCCTCTGGTTCTGTCCACAGGAGCAAGGCAGCCTGGGATGGACCATCGCCTGGTCGGTGAACGGGGTTCCGTTCACCCCACCGGACTGGATGGAGCTGTCCGTGCGGGTGAACGGAGGGCCCTGGGGCTCCAGCTACTCGTTCACGATGGGATCGGAACAGTTCAGCCCCACCGTGGACGGCGTGTATACCCACGTGATCGAGTGGCGGCTCACCAACGGCCCATGTGTGCCGGATACCCTGTTCTTCAGCGCGAGCGACTCGGTGGTGGTGATCCTGCACCCGGCTGTACCACTGAGCTTCTCCGTCACGGGCCCCGGGATCGCCTGTGAAGGCGACACGGTCCTGTGGACGATGCAGTGCGTGGGGTGCAGTTCGGTGACCGCTTCCTGGCCGGTGATCCTGCAAGGTGATTCAGCGTGGGTGCCGGTGGCCGGGTACCATCACTTCATCGCCACGGCGGTGGACACCACGACCGGATGCACGGCGGACGTCGCGGTGCACAAGTTCCTGGTCAACCCCGGCATTCCCGAGCTCCAGGTGCTGCCTCCGGATGGCGTGATCTGTCCGGGTGATTCCGCGCTCATCAGCACCCCGGTGCCCGGTACGGATCACATCTGGTACGGTCCGATGGGTCCACAGCCCAACGGTCTGCCCTTCGTGCATACGAGCGTGCCTGGCGAATACTACATGACCATGATCGACACGCTGGGCTGCTTCCTGGCGTCCGACCCCGTTCTGATCACCGGCTACGCCACCCCCTTCCTCAACGTCACGCCTGACGGCGTGCTCTGCGCGAGCGATCCGAACGATGAGGTCACGTTGCAGGTCGTGACCACGGGCTTCAACTCGTTGATCTGGGACGCTCCGCTCTCCGGGAACGATCTGGTGCAGGTGGTCGATCAGCCCGGTACCTATGGGTGCTCGGTGTCCGCCTGTGGCATCACCACCGTGCTGAGCGTGGACATCGTCGCCGGGGTCCCCGAGGCCATCGTGCTCGCACCGGACACCGTGCCCTTGTGCCCCGGCACGCCCGTGGTGCTGGAGGCGGCACCGGGGCAGGCCATCTACATCTGGGAGCCAGGGACCGTGTACGGCGCGCAATTGACCGTCACCGCGCCGGGGGGCTATGTGTTGACCGTCATTGATGCCAGCGGCTGCACAGCGACCTCGGACACGGTGTGGGTGATCGAGCACATGTTCACGCCGGCGACGGCGACCGGCGATACCGTGTGCGCCGGCTCGGATGCCGTCCTGACCGTGACCGGCTCCGGCACCTTCCAGTGGTACGCCGACCCGGGGCTCGATTCATTGCTGGGTGCCGGTCCGCAGCTGGTGTTGCCGGCCCTGACCACGACGACGACCGTCCTCGTTCAACCACAGGACACCGTGTGCGGGGGCGTGGCCCCGATCCCGGTGACCGCGGTCGTCCTACCCGTGCCGGCAGGCGCCATCGATGCCCCCGTTGCGGTATGCCTTGGGCAACCGGTCCTGCTCACGTTCGGGCCCGCGGATGACGGAAGCGTGCAATGGGCCACACCCGGAGGGGCGTTCCAGGGCGACAGCCTTTCCCTTGCGGCTGCTCAATGGGCCGATGCCGGGATGTACAGTGCCATGTGGATGAACACCTGCGGCGTCGCGATGGACACGGTGCTGTTGATGGTGCTCGGTCCCGCCTCGTTGTCGTTGGGGCCGGAAACGGCCATCTGTCCGGGTGAGCAGGTGGCGTTCGTGTTGCCGGCGTGGGCCGCGGATGGGGTGTGGAACGGACAGGTCCAGGGATCCTCCTTCATCACCGGCGCTGAAGGTGCGGTGATCGTGTCGGCTTTGGATACGAACGGTTGTGCCGTGGCCGATACGGTCCTCGTGGAGCTGCTGTGGCCGGATGTCCCGTTGTCGGTGAACGACGTGGAGGTCTGCGCCGGGTCTGCCGTGGTGTTGACGGCCCAGGGCAGCGGCGACCTGCACTGGTCCTCCGACGGGGTGCTCCTTGGCGTCGGTCCGGTCCTGGACCTTGGGGTGCCCATGGACTCCCTGTTGATCACGGTGGATCAGGTCCAATACGGCTGTACCACCACCGTCCAGGTCCACCTGGCCGTGACACCGATGCCGATGCAGGCGAGCCTTGTGGGTCCGACCACCGCGTGCCTGGGTGAACCGTTCACGTTGGAGCTGGTGGGTGGTCCGGGCATCACCGGCACGTGGACCGGCCCTCAAGGGAACAGCTGGTCCGGGGCGGTCTGGTCCGTGCCGGCCGCTGCACCTGCGGACAGCGGTGTGTACGAGGTCCTGCCGGCCATCGGCCCCTGCGTCGGGGACAGGTTGATTTGGACCCTGGCCGTGGCCGAAGCCCAGCCGATGGACCTTGGACCGGACACGACCATTTGCCTGGGATTGTTCGTGGAGCTCGCTGTGCCGCCATGGGCCGGGTCGCCGCTGTGGAGCACGGGTGGCACGACCACCGCGATCATCGTCGGCACGGCGGGGGTGTACAGCGTGGAAGCGGTGGACGCCAATGGCTGCGCGGTATGGGATGCCATCGAGGTGTTCACGATCGAATGCGAAGGGGAGCCCCCCACGGTGTTCAGCCCCAATGGCGATGGCATCAACGATCACTGGCACCTGATCGGGGTGGGCGGGCAGCCGGTGGAGGTGCGTATCCTGGACCGGTTCGGAGCCATGGTGCATGATGGCGTCCTCGGGCGCATGGGCTGGGACGGGACGCACTTCCGCACGGGAACACCGGTACCGGACGGCACCTACTTCTTCATCGTGGAACAGCGCCGGGAGAGCGGGGAGCGGATCGCACGGACAGGGCACATCACGCTGCTGCGGTGAAAGTGGGACACCGCCCGGCTAACTTGCCGGCCCATGCTCCCCGCGGATGTCGCACCGATCGCCGCTGGTGACCGCGCCGCCTTCGAGGCGCTCTTCCGCCTGCACTATGCGCCGCTGTGCGCCTTCGCCCGGGGCTATGTGAAGGACGCGGACCAGGCCGAGGACCTGGTGCAGGACCTGTTCTTCCGCCTTTGGCTCGATCGGGAGAAGCTCCAGGTGACCACCAGCGTGAAGGCCTACCTCTATGCCGCGGTACGGAACCGGTGCCTCAGTGCAGTGAAGACCGGCGCGCGGGTACGCGCGCTGAACGAGGAGCGGGACGACCGCATGCAGCAGGAGGGGCGCACCGAGGATGAGCATACCGAGCGGATCGCCCGTGTCCAGGCCGCCATCGAGGCGCTGCCCGAGGAACGCCGCCGGGTGTTCAAGCTGAGCCGATACGAGGGCTTGAAGTACCAGGAGATCGCGGAGCGACTGGGCATCTCGGTGAAGACCGTGGAGAACCAGATGGGCAGCGCCCTGAAGACCCTGCGGGCGGAACTGGCCGACCTTGTCCCGCTGCTGCCCTGGTTGTTCTGGCTGGGCGAAGGACCCGGATAGGGGTATTGAGCCTCATGATCGTCACATCCATGGACACGTGAACCCGAACCCCTCCCTCGATAGCGAACTGCTGGCCCGCTACCTCACGGGCGAGGCCGACGACGCCCAGCGGCGTGCGGTGGAGGACTGGTGCGCCGCAGCGCCGGAGAACGCCCGCGAGCTGGAGCGCATGCGCGTGGTGTGGGACCTGGGCGGTGAGGCCTCCAGCGCGGAAGGACCGGATGTGGACCGGGCCTGGCACCGGCTGCGGATGCGCATCGCCGAAGAGGACGGCCGCGGACGGGTCCGCCCGATCGGCGGTGCTCCGCTGGGCCTCTGGCGGTGGATGGCGGCGGCGGCCGTGATCGCAGGGTTGGTCTTCGCCGCACGCTGGTTCACACGGCCCGGGCCGATCGAGCACCTGGCCCGCGCCGAGGCCGTCCAGGTGCTGCTTGCCGATTCGAGCCGGTGCGTGCTGGCCCCGGGCGCCCGGATCGAGGAGCGCATGGGCGCCCGACGCGAGGTCAGGCTCCAGGGCCGCGCCTACTTCGAGGTCCGGCGCGACGCGCAACGCCCCTTCACCGTGGAAGCCGGCGAGCTGGATGTGACGGTGCTGGGCACGGCGTTCGAAGTGACCGCGCACGACACCTCCGCCCTCCTCACGGTGAGGGTGCGCAGCGGCCGGGTGCGGGTGGAGGCCGGCGGAGACCGGTTGGAACTGGGCGCCCGGGAGCATGCGGTATACCACCGCGAGCGCCATGTCCTGGAGCGCAGGCCGGCCCCCCCTGCGGAGTCCTGGGGGCTGCGCGTGCTTCACTTCGAGAACGCCACGCTCGCCCAAGTGGTCGCCCATCTCGAACGATCCCACGGGGTGCGGATCATGCTGATGAACGACCGCGTCGCTGCATGCCGGCTCACCGCCGAGTTCGACGACGAGCCCATCGACAGCATCCTGGAGGTGATCGCCGGCACCTTCGGCCTCGAGGTGCAGCGAACGGCCGACGGGTCCTACTTCCTGCAGGGCGATGGGTGCTGATCGAGCGATCGCACGCGGCACGCGGATCCTCTCCGTCCTGGTCCCCTTCGGGTTGGCCCTGACCCTGCAGGCGCAGCCTATGCTCGAACGGCGTGTGAGCATCCAGGCCGACGGTGTGCGTCTGTCGCGCGCCTTGGAGCTGCTGGCCAAGGAGGGCGGGTTCAAGTTGAGCTATGATGCGGCCGCGGTGCCGGCGGACAGTGTGGTGGTGCTGCGGGCGGAGGAGGAGGTGGTGGGCCGGGTGCTGCGCAGGCTGCTGCCCGAGGGTGTGCGCTGGAGCGTGAGCGGTTCGCACCTCATCATCACCGGCGAGGCCGGGCGCAAACGACCGTTCTCCTGCACGGGAACGGTGGTGGATGCGGTCGGCGGCATGGGCATCGCACGGGTCACCGTGCTCGACGTCCGCCAGGGAGCGGTGGCGAGCACCGATGCGCAGGGGCTGTTCCGCATCACCCTATCGGCGGAAGTGGAGCGCGTCCCCTTGCGCATCGCCCGCACCGGGTACCGCGATACCGTCGTGTACGTGGAGCGTGGAGGGGAGGCCGGCCGGATCCGGCTGCAGCGCCTGGCCGGTGTGGAGCGCATGGACCCCATCTGTTCGTTCGAGCGGTGCGGCGTGGAGGACCTGGGCGTGGCCCGCCTGTTGGTGTCCGACGAGCGGATGGAGCAAGCCGCCAACCTGGGGCTGGACCGCGTGCGGGGCATTCAGCTCTCCGTCGTTCCAAGCGTCAGCACCAATGGCGTGGTGGCCGCTTCCACGGTGAACCGGATCTCGGTGAACCTGCTCGGTGGATACGCCCGGGGCGTGCAAGGGGTGGAGGTGGGCGGTGCGGTGAACCTCCTGAGCCGCGACATGAAGGGGCTTCAGGTCGGTGGGCTCGCGAACCTGGTCGGCGGTCGCACGCGCGGTGTGCAGATCGGCGGCGCCATCAACCATGGCCTGCGTTCGCTGGAGGGCCTTCAGCTGGCGGGATTGGCGAACACCGTATGGGACACGCTCGCCGGTGTGCAGCTGGCCGGCGGCCTCAACGTGGTGAAGCGGGGCATGACCGGCGTGCAGGTGAGCGGTGCGGGCAACGTGGCCCTGGGCGACCTGGACGGCGTGCAGGTGACAGGCGGCGTGAACGTCGCGCACGGGCAGGTGAACAAGGCCCAGGTGGCCGGGGCCGTCAACTACGCCCGGGGCGTGCGCGGTGGTCAGGTGAGCGCCGGGGTGAACGTGGCCTTGGGTGAGGTCGGCGGCGGGCAGGTGGGATTCATCGCCAACTACGCGCGGCAGGTCAGCGGCGGGCAGTTCAGCTTCGGGGCCAACGTGGCGCCGGGCCCGGTGAGCGGGGGCCAGGTCGGCTTCGCGCTCAACTATGCGCATCAGGTCACCCGAGGGCAGTTCAGCTTCGGCGCGAACGTGGTGCCCGGCCGGATGGAGGCGGCCCAGGTGGGTTTCGCGTTGAACTACGCCCATCAGGTGGCCCGCGGCCAATTCAGCTTCGGGGCGAACATCGTTCCCGGTCGCGTCGGTGGCGGGCAGGTCGGCGCCCTCAACCTCGCGCGCACGGTCGGCGGCGCGCAGGTCGGCTTCGTCAACCTGAGCGACTCCCTGGGCAAAGGGGCGGTGGGTCTGCTC
>JAEUSW010000348.1 GCA_016788285.1 Flavobacteriales bacterium
TTCGTGTCCGTCCGCGGCTTGGCGGACCGCTACATCGTGACGACGGTGAACGGGAACAGGATCCCCACCCTGGACCCCTTGACGAACAACCTCCGGCTGGACCTCTTTCCCACCGGCCTGATGGACAACATCGTGATCACCAAAACGGCTTCGCCCGACCTGCCGGGGGATTGGTCCGGTGCGTTGATCTCCCTGAACACGAGCGATTATCCGGAGCGCCTGCGCGTCGGGGTGAGCGCCACGGTCGGATACAACCCGAACTCGACCTTCAAGACCATCACCACGGCGCCAAGAAGCTCCACCGACTGGCTGGGTCGCGATGATGGGCTTCGTGCCATCCCCGATGGGGTCTCGGAGAACGCCGAGGACTTCCCCGACTTCATCGAGCCCGACCTCTACCAGCAGCTGGTCCTCCTGGGCTTGGGGTCGTACCTGAACGACTTTGGCATCGTGTCCAGCACGCCGGGCTTCCAGTCGACGAACATGGGCACACAGAACGCCCTGCAGCACCTGGCCCTCACCGAACTGGGCCTGCTGGCCCCGGCCCTGCTGAACGACCCGGTGGCGGTCCAGGCGGCGGTGAACACCTACAACGAGACCTACGACCTGGGTTACTTCTCGCCCACGGTGAACGCCGGCCTCGCCGACGTCAACAGCCGGTTCAACAACTCGACATGGCGGGTGATCGAGTCCACCGGAAGGCCCAACTACAACCTTTCGTTCAACATCGGAAATCAGCTCTCGCTCTTCAAGCGACGCGAGAACCCGATGACCCTGGGCTACCTGGTGGGCTTTCGCTACAACTCCGAGACCGAGTACGACCCGGCCTCGACCATCGCGAGGACCGGTGAACCCTTTGAAGACCCCACACCGGGGGATGACTACGGCCAGAAGGGCGACCAACGCATCAGCGTGATCTCCGAGGGGTGGAACGCCATTGGCAACCTCTCGTTGAAGATCAACCGGAACAACAGCCTGTCGTTGATGGTGATGCCCAACCAGCTCGGGCAGAACAACGGCCGATATCGCACGTTCCTGAACCCCAATATCGGCACGGAGACCTTCGTGGCCGAGGATCAGTTCTACGAGGAACGGAACCTGTGGGTGTATCAGTTCGGGACGCGCAACCTGGTGCCGGGCCTGAACAACCTGAGGATCGAGGGGGATCTCTCCTACAGCAAGGGTGGGCGCGACGTGCTCGACCTGAAGACCGTTCAGTACATCCTTCCGCCGCCGGGCGCGCCGCTCTCGGAGGTGGACGGGGCCCTTGGGCAGCCGCAACGGATCTATCGGTTCCTGGATGAGACCATCCTGGACGGGCGGCTCACGTTCGAGGTGCCGTTGAGCGTGGAGAACCCGCGGGCCAACAAGATCAAGTTCGGTGGAGGCTACCTGAACAACACCCGCAAGAACCGGCAGACCTTTTTCGGCCTGTTCGGTGCTCCCGGTCCCGAGCAATGGGAGGACCAGGAGCGCTTTGAGATGCGCGAGGACGGCCGGTTCACCACGCGGTACTACGCAGCGGGGACCTTCAAGGACAACGACGTCGGCATCCTGAAAGTGACCAGCGCGTTCGCGATGGCGGACCTGTCCGTGACCCAACGGCTGCGCGCTGTGTTCGGGGCCCGTGCCGAGCACACGAACATGCTCACCGACATCCTACGCTATTGGGAGGATGGCATTGCCGCGGACGACACCACACGTGGGACGGTGGGCGACGTGGCCATCGGAGGAGGTTCCAATCCCGAGCCCAAGCCGGCGGTGCCGGGGACGATCGACCAGTGGGACATCCTGCCCAGCGTCAACCTCATTTACAAGCTGATCGACGACCAGGAGCGACCGATGAACCTGCGAGCGAGCTACTTCCGCTCCTTGGGCCGCCCGAGCTTCCGCGAGTTCTCCGTGGTCCAGCTGTTCGACTACATCCTCACGGCGCCGGTCTATGGTAATCCGGATCTGGAAATGACCAGCATCGACAACTATGACCTACGGCTGGAGACCTTCTTCCGGAAAGGCAACAACGTATCGATCAGTGCCTTCCATAAGCGCTTCCGGAACCACATTGAACTGCTGTACACGGTGGCCGGCGGATTCACCTGGCGGAACGCGGATCTCAGCACGGTGACCGGCTTGGAGCTGGAAGGCCGGGTGGGGCTGACGCGTTGGCTTGAATGGCGGGGCAACTTCACCTGGATGGAGTCGAAGAGCACCCTCACCTCCGTGTTGACCGCGGAACCGACCACCTACAGCACGCCGATGTTCGGACAGGCGCCTTACATCGTGAACTCGATGTTGACCTACAAAGGCGACAGCCTCGGGCTCGAGCTGAGCGTATCGTACAACGTGCAGGGGCCGAAGCTGGCCATCTCCAATTCCGAGGTGAACCCGGAAGGCATCCGTGCCTATGAGATGCCGCGGCACATGATCGATGTGGTGCTGAACAAGAACTTCGGCAAGCACTGGGGCGTGCGTCTCCGGGGCCGGAACATCCTGAACGCTCCATTGCGCAGGGCCTACAAGTTCGAACAAGGCTACGTGGTCGATTTCGATCGCTACGCCTGGGGTCCGGAGTATTCGCTCACCCTCTCCTACACCATCCGATGATGATACGGAGCCGTCGTCCTTCGACCGTGCGGATGACCAGTGCATGGTCCCTCCTGCTCATGGGCCTGGTCGGCCCCATGGCCCATGCCCAAGGCGAACTGGAGAACGTGATCGTGGAGACCTACTACGTCTCCGACACGAACGACGCCACGGACACCATCGGCGGCGAACTCTCCGCGGGATCACGCACCTACCGGGTGTACGTGGACCTGTGCGACAGCTGTGCTTTGCGTGCCGTTTACGGCGACGCCGCGCACCCGATGGATGTGAGCAGCACGCAACCGATCTTCAACAACCTGGACCGTGGAAAGCCCTTCGGCCATGAGATCAACAACGGGGCCCTGGATGAGAACACCGTGGCGTTGGACTCTTGGTGGTCGTTGGGCGCGGGCAGCACGCAGAAGTTCGGCATCCTGAAGGCCGACGACCCGGATGGCAGCATCCTGGCCGGCAACGACGGCGGCAGCGCGTCGATCCCCGGTGGTCTACTGGTGAATGACGACCCCCTGGCCGGTGCTCCAGTGGACTCCCTGGACGGACTGGTGCCCCTGAACGGTGGCACGGCCCTGCCTCCTGGATTCGCGGTGACGGGCCTAAGCCCCGACAGCCTCTTCGGGGACAGCACGGCCGGGAATGTCTTTGCCACCACGGACACCCGGATCAGCTGCACCACACCCGGTGTACAGGGTCCCACGGCCGATAACAGGATCCTGATCCTGCAGGTCACCACGGCCGGAGAGCTCACGTTCCACCTGAACATCGAGGTGGAGGAGCCCGATGGAACGATCATCAAGTATGTGTGGAACGACACGCTGCTGGCCGCGGATGAAGTTCCGAGCGGCCTGCTGGTGTATCCGCCCGAGTGCGGCTGCATGGACCCGAACTTCCTGGAGTACGACCCCGCCGCCGGGTGCGACGACGGCTCCTGCCAAACGGCCATCGTGTTCGGCTGCACCGACACCCTGGCCTGCAACTTCGACCCCGCGGCGAACTTCAACATCCCCCTGCTGTGCTGCTATGGTCCGGACAGCTGCAACGGTCTGGACATCGCGATCGTGTGCCCGGACGTCTCCGCACCGGATGCCTTCCAGTCCGGAGCGGACTGGCGGTTCTTCCCGAACCCGCTGGCCGGAAACCTCCTCACGCTCACCTGGGCTGGGCAGCAGGCCGAGGCCTTGCGGGTGCTCGACCAGGCCGGACGCCTGGTGCGGGAAGAACGTATGCAGGGCGGGACGCAGGGCCACCGCGAGCTCGATCTGGGCGGACTGCCTGCAGGCACCTATCTCATCCAACTGATCACCGATCGCGGTCCACACGTGCGCCTGTTGGTGCGCGACTGACCTGATTCACGATCTGGTAACCCAAGCCTCTCATGGGCGCAATACCCCGGGGATAGTTTCGCCCGCTCAACCGACGAACCATGCATCGCTCACTGCTCCTTCCCGCCCTGCTCGCCTTTAGCGGCGTCCGCGCCCAATACACACCGCCGGACCCCTCCGGACTGGAAGGCATCTTCGTTGAACGCTACTACGTGGCCGATGCCAACGACGCCGCGGACACCGACGGCAGCGGCGACCTGTCCTCGGGGGAGGTCACCTACCGCGTGTTCGTGGACCTCAAGGCCGGCTACAAGCTGATCACGGTGGGAGGTTTCCCCGGGCACGACCTCACCTTCAACACCACGACGAGCTTCTTCTACAACGACGACCGGGGTGAGTCCTGGGCCAGCGACATCAACGACATCCACCTGACGAAGAACACGGTGATGCTGGACAGCTGGCTTACGGCCGGCGCCGCTTCGGACGCCCACTGGGGCGTGACAAAGGATGAGGACACCGACGGCACGATCCAGCCGAACAATGACGGTGGCAGCGCAGGTGGAGGTCCATTGCTGGCCAACACCGACCCGCTGGCCGGGATCGCGCTGAGCACCGCGGACGGACTACTGGCGGGAAGCCCTCCGGGCATCCTGTCCGTGGGTGTTGCCCCGTCGATCTTCAACGATTATGGCGGCGCCACCTACAGCTCGGACAACTTCGCGTGGAGCAGCAACATCGGGAACGTGGAAGGCCCGACGCCCTCGAACAAGATCCTCATCGGCCAGTTCACCACCGATGGCACCTTCACCTTCTGCCTCAACCTGTGGGTGCGCATCCCGGACAGCCTCGTGTGCCAAGACCCCAACTGCCATGAGATCCTGGAGTTCTACTCAGAGATCATCCCGGCCGACACCTTGGGCGGTGGTTTCCAGGTCGAGAACAAGTTCAGCCACCCGACGCTGTGCTTCGATTCCTCCTCCCAGCAGGTCGACTGCGAAGGTGTCCCCGGCGGTCCGGCCGTACCGGGCACTGCCTGCGACGATGGCAATGCCGACACGCAGAACGATGTGTACAACGCCGGATGCCAATGCGTGGGCGAGGACTGTGAAGGCGTGCTCGGCGGCAATGCGCTACCCGGCCAACCTTGCGACGACGGAAACCCGAACAGCGTGAACGACACCTGGCAGACAGGCTGTGTCTGTTCCGGGGTCGTAGGCCTCCATGAACAACCCGGTGCTGTCGCCGAGGTCATCGTGCTTCCCAACCCCGTTCACGACCGGATGATCGTGCGCATCGCCCGTGCCACGGGCGCGCGCGGCACGCTTGACCTGCGCGATGCTCTGGGTCAGCGGGTCCTTGGCCGAGATCTCGGCCTGCTGGCGGCCGAGCGCACCGAAGTGCTGGACGTGGAGCAGCTCGCGAGCGGCCTGTACTTCCTGGAGGTCACCGTTGGTGGGACGCGCTCTGTGCACCGCATCATCAAGCGATGATCGCCATGCGGCCGTTGATCATCCTCGCACCGATCCTGCTCTCGGCAACACCTCGCCTGGCCGCGCAGGAGGCCATCGACAGTGTGTTCGTGGAGGTCTATCACGTGCAGCCTGCCGAGCGTCCCGGTGATCCGGCGACGGTCACGTACCGGATCTTCGTGGACCTCGCCGAGGGGCACGAACTGCAGATGGTGTACGGCGACCAGGCGCACAAGCTCCGGTTCTGGACGACCACGGCCTTTGAGAACGATACGGTGCTGGGCGCCAAGTTCGGTCACCAGATCCAGGCCGGCCGCCTCAACGAGGGCGCCCTCGCGCTGGACTCCTATCTGACGATCGGTGCGGCGGACAATGAGCACATGGGCGTGCCACGGGCATGGGACAAGGACGGTTCCGTACTGACGTGCCCGCCCTACCCGGGGTCCCGGTCGCGCACGGGCGATGCCGGAGGGATCCTTGCTCCGCTCTGCATCACCGATGGTCTCATACCGTACGAGGAGATCCGTGAGGTGGTGGACTTCCGCTTCGCTTCGGGCTACCTGCACAAGGCACGTGGTTTCGACTTCGAAACCACCGACGGCGCCTATGCGGTGCTGGGTGGCAAGCGTGGCGTCACCGACAGGAACGTGCTGCTCATCGCTCAGCTCACCACCACGGGCGAGCTCTCCTACATGCTCAACCTGCAGATCGAGACCCCGGAGCACGAGCCCTTGAAGTACGTGGCCCGCGACCCCGGCCCCGGTGAGTTCACGCATCCCTCGCTCACCTACGGCAAGTTCAGAGCAACGGCCCCTGCCATGGGCCAATGACGGCGAAGAGGAGGTGAAGAGGGCCGATGCGCTGCATCGGCCCTCTTCCATTGTTAAGTCGACGTTTCGCGAGGATCACCGCATGGATCGTTCTGCATGCGCGTTAGGGGCGAAAACGTAATCAAAGCATAGGCCCTTGGTAATGCACGCCCAACAAGGGGCCGCGAGTTTTGACGCGCTCAATGGAGCCCTCTCACGAAGAACCCCAAACCCCCAAACCCTTCAATCAAGATGAACACGAAGCGAAAGCTGACCATGGCGGCGATGGCCGCGATGGTGGCGACCGCCGGCCAGGCCCAATCGATCGGGTCGGCCTGCGGATGTCCGAACGTCTCCTCCCGACCGAGCGTGAACCTGAGCACGCTGGCGGATGTGAACGGCAACCTGCCAGTGGGCAACACCAACCTGACGTGCAACACCTTGTACGTGCTGGACCGGAAGATCTACGTGCCCGATGGCGGTGATCTGAACATCGAGCCGGGCACGGTGATCAAGTGCGTGGACAACAGCGGCATCAACGCCCACGCGCTGATCGTGACGCGCGGCGGCCAGATCTGGGCCAACGGCCAGGAGAGCTGCCCGATCATCTTCACCAGCACGGCCGACCCGCTGGACGGCAGCTATGCGGTGACCAACCGCGGCAAGTGGGGCGGACTGATCCTGCTGGGCCGGGCCTTCAACAATGTGCGCAGCACGGACCTGCGCGACGGTGGACCCAACCCCAGCACGTCGATCACCGGCACCGATGGTGTGGGCCTGATCGAGGGCCTGGCGGGCGGGGACAGCCGCCACTTCTACGGCATGCCGGTGGGCCAGGAGATGCCCGATGACAACAGCGGGATCCTGCGCTATGTGAGCCTGCGCCACGGCGGGGAGCTGCTGGGCACGGCCAACGAGATCAACGGCCTGACCATGGGCAGCGTGGGCCGCGGCACGGTGATCGAGCACGTGGAGGTGACCAGCAACCTGGACGATGCCTTCGAGTGGTTCGGCGGCACGGTGAACGGGAAGTACCTGGTGGCCATGCACTGCGACGATGACTACATCGACTACGACCAGGGCTGGACGGGCAAGGTGCAGTTCTTCTATGGTCTGCAGGGCCCCGACAACAGCGGTGGAGCGCTCAACCAGGGCGACAACGGCATGGAGTGCGACGGGGACGACGGACCGGGCAACGGCGCGGCCAAGAGCGACCCGGTGATCTACAACGCCACGATCATCAACCGCATCCTGCCGGGCGCCGACGAGGGCATCGAGGCACGCCGCGAGGTGAAGGGCACGATCGTCAACAGCATCTTCGCCAACCTGGCGCGCGGTCTGAACATGACCACCGACGCGGCCACCAACTGGAACGCCGGCACCTTCAACGTGCGCGGCTGCACCTTCCAGGGCGCCACCACCCCGCTGCGCATCAACGGCGTGGCCCCGGTCGGCGGCAGCCCCGAGCAGATCAAGTTCAACACCACCGACGGCAACCAGAGCGTGGCCGACGGCAGCCTGATCGACGCCAGCTTCGCCATCAGCCCGCTGACCAGCAACACGGTGACCAACCGGGTGAACCCCGTGCCGGCCGCCGGCGCCCCCGCCGCCCAGACCACCTTCCTGACGCCCAACGACAGCTTCTTCAGCTACGCGAAGTACCGCGGGGCCTTCGAACCGGGCGGTGAGAACTGGATCCCCAGCTACTCGGTGGCCGCCGACATCGGCTCGGACCTCAGCGCGGTGGCCGGCTGCACCGGTGACCTGAACCGCGACGGCATCGTGAACGCCACGGACTTCGGCCTCTTCGTGAACGCCTTCAACAACACCTGCTACTGAGCAACCCCTGAACGGTCCCCGGGGGGGCGGGTCCGCCCCGACCCCCTC
>JAEUSW010000009.1 GCA_016788285.1 Flavobacteriales bacterium
ACCTCCTCGGCGATCACGTGCTCGCCGAAGGCACTGGTGAAGTGCTTGGTGCGCCCGGTGACCTTGATGCGCGGCGGGGCGAGCGAGGTGAACTTCACCGTGTCGCCGATCTCGTAGCCCCATAGGCCCGCGTTCGTGTAGAGCACCAGCGCGTACTGCGTGTCCAGCTCCACCTCGGCGATGGAACGCGGTCGGCGGTCGTTGCCGTGCATGGGCACGAAGCCGAAGTAGATGCCGTTGTCGAGCACCAGCAGCAGGCCGTCGTCGTTGTCCTTGTCCTGGTAGGCGATGAAGCCTTCGCTCGCGGGGAAGAGCTCCACGCTGGGCACGGCGCCGCCGATCAGCGCCTCCATGCGGCTGCGGTAGGGCGCGTAGTTCACACCGCCGTACACGAAGAGCGAGAACTGCGCGAACACCTCCTTCACCGTGGCCTTGCCGGTACGCGCCAGCAACCGTTCGAAGTACATCTGCACCCAGGCGGGGATGCCGCTGATCAGGCGCATGTCCGCCCGCATCGTCTCGCCTACGATGGCCTCCACCTTCGTCTCCCAATCGGCGATGCTGTTGGTGGCGAACGAGGGCATGCGGTTCTTCAGCAGGTAGCGCGGCACGTGGTTGGCCACGATGCCGCTGAGGCGCCCGGTGGGGATGAGGCCCTTGCGGTCGAGCACCGGGCTGCCCTGCAGGAAGATCATCATCCCGTCCACGAACTCGGCGCGGCCGCTGTGCGCGATGTAGGCGAGCAGGGCCCTGCGCGCGCTGCCGATGTGGTTGGGCAGGGAGTGTTGCGTGATGGGGATGTATTTGGCCCCGCTCGTGGTGCCGCTGGTCTTGCACAGGTAGAGCGGGAGGCCCGGCCACAGCACGTCCTTCTCACCGGCGACGATGCGATCGATGTACGGCCGGAAGCCCTCGTAGTCGCGCAGCGGCACGGCCTGCACGAGGCCGGCGTGGTCATGGACCTGGTACAGCTTGTGGTCGCGCCCGAAGGCCGTGGCCCCGCCGTACTGCACCAGCTGCCGCAGCACGCCCAGCTGCGTGGCCGCGGGGTCCATGGCGCGGCGCATCACCGCGCTGGTCACGAAGCGCGCGTACGGCCCGGCGATGGCGGACTTGAGGCTCATGGCCGGGTCCTGAAGGCGTTCCGATGTCGGCCCTGCACAGGAAGGTGCGCCCGGGTCATCACTTGAACAGCATGTAGGACTGCGGGTCGATGGCCTCCCCGTTCAACCAAAGCTCGAAATGGAGGTGCGGGCCGGTGCTGAGCTCCCCGCTATCGCCCACGATGGCGATGGCCTCGCCGGCCTTCACCTTGTCACCCGCCTTCTTCAGCAGCACGCTGTTGTGCTTGTACACGCTCACCAGGTCGCCGCGGTGCTGGACGTGCAGCACATGGCCGCCATCGCTTGTCCAGCTGGCCAGGGTCACGGTGCCATCGAGGCAGGCCTTCACCGCTTCATCCGCCTTGGTGACCACGTCGATGCCGAAATGGCCCTGCGCCCGGTCGAAGGTGCTGGTGACGATGCCCCGGAGCGGCGGGAAGAAGAAGACGCCGGCCAGGGCGCGACGCTCACCCGCCTGACCCGAGGCCTCGGACAGCGCATAGGCCTCCTCCTCCTTCACCTTGAGGCGGAGCAGGCTGTCCTTCAGGCCCGGTCGCAGATCCTCCGCGGAGGGCACTTGCTGCACGGGGCGGAGGCGGAAGCTGGTGTCCGCGGCCACTTCGCCGCGGAGCACGCGCTGCAGGTTGGCGATGTACAGGGCCTGTTCCTCCAGGCGCTGGTCCAGTGAATCGGCCAGCAGGGTGCTGCGGTAGGCGTTGAGCTTGGTCTCCTGGTCCGAATAGCCCGGGATGTACCGCTTGAGCGGGGTGAGCACGATGATGGCCGCCACCATCAGGCCATGCAGGGTGAAGGCCGCGATGGCCAGCAGCAACACGTTGAGCCGCGACAACCGGATGCTGAAGCGCTCCTCGAAGGTGCGGTCGTTGATGAGCAGCAGTCGGTACTTGCTCTTCAGCTTGCGCAGCACCTGCTTGCGCGGACGGGGAGCGGTGGGCTCGGCCATGTCGGACAAATATCGGCGTGACCACGAACGGTCGGTACCTTCCGCACCGCGATGGACCCGTCAAGGAAAGCCCTGGTCCTGATCACGGCGGGGGTGTGCGCGCTGTTGCTGCTCCCCGGTCTGGTGCGTGAGGGCATGTTCATGGACGGCATGCTGTACACCGTGGTGGCCCACAACGAGGCCCGGGGCATCGGCACCTTCTGGCAGCCGCGCTTCAGCCAGCTGGGCCTGGCGAACATGGACACCTTCCACGAGCATCCGCCGCTGGCGTTCGGCCTGCAGGCGCTCTGGTTCCGGGCATTGGGCAGTGCCTTCTGGGTGGAGCGCGCCTACGCGCTGATCGCCGCCCTGCTGATGGTGGCGCTGCTGCTCGGTCTGTGGCGCGAGCTCACGCGTGATGCTCCCCGCCTACGCAGCCTGGGGGCCTGGCCCGTGCTCCTGTGGGGCATCGTGCCGCAGGTGTTCTGGTGCGTGCACAACAACATGCTGGAGAACACCATGGGCCTGTTCACGACAGGCGCACTGTGGTGTGCGTTGCGCGGGATGCGAACGGGCACCGTGACGTTGGCGGTGGCCTCGGGCCTCCTCGTGTTCCTCGCGTCGTTCACCAAGGGCGTCCCCGGGCTCTTCCCGCTCGGCGCTCCGTTCCTCTGGTGGCTGTTCGCCCGGCAGGGCGGCATGCGCAGGCCGGTGTTGTTCACCCTGGTGCCCGCGGCCGTGCTGGTGCTGGTGTACCTCCTGCTCTGGCAATGGCCCGAGGCCCGCGCCAACCTGGAGACCTATGTGGATGCACGCCTCTTGCACCGGATCGCCGCCAAGCCCACCGTGGAGCACCGCTGGCAGATCCTGCTCGACCTGTTCCACTCGCAGCTTGGGCCGCTGCTGCTGGCCGGGGCCCAGGTCCTTTGGTCCGTACGCGATGCTTCCGCGCCGAACACCCGGCGCCCTGCGCTCGCCCTGTTGGCCATCGGGTTGTCCGGAGTGGCCCCCATGATGCTCACCCTGGTCCAGAAGTCGTTCTACAGCGTGCCGGCCTTCCCGCCCATCGCCCTGGGCCTCGCCCTGTGGAGCGCGCCGGCGCTGGCACGCCTGCTGGACCGGCTGGTCCTGCGGAGGCGGCTCGCCCGTGGGCTGACCTTCGCGGGCGGGGCGGGGCTGGCGGCCGCCCTGGTGGCCTCCGTGGCGCTCTGGGGCCGCCCGGGGCGCGATGCGGACATGCTGCACGATGTGGCCCGCATCGGCGCGACCGTGCCACCGGGTACGCTCATCAGCTGTGCCCCCGAGCTCTGGGAGCAGTGGAACCTGCAAGGCTATCTGCTTCGTTACCACGACATCTCCATGGACCCGGGCGGCCGGCCGCACACCTGGACCCTCAGCCCCGCGGGAGGCGACCTGCCAGAGGGTTATGCCCCGCTCAACGTGGAGCTCCGCACCCTGCGCCTGGCCGTTCGCACCGGCGGGTCGGGGGCGATGAAATAACTTCGCCCGTTCGCAGTTGATGCTCCCGTGAAGCGGATCCCCGTCCACCATGCCGCCCTTGTCGTGCTCCTGGCCCTCCTGGCCGGCGGATGCTCCAAGGAGAAGGACCGCTTCCTGAACCGGGCCTATCACCGCCTCACCTCGCGGGACAACGGCTGGTTCAACGCCAACGAGAAGCTCAAGGAGACGGTGGCGGGCATCGAGAAGGTCTATGTGGACGATTTCGACAAGGTGCTGCCCCTGTTCGTGTACGGCACCGAGGAACAGGCCAAAGGGGCCGGCGGCGACCTGGAGAAGTGCATCGAGAAGTGCTCGCTGGTGATCGAGCGGCACAGCATGGACATCAAGGGCAAGCAGCGCAACAGCTGGATAGACGACGCCTACTTCGTCATCGGTCGCAGCTACTTCTACAAGCGGGCCTGGTTCGATGCCCAGCGCACCTTCGACTACATCGGCCGGCGGTTCAAGGATCAGAACCGGCAATACGAGGCCAAGGTGTGGCTGGCGCGCACCCTGATGGAGACCGAACAATACGCACGGGCCCAGAGCACGCTGGACGAGGTGAAGGAAGTGAAGGAGCTGCCCAAGCGCTTTCCACATGATGAGCTGGCCGCCGTGCAGGCCGATCTGGACCTGCGGCGGGGGAAGGTGGACGACGCCATCATGAACCTGGAGCGGGCCGTGGACATCACCAAGGACCGGCAGCGACGGGTGCGGTGGACCTTCATCCTGGCGCAGCTGTACCAGGTGAAAGGCATGGACGACCGTTCGATCGCCGCCTACAAGCAGGTGACCCGGATGAACCCGCCCTACGAGCTGGCCTTCCACGCCCAGGTCTTCCAGGCGCTGGCCTTCGACCGCGGCGATAGCAAAGCCCTGCGCAAGATGCTCAACCGCATGCTGCGCGATGAGAAGCACGAGGATCATTTCGACATGATCCACTATGCCCTGGCCGACATCGACCTCAAGGAGAACAAGGACAGCAGTGCCATCGCCCACCTGAAGCGCAGCGCTTACGTCAGCACGAACGACACGCGTCAGAAGGCCAAGACCTGGCTGCGCCTGGCCGACCTTTACTTCGACGACCGCGCATACCCGGACGCGCAGCTCTACTACGACAGCACCAGCACCCTGCTGGCCGAGGAGCACCCGCGGTATGAGGAGGTGGCCACGCGCGCGGAGGTGCTCGGCGAACTGGTGGAGCAGCTCAACATCATCGCGCGGGAGGACAGCCTGCAGAAGCTGGCGGGCATGGACCCCGCGGAGCGCGAGAAGGCCATCAAGCGCCTGATCCGCGAGCGTGAGAAGGCCGAGAGTGAAAAGGAAGCCGCGGAACGGGAGGCCCGGGAGGCGGAAGCCGCGGGCACGGCCGCACCAGCACGCCCCGCCACCCCGGCCGGTGGAGGTAGCGGAGCCTGGTACTTCTACAATCCCCAGCAGCTCGGCCGCGGCCTGTCGGAGTTCAAGAAGAAATGGGGCAACCGCCCCCTGGAGGATGACTGGCGCCGGCGCGACAAGGGCGGATCGGCCGTGGCCGAGGAGGAGCCGAAGGAGGACGGCGAGCCGACCGCCGACGGCCAGGAGGGCGAAGGAAAGGAGGGCGAGCCCGAGTGGAAGGACCCGGGGTTCTACCTCAAGGACCTTCCCACCAGCGACACGGCCCTGGCCGCCTCCAACGCGATGATCTGCGAGGCCATGTACCGCAGCGGGATGATCTACAAGGAGAAGCTCAAGGACACCGACAACGCCATCGAGAGCTTCGAAACACTGATCAACCGGTTCGAGGAATGCCGGTTCACTCCGGAGAGCCACTACCAGATGTACCGCATCTACCTGGCCCGGGAGAAGAGCGGCAGCTTCATCGACTTCGGAGGAAGCACCTCGCAGGCCTACGCCAACATCATCCTGGAGCGCTGGCCGGACAGCGAGTTCGCCCGGTTGGTGCGCGACCCCTCCTTGATGGAGGGCGGTGAGGCCCGCCGCAAGGTGGAGGCCGCCGAATACGACCAGCTCTACCGCGAGTTCCGCCAGCGCAACTACCTGCTGGTGATCGGCACCTGCAACCAGGTGATCGCCAACGAGCCCCGCAACCACCTGCTGGGCAAATACCACCTGCTGAAGGCCATGGCCATCGGTGGCACGCGCGAGCTCTCGGCCTTCCGCACGGCGCTGCAGGAGGTCAGGGACAAGTTCCCCGCCACCGAGGAGGCCAAGGCCGCCGAGGACCTGCTGGCGGTGCTCGACCGGCAGGCCACCTCGGAGGGAGCGCCCGCAGGGCAGGAGAAGGCACCGGCCAACGCCAGTTCCTTCCGCATGGACCAGGGCCCGCACTACATCGCGCTCATCCACCCCAACAGCGCGGGTGACATCAGCACGGTGAAGACCCGGATCAGCGATTTCAACCGCCGCTATTTCCCGGGCCGCAACATCCTCATCGAGAACACCATCCTGGACGCCGAGCAGCAGGTGGTGGTGCTGCGCCTGTTCGACGACAAGGCCTCGGCCATGGCCTACTACCAGCAGTTCCTTTCCGACGTGGGCATGCTGGGGGGCATCAACGACCAGGGGCACCCCATCTTCGCCATCAGCCCCGACAACTACGCCCAGTTGTACAAGAACAAGGACGTGGACGCTTACGCGGCCTTCTTCACCCAGAACTACCTGCCCAAGCAGTAGGCGTCGACCAACGGCTTGGCGGGATCGTCGGCAGCGTTAACTTTGTCCCTGACGATCAGGAACCTGTACGCGATGGCCCTCTTCCAACCCGATAAAAAGACCGAGCCCATGAACAAGGCCGCCGAGCCGGTGAACGCCGGCAAGATCAACAGCATCATGGAGGGCACCTCCATCGAAGGTGAGATCCGCAGCGACAGCAACCTGCGCATCGATGGCCGCGTGAAGGGCACCATCAATGTGCGCGGCCGGCTCATCGTGGGCCAGACCGGCGTGATCGAGGGCGAGGTGAGCTGCCAGAGCTCCGACATCGAGGGCACGCTGGTGGGCAAGGTCAACTGCCAGGACCTGCTGAGCCTGAAGGCCACCGCCAAACTGCAGGGCGACATCAACACCAAGAAGCTGGCCATCGAGCCCGGGGCCGTGTTCACCGGCAACTGCAGCATGGCCGGCGGTGTGGTGAAGGAGATGGACCCCGTCCGCTTGCGCACCGAGACCGCCCGTCCGGAGGTGGCCTCCGCACAGGCCGTCCGTTGATCGTCCATCGCTGATGACCCAGGGGCGCGGCGCTTCCCCCGTGCTGCCGGTGCTGCTCTTCACCACCGCCTGTGGCGCCTGCACCGCGCTCGTCCTGCGCCTGGCCGGGCTCCCATGGCACTGGGGCTACGCGGCGGCCCTGGCCTATCTGAGCGCGGTGACCCTGCTGCTCCACCTCTGGCAGGAGCGTGCGATGGTGACGGACCCCAAAGGCTTCGTGCGGCGTTTCATGGCGGGCCTCACCCTGAAGATGTTCGTGAGCATCGTGGCGGTCGCCGTGGTGCTGCTCACCCTTCCGCGGGCGGAGGCCGTGCCGCTGGCGCTGGCCTTCGCCCTGCTCTACCTGGCCTTTCTGGGCTTCAGCACCGGCCGCCTGGTCAACCTCTCGCGCCGCCGGCCCGCACCGTGATGGCCGCCGCACCGGGGCACCGACCGTCGGACCCGGCCCGCAAAGGGGTCCATGCCTACCTGCGCTACAGTGCGCTCGGGCTGCAGATGGCCGGCATCATCCTGCTGTCCATCTGGGCCGGGCGTTGGCTCGATGGCCGGGTCGACACCGGCTTCCCCGCCTTCACCCTGGTGTTCGCCCTGCTCGGGATCGCCGGGGCCATGGTCTTCCTGTTCAAGGAGACCGGCCGCTGAGGATCGCCGTCGGACGAATTGCCGCGGATCGCTACCTTCGCGGCCGCAAACGGGGACGGTCCCCCACGCCTGATGTCGCTGAAACCCTTGCTGCGCCACGCTTTCCTGATCCTGGCCGCCCTGCTCATGGGCCGCTCCGCCGCGCAGCACGGTACCCCGGACAGCACCGCCCACCACCCGGCGGTCGCCACCACCGGTGCGCATGACGCCGCGTCCGCGCAGGACCACGGGGCGAAGGAGAAGTTCAACGCCGGCAAGCTCATCATGGACCACATCGGCGATGAGCATGGCTGGCACCTCTGGGGCCACACGAGCCTGCCGCTGCCGGTGATCCTGTACAACAGCGAGCGCGGCCTGAGCCTCTTCAGCAGCGGACGCTTCGACCACGGGCACCGGACCTACGGCGGCTACGCGCTGCACGAAGGGCAGGTGGTGGCGGTGGACGCACCGGACGGAACGGATGCGCACCACGCCCCGGTGAACGAACGGCTCACGGCCGCCACGGTGGACCTGAGCATCACCAAGAACGTGGCCACGCTGCTCCTCGTGTCGGCCCTTCTGCTCTGGGTGTTCATCAGCGTGGCCCGGGCCTACACCCGCCGCGCCGGACAGGCCCCCACGGGCCTTCAGAACCTGGTGGAGCCGATCATCCTGTTCGTTCGGGACGATGTGGCCAAGAGCGCGATCGGGCACAAGCACGAGAAGTACCTCCCCTACCTCCTCACCGCCTTCTTCTTCATCTTCTTCAGCAACCTGCTGGGCCTGGTGCCCTTCTTCCCGGGCGGCGCCAACCTCACGGGCAACATCGCCGTCACCCTGGTGCTGGCGCTGATCACCTTCCTGATCGTCACCTTCAGCGGCAACAAGCATTATTGGCACCACATCTTCGCCATGCCCGGGGTGCCCGGCTGGGTGCTGGCGATCCTCACGCCGGTGGAGGTGCTGGGCATGTTCCTGAAGCCCTTCGTGCTGATGATCCGATTGTTCGCCAACATCACGGCGGGCCACATCATCGCCCTGAGCTTCTACAGCCTCATCTTCGTCTTCGGTGAAACGAGCGCGGGCGCGGGCTATGGCGTGGCCATCGGCTCCTGGGCCTTCACCGTGTTCATGTTCATGCTCGAGCTCCTGGTGGCCTTCATCCAGGCGTACGTCTTCACCTTCCTGTCGGCCATGTACATCGGCGCCGCCGTGGAGGAACCGCATCATCACTAGAAACCCGAACTCCCTTAAACCCGCATTCCCATGTTCCTCTCCGTTCTCCTCGATCTCGGCGTTGGTTACGGTATCGCCGCCCTCGGCGCCGGTCTGGCCGCCCTCGGCGCCGGTGTGGGCATCGGCCGCATCGGTGGCGACGCCGTGCAGGCCATGGCCCGCCAGCCGGAAGCCATGAACGATCTGCGCGCCAACATGATCCTGACCGCCGCGCTCGTGGAAGGTGCCGCCTTCTTCGCCATGGTGGTGGGCCTGCTGGTGGTGCTGAAGGAGATGCCGGCCGCCGTCTAAGGACGCGCCGCACCCCGGTCGTACGATCACAACACCCCCCAGCCATGCCCTTCCTGGCCAGTCTCGTGGACCCGCCGTTCGGCCTCATCTTCTGGATGACGCTGACCTTCGTGACGGTCCTGTTCCTCCTCGCCAAGTTCGCCTGGAAGCCCATCCTCAATGGGCTGAAGGAGCGTGAGGCGTCCATCGCCGATGCGCTGAACGAGGCCAAGCGGGCCCGGGAGGAGATGGCCTCGCTGAACGCGAAGAACGAGGAGCTGATGCGGCAGGCCCGGGAGGAGCGCGAACTGCTGCTGAAGGAGGCGCGCGACATCCGCGACCGCGAGATCGCCGAGGCCAAGGGCAAGGCCAAGGCCGAGGCCGACGCCCTGCTGACGCGGGCCCGCGCCGACATCCAGAACGAGAAGAACGCCGCCCTCACCGAGATGAAGAACCAGGTGGCCGAGCTGAGCATCCTGGTGGCCGAGCGCATCCTTCGGGAGAAGCTCGCCGACACCAAGGCCCAGCAGGCCCTGGTGGACAAGGTGATGGCCGAAGCCCAGCTGCGCCGCTCATGAACATCGCCCCGGTCGCCTACCGCTACGCGCGCTCCGTGATGGAGCTGGCCCGGGAGAAGGGCCAGCTGGACGGGGTGCAGGGCGACATGCGCCTGGTGGCCGCCACCTGCGCGGCCAGCCGCGACCTGCAGGTGCTGCTGAAGAGCCCCGTGGTGAAGCCCGATGCGAAGGGCCGCATCCTCGAGAAGGTCTTCGGCGACAAGGTGGGGCCGGTCACCACCAGCTTCATGGGCATCCTGGTGCGCAAGGGCCGCGAGGTGCTGCTGCCCCATGTGGCCGAGGCGTTCAACGAGCTGTACAAGCAGCACATGGGCATCGTCACCGTGGAGGTGACCAGCGCCGTGCCGCTGGACGACAAGGCCCGTGCGCAGGTCCGCACCCTGGCTCAAGACCGCCACCCCGGCCGCACCATCGACCTGCAGGAAAAGGTGGACGCCGCGCTGATCGGCGGCCTCACCATCCGCATCGGCGACGAACAGGTGGACGGCACGGTGAGCCGCCGCCTGGCCGACCTGCGCCGCGAATTCTCCAAGAACCCGTACATCCCCGCGATCTAACGCCCTAGACCCCTCCCCCGCCAAGGCGATGGCGGAACTGACATGGCCGAAGTGAAACCCGCCGAAGTATCGGCGATCCTCAAGCAAGAACTCGCCGGCTTCCGCTCGGAGGCCGAGCTCGAAGAGGTCGGGACCGTCCTGCAGGTCGGCGACGGCATCGCCCGCATCTACGGACTGAAGGGCGTGCAGAGCGGTGAGCTGATCGAGTTCACCAGCGGCCTGCGCGGCATCGTGCTCAACCTCGAGGAGGACAACGTGGGCGCCGTGCTGCTGGGCCCGAGCGTGGGCATCAAGGAGGGCGACACCGTGAAGCGCACCAAGCGCATCGCCAGCATCCGCGTGGGCGAGCAGATGGTGGGCCGCGTGGTGAACACCCTCGGCGAACCCATCGACGGCAAGGGCCCCATCGGCGGCGAACTGTTCGAGATGCCCCTGGAGCGCCGCGCCCCGGGCGTCATCTTCCGCGAACCGGTGAAGGAGCCGCTGCAGACGGGCATCAAGGCCGTGGACGCCATGATCCCCATCGGCCGTGGCCAGCGCGAACTGATCATCGGCGACCGCCAGACCGGCAAGAGCACGGTGGCCATCGACACCATCATCAACCAGAAGGAGTTCTTCGAGGCGGGCAAGCCGGTGTACTGCATCTACGTGGCCATCGGCCAGAAGGGCAGCACCGTGGCGGGCACCGTGAAGACGCTGGAGGAGAACGGCGCGATGGCCTACACCACCGTGGTGGCCGCCAACGCCAGCGATCCCGCCCCGATGCAGTTCTACGCGCCCTTCACCGGCGCGGCCATCGGCGAGTACTTCCGCGACACCGGCCGCCCCGCGCTGATCGTGTACGACGACCTTTCCAAGCAGGCCGTGGCCTACCGCGAGGTGTCGCTGCTGCTGCGACGCCCGCCGGGTCGTGAGGCCTACCCGGGCGACGTGTTCTACCTGCACAGCCGCCTGCTGGAGCGCGCCGCCAAGATCACCGGCGACGACAAGGTGGCCGCTCAGATGAACGACCTGCCCGAGAGCCTCAAGGGGAAGGTGAAGGGCGGTGGATCGCTCACCGCGCTGCCGATCATCGAGACGCAGGCCGGCGACGTGTCCGCCTACATCCCCACCAACGTGATCTCCATCACCGACGGGCAGATCTTCCTGGAGAGCAACCTGTTCCTGAGCGGTGTACGCCCCGCCATCAACGTGGGCATCAGCGTGAGCCGCGTGGGCGGCAACGCGCAGATCAAGAGCATGAAGAAGGTGGCCGGCACCCTGAAGCTCGACCAGGCGCAATACCGCGAACTGGAAGCCTTCAGCAAGTTCGGCTCTGACCTGGACGCCGCCACCAAGAGCGTGCTCGACAAGGGCGCGCGCAACGTGGAGATCCTCAAGCAGGGACAGAACAGCCCCATGCGCGTGGAGGAGCAGATCGCGATCATCTACTGCGGCACCAAGGGCCTGCTCAGCAAGGTGCCGGTGAAGAACGTCAAGCAGTTCGAGGCCGAGTTCATCACCATGCTGCGCAACAAGCACAGCGATGTGCTGGCCGCGCTGAAGAAGGGCGATTACAACGACCAGATCACCGGCACGCTGGAGAAGGTGGCCGCCGACCTGGTGAAGAGTTTGGATAATTGATCGCGAACACGGTGTAGCGTCGACCCACAGGGTCGACCGGCGACACCGGATCACCAGCACTGCACCATGCCCAGCCTGAAGGAGGTACGCAGCCGGATCGTCTCGGTGAACAGCACCAAGCAGATCACCGCCGCCATGAAGATGGTGAGCGCTGCGAAGCTGCGCCGTGCACAGGACGCCATCCTGCGCATGCGGCCCTACGCCGAGAAGCTGCAGGCCATCCTGGGCAACGTGAGCGCCACACTGGACGCCAGCGAGGGCCGCTACGCCCAGCAGCGCGAGGTGAAACGCACGCTGGTGGTGGCCATCACCAGCAACCGGGGCCTGGCCGGCGCCTTCAACACGCAGGTGACGCGCGTGGTGCGCCGCCTGGCGCAGGAGGCCGGGCATGAGGTGCATGTGCTCTGCGTGGGCAAGAAGGCCATGGACGCCTTCCGCCGCACGCCGCTGAACCGGCCCGAGCTGCCGCAGGACCTCGCCGGCCTGTTCGACGGCCTGAGCTTCGACAAGACCGCCCCCGTGGCCGAGCTGATCATGCAGCGCTTCACGGACGGCACCTACGACCGGGTGATGCTGGTGTACAACCGCTTCAAGAACGCCGCCACCCAGGTGGTCACCACCGAGCAGTTCCTGCCGGTGCTGCCCGCGGCGGCGCCCACCGATGCGAAGACCGCCACCGGGGAGTACATCATGGAGCCCGACCGGCGCACCATCGTGGAGGAGATCATCCCCAAGAGCCTGAAGATCCAGCTCTACAAAGCGCTGCTGGACAGCTTCGCCGCCGAGCACGGCGCGCGCATGACCGCCATGCACAAGGCCACGGACAACGCGGACGCCCTGCTGAAGGACCTCAAGCTGTCCTACAACAAGGCCCGCCAGGCGGCCATCACGGGCGAGATCCTGGAGATCGTGGGCGG
>JAEUSW010000014.1 GCA_016788285.1 Flavobacteriales bacterium
CCGCCGAAGTGACCGCGGACCGTGCCTGCCGACAGGAACGGATGACCGATGCACCGACCGCACCACCTCACCGACCCCGCCTTCTTCCAACGCCCACGCCCCACGGCCGATCGCCCGCTGGTGGTGATGATGAGCGCCTGCCTCGGTGGCATCCACTGCGGCGTGGACGGCAGCACCAACGGCGACCACACCCCGCTGCGTGCCTGGCTGGTACGCCCGGAAGTGCGGCTCGTGAAGTTCTGCCCCGAGGACTACGCGTTCGGCACGCCGCGCATGACGCCCGACAGCCACGGCGGCAACGGATTCGATGTGCTCGACGGCAAGGCCCGCTCGCTGGCCGAGGACGGCACCGACTGGACCGAAGGGATGGTGAAGGCCGCGTATGAGATGCGCGACCGGGCCCTGCGCGAACAGGTGGACGTGGCGATCCTGATGGACGTGAGCGGTGCCTGCGGCAGCACGGTGACCTACCGGGGCTCGCGCTTCGCCCCTGACAAGGTGTACCAGCAGGGGCCTGGTGTGGCGGCCGCAGCGCTGATCCGCGCGGGCATACCGGTGATCTCGCAGCGCGACGACCGCTCGCTGCGCCTGCTGCGCGATCTGCTGGAAGGCACCCATACGCTCACCGACGAACGCGATCACTGGGAGAAGGAGTGGTATCAGGAGTACTTTGCGCAGCGGCCATGAGCAAGCACAAGCTCGACCTCCACGACATCTACAACAAGGGCTCGCAGATCGACGATGCCTTGCGCGAGGCCATGGAGTTCTGCATCGAGCGCCGCATCGACATGCTGGAGATCATTCCCGGCAAGGGCAGCGGGCAGTTGAAGAAGAAGGTGCTGCGCTTCCTGCAACTGCCGGAGGTGAAGAAGACCTACCACCGCATCGACAAGGACCGCGACAACTTCGGGCGATTGTTCGTGCGCTTCAAGCACTGACCCTCACGGCCGCATCGCGAACCACAGGTGGTGCCTGGTGCCCTTGTTCCGGTGGGCGAAGACCTTCTCCTCCTTCACCCGGAAGCCTGTCCGCTCCAGCCGGCGCGTGAACGGATCATGCTGATCCGTGGACCACACGGCGAGCACACCGCCCGGGCGAAGGGCCTTGTATGCCGCCAACAGTCCCCGCTGGGAATAGAGCCGGTTGTTGGCGGCCTGCGTGAGACCCTCGGGACCATTGTCCGTATCGAGCAGGATGGCGTCGTAGCTCCCGTTGCCGGCACGGATCAGCTCAAGCACATCGCCCTGGTGCACGATGGTGCGCGGGTCCTTCAGCGGGTTCCCGGAGCGCTCCCCCATCGGCCCCTGGTTCCATTTGACCACCTCGGGCACCAGCTCGGCCACGATCACCTTCCCCTTGTCGCCCACGATGCGCAGCACGGCCGCCAGGGTGAAGCCCATGCCGAGGCCGCCGATCACCACATGCGCCTCCTTCGGGGCCTTCAGGCGCACGAGCGCCAGCTCCGCCAGGGCATCCTCCGAACCATGGATGGCGGTGCTCATCAGCTCACCGCGGATGCCGACCACCTCGATGGCGTACTCATCGCCGCGCTGGTAGAGCAGCAGTTCGCCGCCGTTGTTGGGGATCAGGGCCCGGTCGAGCAGCTTGTTGATGCGCATCTTCATGGCGTGGGCCGGATGCGCTGGTGCGCTCGGGCGGCGCAAGGTCGGGATCGGACCGGCACTGACGATCCGGCGTGCGTGG
>JAEUSW010000037.1 GCA_016788285.1 Flavobacteriales bacterium
TATGGCGAGAAGGACATCTACTTCGTGGACCTGCCCGAGGAGATGGAGGCCGAAGGGCTGACCGTGCTGAAGGGCTTCATCATCCCCCCGCCGGGCACCACCCTGCCGCCGAGCACCATCCTGTATGTGACCGACAAGGCCACGGGCGAGGTGAAGACCTACAAGCCGCGCCAGCGGGATGGCGTGTACGTGGTGATCCTGCCGCCGTGCAAGGAGTACAACCTCGACTACCGGGTGGATGACAAGACCATCCATACCGAGGACATCTATGTGGAGTGTGAGACCGCCTACCAGGAGATCAACAAGGAGATCTACCTGAACCCGGTGAGCATCACCGGCCCCGCCAGCATCGTGGACCTGCCCAAAGGCTCGCCGCCGGGCAGCAAGGAGAAGGGCGAACCCGCCAAGTCGGGCGAGAAGGCCAAGCCGGAGGAATACCTCACCGATGCGCAGCTCAAGGAGAAGGGCAAGACCCACACCATGCCCGACGCCAGCTACGCGGCCGAATACGCCAAGTACTACGAGTACAACAAGAAGGACATCGACCAGGCCGAGACGGACTGGAAGGGATTCATCGATACCGTGGTGGGGCTGATCGACAAGAACGGCAAGGCCACCATCGTCATCGAGGCCAGCGCCTCCAAAGTGCCCACCAGGACCTTCGGCACCAACGAGAACCTGAGCCGCCAACGGATGGATGACGCCCGCAAACGCCTCATCGAGGCCGTCCAGGCCCGGGGCAAGAACGCCGATGTCATCTTCATCGAGGCCATCAACTCCCTGGTGCAGGGCCCGGCGTACAAGGGCGATTACATCAACACCGAGAAGTACGGCAAGTTCCAGTACGTCAAGCTGAAGACGCGCTGATCCGCGCTGCTGTGGACAACTTGAAAGCCCCCCGGACCTCCGGGGGGCTTTTTTTCTGATCAACTTGCGGACATGCGCCTTTTGTTGCACCGGCCCCTGGCGTTCTTCGACCTGGAGACCACCGGCACCCGCATCGGTCAGGACCGCATCGTGCAGATCGGCATCGTGCGCATGGCCCCCGACGGCCGCCGGCAGCCGTGGCAGAGCCTCGTGAACCCCGGCATGCCCATCCCTCCGGAGGCCACGGCCGTGCATGGCATCACGGACGCCATGGTCGCCGATGCGCCCCCCCTGGAGGCCGTGGCCGATGAGGTGCTCGCCGCGCTGGAGGGTTGCGACCTGGCCGGATTCAATGTGATCCGGTTCGATGTGCCCTTCCTCGCCGAGGAACTCCACCGCGTGGGCCGCAGCTGGGACACGTCCTCGCTGCGCATCGTGGACGTGCAACGCATCTTCCACCGCATGGAGCCGCGCGACCTCAGCGCCGCGCTGCGGTTCTATTGCGGCCGGGACCATGAAGGCGCACACGACGCCCTGTCGGACGTGGAGGCCACCGCCGATGTGCTGCTGGCCCAACTGGACCGGTATGGTGACCTGCCTGCGGATGTGGATCAGTTGGGCGAGTTCAGCGGCGACCGCCAGCGCAGCCCCGATGCCGCCGGCAAGCTGGCCTTCGACCAGAACGGCCAGGTCTGCCTCACCTTCGGCAAATACCGGGGCTGGCCGCTGGAATCCATCGGACGCAACGACCCCGGCTACCTGCAATGGCTCATGACCAAGGCCGAACTGCCCGGCAGCACCCTGGCGGTGATGCGGAAGGCCCTGGAGGACCTCAACAGCGTGGGCTGACCGGCCTCGCGACACACGGATCAGCCACGCCCACCACACGCCCGCGCCAACCGCCCCCGCATGAAGTGCATCTGCATCGGCCGTAACTACGGTGACCACGCCCGCGAGCTGGGCAACGCCCCCCCGGAGGAGCCGGTCTTCTTCCTCAAACCCTTCACGGCCATCGCCCATCCGGGCCGGCCGCTGAAGCTTCCCACCCACCTGGGCACCATCCACCACGAACTGGAGCTGGTGTGCGTGCTGGACGGTTACGCCAAGGACATCCCGGCCGCCATGGCCCCGGGCATGATCAGCGCCTACACCCTGGGCCTCGACCTCACCGCGCGCGACATCCAGAACGACCTCAAGGCCAAAGGCCTGCCCTGGGAGAAGGCCAAGGCCTTCGACGACAGCGCCGTGATCGGCGACGTGCACCTGCCGATGACCAGCGCCACCGACCTGCAGAGCTTCCAGATCGAGCTTCTGCGCAACGGGACCCTCGTGCAGCGCGGTCGCACCCGCGACATGCTCTTCCCCGTCCACGAGCTCATCGCGTACGTGTCGCGCTTCATCACCCTCGAGCCGGGCGACCTCCTGTTCACCGGCACACCGGCCGGCGTGGGCCCCATCGCCGTGGGCGACACCCTGGAGGGGATCCTCGATGGGAAGCGCATGTTGCGCGTCACCGTGGAGTGAGGCCGGACGGCTCGCCAGCCGCGGCTACCTTTGCGCCGCTGCACGCCTCCGTGCAGCGAACCACCATGACCAAGATCGTCCACGTCGGCCACATCGCCTGCGGCTCCGACCAGCTCTTCCTCATCTCCGGTCCCTGTGTGATCGAGACCGAGGATGTGATGCTGCGCACGGCCGAGAAGCTCAAGGAAGTGAGCGAGCGCATGAAGGTGCCCGTGATCTTCAAGAGCAGCTTCACCAAGGACAACCGCAGCAGCGTGGACTTCTACCAGGGCCCCGGCCTGGACGAAGGGCTGAAGATCCTCGCCCGCATCAAGAAGGACTTCGGCTTCCCCCTCCTCACCGACATCCACTACCCCAGCCAGGCCAAGCCCGCCGCCGAGGTGGTGGACGTGCTGCAGATCCCGGCCTACCTGGTGATGCAGACCACCTTGGTGACCGAGGCCGCCAAGACCGGCGCCGTGATCAACCTGAAGCACGCGCAGTTCCTGGCGCCGGACAACATGATCAAGCCGGCCGAGAAGTGCGTAAGCGTGGGCAATGACAGGATCATCCTCACCGAGCGCGGCTACACCTTCGGCTACAACGACCTGATCGTGGACCCGCGGGCCTTCTACCACATGCGGAGGACCGGCTACCCTGTGGTGTTCGATATCACGCACAGCATCCGCAAGTACGGCATCCCCAGCGCCGACCCGCGGGGCGGCAACCGCGACGTGATGCCCACCATCGCCCGCGCCGGTGTGGCCGCCGGGGTGGACGGCGTGTTCATCGAAACGCACCCCGACCCTAGCAAGGCCCTCTGCGACGCCGCCAGCCAGCTCTGTGTGTACGACCTGGAGGAATTCCTCAAGCCCCTGCTGGATCTTCACGCCGTGGAGGTTAAGCACCGCCACCAACTCGCCAACGCCTGATCATCGCACCCGTACCGTCGACCCCCAGGGTCGACCAATGATACCACCCCGCACCATGGAACTCTACCTCGACAGCGCCGACATCAAGGAGATCGACGAAGCCTTCAAGCTCGGCTTCCTCACCGGCCTCACCACCACGCCCACCTTCATGCACCGGGGCGGGGTCACCAACATCGACAAGATGATCCTGGACCTCGCCAAGAAGGTCCCCATCCTGCAGGTGGAGGCCCTGGGCGAGACCGCCGAGGAGGTGGTGAAGGAGGCCAAGCGCCAACTGAAGATGGGCCTGAAGAAGGAGACCACCGTCTTCAAGATCCCTGTGAGCCTGGAGGGCCTGCGCGCCTGCAAGATGCTGCGCAACGAAGGCATCATGGTGAACGTGCACCTGGTGTACACCATCCAGCAGGCTTACATGGCCATGCAGGCCGGGGCCACCTACGTGTGCCCGCTCGTCGGTCGCCTGCAGGACCAGGGCCACGACGCCCTCGCCCTCGTGGAGCAGTGCGTGCGCGCCGTGAACTACTACGGCTACGACACCAAGATCATGTTCAGCAGCGTGCGCACCGTGGAGCACGTGCGCAATGCCGTGGAGCTCGGCGTGCACACGATCACCGTGCCCTGGAAGCTGATGAAGCAGCTCACCGACAACCAC
>JAEUSW010000042.1 GCA_016788285.1 Flavobacteriales bacterium
CCCACCCTGCCCAACCACTGGGGCTGGTTCTGGATGGAGCTGCCCGCCCTGCTGGTGTTCCCGCTGATGGTGGTGCTGGGGCCGCGGGAGCAGGGCCCCCTCACCTGGCTGCTCGTCGGGATGTGGACCCTGCACTACATCAACCGCACGCTGATCTTCCCCTTCCGCCTGCGCACGAGCGGCAAGCGCATGCCCGTGGTGATCGTGCTGAGCGCCGTGGTCTTCAACGCGATCAACGGAGGCCTCAACGGCTGGTGGCTCGGCCACGTCGCCCCGCCGGACCGTCCCTTCCCCGATGTGCTGGCCGGGGCCGGGGTGCTGCTCTTCTTTGCGGGCATGGGCATCAACCGCTGGGCCGACGCCCGCCTCATCGCCCTGCGCGCCGCGGGCACCGGCTATCAGGTCCCGCGCGGCGGCCTGTTCGACCGCATCAGCTGCCCCAACCACTTCGGCGAGATCCTCGAGTGGACCGGCTTCGCCCTGGCCGCCTGGTCGCTGCCCGCCCTGAGCTTCGCGGTGTGGACCTTCGCCAACCTGGCCCCGCGCGCCCACAACCACCACGCCTGGTACCGCGAGCGCTTCGCCGATTACCCGCGCGACCGCAAGGCCGTGGTCCCCTACCTCTGGTAACATGCGCATCGCGGTCACCGGCGCCAACGGCCACATCGGCAGCGTGCTCTGCCCGCTGCTGCTGGAACAGGGCCACACCCTGCGCCTGCTCGTGCACCGGCGCTCGGACGGCATCGCCCACCTCGACGCCGAGCGCGTGCCGGGCGACCTGCTGGATGCCGATGCGGTGGACCGGTTCGTGGCGGGCTGCGACGCCGTGATGCACCTGGCCGCCCGCATCAGCATCGACAGCAACAACGACCCCCTGTTGCCCCGCGTGAACGTGGACGGCACGCGCCACATCGTGAACGCCGCGAAACGCCACGGGGTGCGCCGCCTGGTGCACGTGAGCAGCATCCACAGCTACGACAGCCACCCGCTGGACACGCCGCTGGATGAGACGCGGAGCGCCACCCGCCCCACCGCTCCGGCCTATGACCGCAGCAAGGCCGCCGGCGATGCGGTGGTGCTCGATGCCGTGGCGGGCGGGCTCAACGCCGTGATCCTCGCTCCCACCTCGGTCTTCGGTCCGAAGGACCACGGGCCCTCGTTGCTGGGTCGCGCCATCGCCGACCTGCACAACGGCCGTGTGCCGCTGTTGCCCCCCGGTGGCTACGACTTCGTGGACGTGCGCGACGTGGCGCAGGCCATCGCCGAAGCGCTCGCCCGCGGACCCGCCGGGAGCAAGTACCTGCTGAGCGGCAGCTACCGCACCGTGCGCGAGCTCTCCGCCGCCGTGGGCCGAGCGACCGGACGGCGCACCGTGCAGCGCGTGGCACCGGTCGGCCTGTTGCGGGCGTTGGTGCCCGTGTTCCGTGCGCAGGCGCTCCTCTCGGGCCGCACGCCGCTGATGACGCACGAGGCGCTGACGGCCCTGCTGGAAGGCCACCGCGACATCCGCAACGACAAGGCCCGTCGGGAGCTCGGCTTCGACCCGCGCCCCTTCGACCGCTCGCTGGCCGAGACCCTGGCCTGGATGCGCGAGGCCGGCATGCTGATCGGCCCCGGGTCGCGTTAAGGACGTGTTACCGGTCCGTTGCTTATCCACGGGCTGTTGAAGAAAAGACAGCGCCGGGCCCTGGACCGGCCGTGGTCATCCTCCTACCTTGGTTGAACCATCGTCCGGCATCTCCGTCGAACCCCCGCACCCGAACCGCAGCCCATGGCCATCCAACCCTACACCGGCCCCTTCGGCAGGCCGGAACTGCTGCACCTGCTCCGTCGCACGCTCTTCGGCGTAACGCCGGCGGACCTGGCCCACTTCCAGGGGATGTCGCTCAACCAGGTGGTGGACGCCCTGCTCACGTTCAGCACGAACGTGCCGCCACCGATCAAGGCGTACACCGCACCGGACGGCAACAACCAGCCCGACCCCACGCTGGTGGACCCGGACGTGCCGTTCGGCAGCACCTGGGTGAACACGCCCAGCGACCCGCAGGCGCCGATCGATCCGCGCGGATACCGCATCCAGAGCCTCGCCGCCTGGCAGATGGGGCTGTTCGTGGGCCAGGAGCGCAACCTGCGCGAGAAGATGACCCTCTTCTGGAGCAACCACATGCCCACCCAGGCGGGCGCCGTCTTCATGCCCGAGGCGCTCTACAGCCTGAACCAGCTGCTGCGCGATGCGTGCCTGGGCAACGTGCGCCAGCTGATGTACGATGTGACGCTGGAGCCCGCGATGCTCATCTACCTCAACGGCTACCTGAACATCGCCACCGCGCCGGACGAGAACTACGCCCGCGAACTGATGGAGCTCTTCACCCTGGGCCAGGGCAGCGGATACACCGAGAGCGACGTGCAGGCGGCCGCGCAGGTGCTCACCGGATGGACGGTGCAGACCACCAGTGGCGGGCAGCCCATCGTGCCGCAGACCATCTTCCTGCCGTTCCTGCATGCCATCACCGACAAGCAGTTCAGCCCGTTCTTCAACAACACGCTGATCCAGGGCCAGACCGGCATCAACGGCGGCGCCAACGAGCTGAACGCCCTGCTGGACATGATCTTCGCCAAGGAGGAGGTGAGCCTCTTCATCTGCCGCGAGATCTACCGGTGGTTCGTGCACGGGGAGATCAGCGCCGCCGCCGAGACCGACGTGATCCAGCCGCTGGCCGAGCTCTTCCGGAACAACGCCGGCGCACCGGACCAGGTCCGCATCGTGATGCAGGCCCTGCTCACCAGCGACCACTTCCACACCGCCGACCTGCGCGGCTGCATGATCAAGAGCCCGGCGGACCTCATCGTGGGCACGCTCCGGATGTTCAACGTGCCCATGCCCGACGCCACCCAGTTCGAGGCGCAGTACCGCGTGTGGTTGGACGTGTACTACCTGATCGCCTATTGCGGCCAGGAGATCGGCAACCCGCCTAACGTGGCCGGCTGGCCCGCCTACTACCAGTTCCCGCAGTACGACGACATCTGGGTGGACACGGCCACCTTCCCGGCGCGCAACTTCAGCCTGCAGGGCATCGTGTACACCGGCTTCTCCACCCCCGCCAACCTCTACCAACCGCAGAGCCAGAACCTGGAGCTGAAGATCGACCTGGTGGCCTTCTGTGAGCAGCTGAGCAACCCGGGCGACCCCAACCAGCTGCTGACGGACATGACGGAGCTGTACTACGGCGCGCCCATCAGCCAGGCGGTGCGCGACCAGTTGAAGACGAGCATCCTGCTGCTGGGCCAGGCGCAGGACTACTACTGGACCTTCGCCTACGCCACCTACGTGGCCGACCCGAACACGCAGGACATGACCGCGCAGCTGGTGCCCACCATCCTGCTCTGGCTCACCATCGACATGCTGGGCGCCGCCGAGACCCACATCCACT
>JAEUSW010000057.1 GCA_016788285.1 Flavobacteriales bacterium
TTCGTGAAGCGCCCGCAGATCGGCGCCACCGGCATCGTGTTCGTGAAGTGGACCGAGGAGGGCCTGAAGAGCACGGTGGACAAGTTCTTCACCCCGGAACAGCTGCAGGGCTGGGCCGCGCGCTTCGGCATGAAGCCCGGCGACCTGCTCTGCATCATGGCCGGCAAGGCGGACAAGACGCGCAAGCAGCTGAACGAACTGCGCCTCCACCTCGGCGACCAGCTCGGCCTGCGCGACCCCCAGGTGTTCAAGCCACTCTGGGTGGTGGACTTCCCGCTGCTGGAGCAGGACGAGGAGACCGGCCGCTGGCACGCCATGCACCACCCCTTCACCGCCCCGAAGCCGGAGGACGCGCAGAAGCTCTTCGACCAGAAGGACCTCGGCAGCGTGCGCGCGAACGCGTACGACCTGGTGATCAACGGCACGGAGATCGGCGGCGGCAGCATCCGCATCCACGACCGCACGATGCAGGAGGCCATGTTCCGCGTGCTCGGCTTCACCGACGAGGATGCGCGCTACAAGTTCGGCTTCCTGATGGACGCCTTCGAGTTCGGTGCCCCTCCGCACGGTGGCGCGGCCTTCGGCTTCGACCGCTGGGTGAGCCTCTTCGGCCACCGCACGGACATCCGCGAGTTCATCGCCTTCCCGAAGAACAACGCGGGCCGCGACGTGATGATCGACGCGCCGAGCCGCATCGACGATGAGCAGCTCAAGGAGCTGGGGATAGAAGTGAAGGGCTGAGCTATTCGGCCTCGGTCACCACCGGGATCTCCTTGACCTCGGGCGCCTTCAGTGCCGTGAACAAGCCGTCCAAGGGCGGGCGGGCGACGACCGGATCGCCGAGCTGCGCGGACAGCCGCTCGGCCTCGGCCACGCGTTCGGCGGTGAGCGGGTGGCTGCTGAGGAACTCCATGGCCGCCGGCAGGTCCACCGCCTCCTCCTGCAGCAGCTTCAGCAGGCCCACCATGCCCTCCGGGTCCACCCCGCGGGCGTGCATGCGCTCCATGCCATGCCGGTCGGCGTCCGTTTCCAGCCCGCGCGAATATGACAGGTTGCGCACGTTGTCCGCGTGCTCGGCCACCACGGCCGCGATGGCGCTGGCGTCGCCGATGATGAGGCTGAGGAAGACGTAGCTGGCCAGCTGCCGCATCAGCATGCGTGTGCTGTGGCGTTCCTGCACGTGCGTGCCCTCGTGCGCCAGCAAGGCCGCCAGCTCCTCCGGCCGGTCCATGCGCTCCAGGATGCCGGTGAACACCACGATGTGGCCGCCGGGCAGCGCGAAGGCGTTCACCTGGTCGTCGCGCACCACGTGGAAGGTGAGCGGATGGTCGGGGCTGAGCTGCAGCGCATCGCCGAAGCGTTGCAGGGTGCGGCTGCGCGCGGTGTCCTCGTCGAGGGTGGGGGCCATGGTGCCCCAGGCGGCCGCGCCCAGCTGCCGGTCCACGGAACGCGGCATCAGCATGGCCACGCCTTCCGCGGCCCAGGGCAGCAGCCACACGTAGCTGGCCACCAGCAGCACGGCCACGCCCAGGAAGAAGAGCACCGGCCCGCTGCGCGCCACGCCCAGCAGGCGGTCGTACACCCCCTGGCGGCCCGTGTAGCGCATGCGCAGCACGAAGCTGCGGATGAAGAGCGGGTCGCGCACGATGAGCACCCGCCGGGGGAACTCCCCGAAGCTGATGCGCAGCGTGTCGCGCGTGCGCTCCCACTGCAGGCCCGTGTGCTCCAGCGGCCAGGTGAAGCGCTCGTTCCCGTGCTCCACCACCAGCGCGTTGGGCTCGCGCACGCTCACCCGCGCCTCGATCGGCCTGCTGCTCACGCCGTCGTACAGGACGGCCTCCACCCCTTCGCTCACAGGAAGATGCCGATGTCCATCAGGTCGCCCAGCTCCTCGGCCAGCGCGCCCTTGTGCTCCTGTTCGGTCTGGGCCACGTTGTTCAGGTCGGCGTCGCCCACCATCGCGATGTGGGCCAGGATGTAGCGCATGGTGCGCACCTCGGCCCAGGCGTAGCCGATGCCGAAGGTGAAGATCACCAGCAGCACGTTGGTGACGATGAGGCCGAAGAAGCCCCCGCCCGTGGCCGTGCCCTTGAACTGCAGGCGCCTGCCATCACTGAACGTCCAGCTCAGGTGGTCCACGTAGTAGTGGAACAGGTCCTTCTGCCACCAGAACCCGTAGATGCCCAAGGTGAACAGCGTAAGGAAGTAGCCCTTCAGGTTCATCAGGAAGAAGTCGAGCCCGTCGCCCTTGTAGGCGAACTGCGAGCTGCCCCAGCGCACATGGCTCATCACGTAGTTGCGCAGGTTGATGGTGAACCAGCTGCCGTAGATGCCCAGGGTGACCATCGTGAGCAGGCCGTCGCGCAGGCAGATGCGGTACAGCTCGTTGCGGTCGCCGCGGTACCCGAAGTGGATGCCCCGCCAGCTGCTGCGGCTCATGCGGTAGCGGTAGGTGCCGTGGATGATCAGCGGCAGCAGCAGCAGCAG
>JAEUSW010000125.1 GCA_016788285.1 Flavobacteriales bacterium
CTTGATGGTGATGTAGCTCTCGAGCTTCATCACCTTGCGCATCACCAGCAGCAGGGTCTGCACCATGGCGAAGCCGCTGAACACGGCGCCGCTCACGAAGTAGGGCGGGAAGATGGTGGTGTGCCAGCCGGGGATCACCGAAGTGGCGAAGTCGAAGCTCACCACCGAGTGCACCGAGAACACCAGCGGGGTGGCGATGCCGGCCAGCACCAGGCTCACCTCCTCGAAGCGGGTCCACGCCTTGGCGTTGCCGGTCCACCCGAAGCTCAGGATGCCATAGGACTTCTTCATGCCCGGGCTCTTCACCTTGTCGCGGATGGTGGCGAAGTCGGGGATCAGGCCGATGTACCAGAACACCAGCGACACGGTGAAGTATGTGCTGATGGCGAACACGTCCCACAGCAGGGGGCTGTTGAAGTTCACCCACAACGAGCCGAACGTGTTGGGCAGCGGCAGCACCCAGTAGGCCATCCACACCCGGCCCATGTGGATCACCGGGAAGGTGGCCGCCATGATCACGGCGAAGATGGTCATGGCCTCCGCCGACCGGTTCACCGCCATCCGCCAACGCTGGCGGAACAGCAGCAGCACCGCGCTGATGAGCGTGCCGGCGTGGCCGATGCCCACCCACCACACGAAGTTGGTGATGTCCCAGGCCCAGTCCACCGTCTTGTTGAGGCCCCACACCCCGATGCCCGTGCCGATGAGGTACAGGATGCAGCCGATGCCGTACAGGGCGATGAGGCTGCTGATGGTGATGAGGACGTACCAGGCGCGCGGGGCCTTGTTCTCGATGGGCGCCACGATATCGTTGGTGATATCATGGTAGGTCTTGTGGCCCAGGATGAGCGGCTCGCGGATCGCGGATTCGGAATGCATGGGGTCCGGTCTGTTTTCCTTACGCGTGATGGGCTTCGGCGGTCTCCTCGGTGTTGCGCACCTTGGCCAGGTAGCTCACGTTCGGCTTCACGCCGATCTCCTCCAGGGCCATGTAAGCGCGCTCCTCGCCATGCAGCCTGGCCACGCGGCTCTTGCTGTCGTTGAGGTCGCCGAACACGATGGCGCCCGTGCCGCAGGCGGCGCTGCAGGCGGTCTCCACCGCTCCGTCGGCCACCGGCACGCCGGCCTTCTTGGCCTCCAGCTTGCCGGCCTGAATGCGCTGCACGCACAGGCTGCACTTCTCGATGACGCCGCGGCTGCGCACCACCACGTCCGGGTTCAGCACCATGCGACCCAGCTCGCTCCAGGCGGGGTTCACATCGGCGAACTTGTCGGTGACGTAGTTGAACCAGTTGAAGCGGCGCACCTTGTAGGGGCAGTTGTTGGCGCAGTAGCGCGTACCGATGCAGCGGTTGTAGGCCATCTGGTTGAGGCCCTCGTTGCTGTGCGTGGTCGCCGCCACCGGGCACACCGTCTCGCACGGCGCGTGGTTGCAGTGCTGGCACATCATCGGCATGAACACCACGCGGGGGTTCTCGCTGGGCACCTCCATGTCCAAGTACATGTCGATCTTGCCCAGGCCCTCCTCCTTCGCGCGCTCCTTGGTCATGTCGGAGCTGAAGTAGCGGTCGATGCGCAGCCAGTGCATCTCGCGGCTGCGACGCACCTCGTCCTTGCCCACCACCGGCACGTTGTTCTCGCTGGTGCAGGCCGTCACGCAGGCCCCGCAGCCCGTGCAGGTGTTCAGGTCGATGCTCAGGCCCCAGCGGTGTCCCACCCCTTCCACGGCGTGCTCCTCCCACAGGTCGAACTCCTTCACCGGCAGGCGGTCGCGCGCGTCGATGGCGCCGTCCTCGTTCACGTCCTCATGCACCGCCAGCTCATGCTGGTGGTTGTAGGTGCCCTTGGGGTCGTGCTTGCTCCAGGTCGCCAGCGTGGTCTCCTTCACCACGCTGTGGCGGTCCATGTGGGTGAGGTGCGTCTGCGTGATGGCGATCGGGTGCGTGGTGCCCGCGGGGGTCACCGTCACATTGCCGACGGCCATGCTGGCGGTGCCGTTCACCAGGGTCACGAAGGGCCAGGCGTTCCGGCCCACCGGGGTGGTCCCCCCGTCGTCGTTCGGCAGGCAAGCCGCCTTGCCCACCTTCTCGCCGTTGGCACCGCGGCCGTAGCCCAGCGCGATGGCGATGGTACCGGCCTTCTGGCCCGGGGCGGGCACCACGGGCAGCTGGAGCTCGACCCCGTTGGCCGCCACCGTCACCACGCTGGCCGGGCTTTCCTGGCCCAGGTAGGTCTGCAGGCCCAGGCGCTTCACGTCGCTCGGGGCCATCAGCACATAGTTGTCCCAGGTCACCTTGGTGAGCGGGTCGGGCATCTCCTGCAGCCACGGGTTGTTCGCGTGGCGGCCGTCCCCGATGCCCTCCTTGGTGTAGAGCACCAGCTCCCATTCACCACCGGCACCGGCGTTCTTCTTGGCCATGGCGGCCGCGGAGGCGGCATCGCCCGCGAAAGGCACCGCGGTGTTCGCGTTGGTGTACGCCTCGTACACCCCGTTGTGCAGGCTCGTCTGCCATACCGTGGCGAAGGGCGGCAGGGTGGCGGCATCGGCACGGGCGGACAGGGCGCCCTGCCAGGTGGCCTGGATGAGGTCGTGGTAGGTTCCGGTGCCTCCGGACCAGCGCACGAGGCTCTCCTGCCATTGCCGCGTGTCGAACAGCGGACGGATCACCGGCTGGCTGAGCGCATAACGGCCCACCTTGGGCATGTGGTCGTCCCAGGCCTCCAGGTAATGGTGGTCGGGGCACACCCACTGGCACAGGCTGGCGGTCTCATCGGCGTGGGTGCTCATGCACACGGTCAGACCCACCTTGGCGAGGCCGGCCTTGAACTCGGCCGCATTGGGCAGGCTGTAGGCCGGGTTGGCGCCTGCGATCAGCAGGGCGCCCACCTGGCCGGCGTTCATGTCCTTCACCAGCTGGGCCGCCGCGGTGTCATCCCCTTGGAAGAACCAGGTGTGGTTGGCCAGGTCGATCGTGCTACCGTAGGCGCCGAGCAGGTCGTTGATGCGGTTCACCACCACCTGAACGGCCTCGTCGTTGCTGCCGCAGAGCACCAGGGCCTTGCCCTTGGCCGCCCACAGGGCGTCGGCCGCGGCGGCGAGCTGCGGATGGTCCATCCCGCCTCCCGCGGCGGTAGCTCCGGCCTTGCGGGCCACCGCGTCATGCAGGGCGATCACCGCGCCGGCCACTTCGCTCGGCTTGATGGCCACCCGCTCGTCGGCGTTGGCCCCCGTGATGCTCATGCGCGTCTCGAACTGCCAGTGCTTGCTCATGGCCCCGTCCTCGGGACGGCGCCGGCTGGCGTACTGCCAGGCATGCTCGGTGGTGCTGCCCCAGCTGCTGAGGAAGTCGCAGTCCACGGACACCAGCACATCGGCCTTGGTGAGATCGTAGGAGGGCATCACCCGCAGGCCGAAGCTCTTGAGGTTGGCGCCCGTGACACCGGCGTAGCTGATGCTGTCCACCTGCACATGGTCCACTTGGGCACCGCCGGTGGCGGGCTGGCCCTCGGTGGCGGGCTTGGCGCCGTACCGGGCGCGCAATTGGGCGATCGCGGCCTTGGTGCTGGGGCTGATCACCGTCGGCGTCAACACCACGATGCGCTTGCCTCCGGCGCTCAGCTCGGCCAGCTTGCCGCCGATGGCCTTGTCGGCCTCGGCCCACGTGGTGGCCGTCAGGCCCTCGGCACCCTTCATCATGGGGCCCTGAAGGCGCTCGCCGTCGTACAGCGACAGCACCGAGCTGTTGATCCGGGCGTTGATCGTGCCCTTGTCCAGCCTGGGGTTCCGGTTGATGCCGTGGCGCGGGTTGCCCATGATGTGGATGGGGCGGCCTTCGCGCGTCTTCACCAGGATGCTGGCGTAGTCCTGACCGTCGTAGTAGGTGCTGGCGTACCAGGTGGGCACGCCAGGCACGATCTCCTCGGGCTTGTTGACGTAGGGGATGCTCTTGATCACCGGCGTTTCGCAGGCCGCCAGGCTGGCGGCGCCCAGGCCGAAGCCCAGGAACTTGAGGAAATCGCGGCGGCCCGTGGTGGCTCCCGTCAGGCCCTTGTCCGCCAGCATCTCATCGATGGGCAGCGGGGCCTGGAACTCGTTGTCCCGGCCTTGGATCGCTTCGGTGGCCTGGTCCAGCTGGGCCAGGTCCTGCCAGTAACGCTTGGTGCTCGACATGCGGCGCGGCGGTGTTCTTAGTAGTGGCACTTGGCGCATTCCCAGCCGCCAAGCTCCTTCACGGTGATCTTCTCGTCCTCCAGGTACTCCTTCAGCTCGCGGTGGCCCAGCTTCTCGTTCTTCTCCAGGCGGGCCATCACCTCGTCGTAGTAGCCGTTGCCGGCCATCTTCACTTCCTTCTCGTTGTGGCACTGGATGCACCAGCCCATCGTCAGGGGGGCCCACTGCTCGGCCACGTCCATCTTCTCATCGATGGGGCCATGACACTCCTGGCACTCCAGCTTGCCCACCGCCACGTGCTGGGCGTGGTTGAAGTAGGCATGGTCCGGCAGGTTGTGCACCTTCACCCACTCGATGGGCTTCGGTGTGCCGGTGTAGGCCTTGCCGTCCCACCCGGTGGCGTCATGGATCTTCTTGATCTCCGCCGTGCTCCAGGGATTGCGCTGCGATTCGCCGACGGCCTGGTGGCAGTTCATGCACACGTTGGCGCTCGGGATGCCGGCGTGCTTGCTTTTCTCCGCACTGTTGTGGCAGTACACGCAGTTGATGGCCAGGTTGCCCTTGTCGGCCTTGCCCGCATGCAGCGTATGGTCGAAGCGGATGGGCTGCTCGGGCTTGTAATGCTCCACGGTGTCGCCGCCGTACACCCCGATGGTGAGGGCCCAGTCCCAGGCCGACACGATGCCCCAGGTGAGGAGCAGCAGGCCGAGCACCGAGGCGAAGGTCTTGTTGTGCCACGCCCAGTCCTTGAACGACTGCCAGGCCGTGCGGTCGGGCACGGGGCCCCGGCCTTCCGTCTCGCGCACCGCATTGGTGAGGCTCTTGCGCACCCCGCCAAGGCTCAGCGCCACCACCAGCAGCAGCAGGCCGATCACCAGCATCCAGGGCCAGAAGGCCACATCCTGCGGTTCGCCGGCCGGGACGGGTGCACCGTCCGTCGGCGTCTTGGGCGCTGGCGGCACGTAATTGTCCGCGTAGTACAGCACCGCGTCGATCTCCTCGTTGGAGAGCGCCATGGGGGTCATGACGCTCTTGTTCCACTTGGTGAAGAGCTCGTTGGCGTAGGCGTTGCCGCTCTTGATGACATCCGTGCTGTTGCGCACCCAGGCGTAGATGTCGCCCTTGCCCTCCCAGCGGGCGCGGGCGCCTTGCAGCGCCGGGCCGGTCATGTCCTTGTCCGGCTTGTGGCAGCTGGCGCAATTGCCTTTGAAGACCTTTTCCCCGGTGGCGTACAACGCAGCGTCCGCCGGCTGGGCCATCACGGGCGCAGCGGCAAGCGAGAGAGCAAGGACGAACAGTGCGTGGAACAGCCCGGGCGATCGGAAGGAGAACCTTGATGGACGCGGCATTCCGGACGTTTTAGGAAGGGGACCCCCCCTTTTGGACCGGCGCAAAAATAAACGGCGGAGCGTACGCGGGGCAGGTGGTTGATGGGGAACCCGAAGGTGCGCTGTTATTTAGGATCGTTCTAAACATGATCGCGCCGCAGCAGGCGCCGATACCTTCGCGGTGCGATGCGCGTCCGTCACCTGCTTCCCTTCCTGCTCCTGCCATGCACCGGTCCACTTCGTGCCCAATCGACCGCGGATAGCGGTTCGGTCCGCTGGCTCGGTGATGCGCGCGCCCTGGAGTTCATGGCGACCTACCCGACGATGGACCGGGTGATCGAGGGTTACCGGGTACAGATCCACTTGGGCAGCAAGACCGATGCGGTGAAGGTGCGACAGACCTTCCTGCAACGCCATCCGGAGGTGCCCGCCTACCTGAGCTATCTGGCACCCAACTTCCGGATCCGGGTGGGCGACCTGCGCGACCGGATGGAGGCGGAGCGGTTGCGGCAGGAACTGCGTACGGAATTCCCCGGCTGCTACGTGGTGCAGGACCAGATCGAACCGCCTGCGCTCCCCAAGGCCGAGCCTCCTTCGGCGCCGTAGGATGCGGTTCGGACCGGATCACTACCTTGGGCACCCCTTTCGGGACCGTTGCAACGGTGGCGGACCTCGTGCGTCGTGCACGGGTCGAAGCGCCTTGCGCCCTTCCCGGATGGAATTGTCCGCATGCGGAACGCAGCGCTTGCCCTCAGGATCGTGCTCCCGGCCATCACCGCCGTGCTGTGCGTCCCCTCCTCTGCCCAGTACTTCCGCACCACGGACTATTGGAAGACGCACCGCAACGAGATCACCATCGGCCTGGGCGCCTCCAACTTCCTGGGTGAGCTGGGCGGTCGCGACCAGATCGGCAGCTCCTTCATCTGGGACCTGGAGGTGAGCCAGACACGTCCGGGCTTCAGCCTGGGCTGGCGGTATTACCTGCGTGAGCGCCTCAGCCTTCGCACCCAGCTGGCCTACGGGGTCCTCGCAGGCAACGACAACCTCACCGAAGAGCCCGCCCGTAAACGGCGGAACCTGTCCTTCCGGTCGGACGTGTACGAGCTCGCCCTGATGCTGGAGATCCACCCCTTCCTGGAAGAATTGGGCCACCTGTACGACATCCGGGGTGTGAAGGGCCAGAAGTCGTCGCGCATCGGCCTCTACGGGTTCGTTGGCGTGGGTGGTTTCTACTTCAACCCGAAGGCCAAGTTCAACAACGCCTGGGTGGAGCTGAAGCCGTTGCGCACCGAAGGTCAGGGCATGGAAGGTGGGCCCGACGAGTACAGCAACTTCAGCCTTTGCATCCCCATGGGCATCGGCATCCGCAAGCAGCTCAGCAAGGTGCTGAGCGTGGGCTTGGAGATGCAGTACACCAAGACGTTCACGGACTATATCGACGACGTGAGCGGCAACTACTACGACAACGACCTGATCGCCGACGCCAACGGCGGCGTGGGTTCGGAGTCGGGCGAGCTTGCGGCCTTCCTCGCGGATCCGCAGCCCGAGGCGCTCCGGTACAGCGAAGGTGAACAGCGCGGCGATCCCGACGACCTCGACGCCTACCTCTTCCTGCGTGCGCAGGTGCACTACAAGCTGTACAAGTACAAGACGCGCAGCAAGAAGTACCGCACGCGCCTGCGCCGCCAGAAGATCGTGTTCTAGGACCGGTCCGGCCAGACAGGCCGCGTCCGGCGCATCCCTCTGCAGCTTTCGCCCCGCGGCGAATATCGTCCTCCGCAGGCCGCATCCTCATCGATCACCGGAGCGATCGCTCGGCCTCCGCCGGTGACCTTCACATGGGACAGTGAAGACCCATCGGATACTGAAAACTGCGCAGAGGTCGCACCACCCAACACCTTGAGCAAGGGTCGGCACGTCGCGGCGGCGGTCGATCGCCTTCACACCGGATCAAAGACCGTGTTTCGGCCGGGTAAGGGGTTCAGAGGTGCGATCCATTCTCGCGAACGGCGGGACTGGACCAGTGGCAGGCGGTCGGAGCTTGCGGACGGCTTCCGAACACATGTATGGCCATACATACTTCCAGTGCCCATGTTGCGAGGGTGCCAGATCCGACGAAAGCCGCGCGCATCGTCGACCGCGATGCTGGTCAGGCGACCCCGGACCGCGCCACGTCCAAATAGCGATGAGACCGACCAAGAGCGGTCGGAAGGAATGAATAACACGCTCAATAACAAGAGAATAGAGCGACTTTAGCCGTCAATGACCTTCGGCCGAAGTATGTATGGCCATACATACTTCCCCCCCAAGCGTCGCGGAAGCCCCGACGTTCGTTGACCGCCTTCGTGCCCGTTCGCGTCACCGCTTGAACGTCGCAGGGCCGCCCGATGGGGCGGCCCTGCGGACGATGGTGGACCGCACCGATCAGTCGTTGAGCGTCTGCTTCACCTCCACCAGCTCGAAGGCCTCGATGTGGTCGCCGACCTTGATGTCGTTGAACTTCTCCACGTTGAGGCCGCACTCGTAGCCGTGGGTCACCTCCTTCACGTCGTCCTTGAAGCGCTTCAGGGTGCCGAGGTCGCCGGTGTACACCACGATGCCGTCGCGGATCACACGCACCTTGTTGGTGCGTTTGATCTTGCCGTCCAGCACGAAGCAGCCCGCCACGGTGCCCACCTTGCTGATCTTGAAGGTCTCGCGCACCTCGGCGGTGCCCACCACTTTCTCCACCTCCTTGGGGGCCAGCATGCCCTCCATGGCCTGCTTGATCTCCTCGATGGCGTCGTAGATGATGGAGTACATCCGGATGTCGATCTCCTCGGTCTCGGCCAGCTTGCGCGCACCGGGGGTGGGCCGCACCTGGAAGCCGATGATGATGGCGTCGGACGCGGTGGCCAGCAGCACGTCGCTCTCGGCGATCGGGCCCACGGCCTTGTGGATGACGTTCACCTTGATCTTCTCGGTGCTGAGCTTCAGCAGGGAGTCGGTGAGCGCCTCCACCGAGCCGTCCACGTCGCCCTTCACGATGATGTTCAGCTCCTTGAAGTCGCCGATGGCGAGGCGGCGGCCGATCTCGTCCAGGGTGATGTGCTTATGGGTGCGGATGCCCTGCTCGCGCTGCAGCTGCTGGCGGCGCGTGGCGATCTGACGGGCCTCGCGCTCATCCTCAAGCACGTAGAAATGGTCGCCGGCATTGGGCGCGCCATCGAGGCCCAGGATGGACACCGGCGTGGAGGGACCCGCATCGTTGACGGCCTGCCCACGTTCGTTGAACATGTTGCGCACGCGACCGCTGAACTGGCCGGCCAGCAGCACATCGCCCTTGCGCAGGGTGCCGCCCTCCACCAGGATGGTGGTGACGTAGCCGCGGCCCTGTTCCAAGGTGCTCTCGATCACCACGCCCATGGCGCGCTTGGCCGGATCCGCCTTCAGGTCGAGCATCTCGGCCTCCAGAAGCACCTTGTCCAGCAGGTTCTCGATGCCCAGGCCCTTCTTGGCGCTGATCTCCTGGCTCTGGAACTTGCCGCCCCACTCCTCCACCAGGATGTTCATCTGGCTGAGCTCCTCGCGGATCTTGTCGGGGTTGGCCCCCTCCTTGTCGATCTTGTTGAGGGCGAAGACCATCGGCACGCCAGCGGCCTGCGCGTGGTTGATGGCCTCGCGCGTCTGCGGCATCACGCTGTCGTCCGCGGAGATCACGATGATGGCGATGTCCGTCACCTGGGCGCCGCGCGCGCGCATGGCGGTGAAAGCCTCGTGGCCCGGGGTATCCAGGAAGGTGATGTGCTTGCCGTTCTTCAGCTGCACGCTGTAGGCGCCGATGTGCTGTGTGATGCCACCGGCCTCGCCCGCCACCACGTTGGCGTTGCGCACGTAGTCCAGGAGCGAGGTCTTGCCATGGTCCACGTGGCCCATCACCGTGACGATGGGCGGGCGCGGGACCATTCGGCGTTCGTCATCCGGCTCCACCGGGATGTTCTCCTGCACCTCGGCGCCCACGAACTCCACCTTGAAGCCGTACTCATCGGCGATCACCGAAAGGGTCTCGGCGTCAAGGCGCTGGTTGATGCTCACCATCAGGCCCAGGCTGAAGCAGGCCTTGATGATGTCCGTGACGGGCACGCCCATCATGGAGGCCAGTTCGCTCGCGGTGACGAACTCGGTGACCTTGAGGGTCTTGCCGGCCAGTTCGCGGGCGGCCTGCTCCTCCTCGAAGCGCTGGAAGCGTTCGGCGCGCTTGTCCCGGCGGATCTTCGCGCCCTTGCTCTTGCCGCCGGTGAGGCGCGCGAGGGTCTCGCTCACCTTCTTCTTCACGGCGTTCTCGTCGAGCTCACCGGGGCGGCCGCCGGGGCGGCTGGCGGCGTCGCGCTGCTCCTGCTGCACGGCCCGGTCCACGTTCACAGGGCCCGGTTTGACGATCCGTTTGCGGCGGCCGCGCTCACCACCCTGGTCACCACGGTCGGCGGGCTTGCGCTCCTTCTCCACCGGCAGTTCGATCTTGCCCACCGTCTTGGGACCCGTGAGCTTCTCGGCGCGTGCGCGGATGAGCTCCGGTTCGGCCGGCGCGGACGGGGGCGGGGCCGCTGGCGCGGCAGGGGCGGACGGTGCCGCGGCGGCCGGAGCCGCTGGCGCCGGGGCCGCTTCCGCCGGGGTGACGGGCGCCGCAGCGGCCTTCTTGCGCGGGGCCAGGTCGATCTTGTCCAGGACCTTCACCGTGGGCTTCTCCACCTTGGCCTTGATGGTCTCGGTGGATGGCTTGGCCTCGGGCACCGCCGTCTCGGGGGCTGCAGCGGCCGGCGCGGGTGGCAGCTCCTCGGCCACCGGGCGGGCCGCGGGCTTCTCGGGCGCAAGGCTGATCGTCTCGCGCTCATGCCGAGATTGCACGGTGGCCTTGCTCTGCTCCTTGATGGCCTTGTCCGTTCCGAACTCGGCCAGCAACAGGTCGTAGAGATCCCCGGCGATCTTCGTGTTCGGGTTGCTCTCCACCTTGTGGCCCTTCTTCTCCAGGAACTCCACCACGGTGTGGAGCCCGAGATTGAACTCGCGGGCCACCTTGCTCAATCGCACGCCCTTGTCAGCTGCTTCGCTCATTCAGTTCGCGTTGTCCGTTCACCGTTCTCCGTGCGGTCCCCGGCTCAGCCCTCCAGCTCGGCCTTCAGGATCCGCACCACTTCATTGATCGTTTCCTCCTCCAGGTCCGTGCGCTTCACCAGCTCCTCCACCGGGATGTCCAGCACACTGCGCGCCGTGTCGCAGCCGATGGTCTTCAGCTCGTCGATGATCCAGTGCTCGATCTCGTCGGCGAACTCCTCCAGGTCCACGTCATCGGTGACCTCATCGGTCTCACGGTACACATCGATCTCGTAGCCGGTGAGGCGGCTGGCGAGCTTGATGTTGTGCCCGCCCTTGCCGATGGCCAGGGCCACCTGATCGGGCTTCATGTACACCTCGGCGCGCTTGTGCTCCACGTTGAGCTTGATGTTGCCGATCTTGGCCGGGCTCAGCGCCCGCTGGATCAGCAGCTGCTCGTTGCTCGTGAAGTTGATCACATCGATGTTCTCGTTGCGCAGCTCGCGCACGATGCCGTGGATGCGGCTGCCCTTCATGCCCACGCAGGCGCCCACCGGGTCGATGCGGTCATCGTAGCTCTCCACGGCCACCTTGGCCCGTTCGCCCGGCTCGCGCACGATGCGCTTGATGGTGATCAGGCCGTCGGCCACCTCGGGCACCTCCTGCTCGAACAGCTTGGCGAGGAACTCCGGCGCGGTGCGGCTCAGGATCACCACCGGGGTGTTGTTGCGCATCTCCACCTTCCACACCACCGCCCGCACGCTGTCGCCCTTCTTGAAGAAGTCGCTCTTGATCTGCTGGTCCTTGGGCAGGATGAGCTCGTTGCCCTCGTCGTCCAGGATCAGTGTCTCGCGCTTCCACACCTGGTACACCTCGCCGGTCATGATCTCGCCCACCCGCTCCTTGTACTTGTTGTACAGGTGGTCCTTCTCCAGCTCCAGGATCCGGCTCTGCAGGTTCTGCTTCAGGCTCAGGATGTTGCGCCGTCCGAAGTCGGCGATCTTCACCTCCTGGCTCACCTCCTCGCCCACCTCGAAGTCCGGCTCGATCTTGCGGGCCTCGCTGAGCTCGATCTCCAGGTTGTCGTCCTCGCTCATCCCGTCCTCCACGATCACGCGGTTGAGCCAGATCTCCAGGTCGCCCTTGTCGGGGTTGATGATGATGTCCACGTTGGCCTCCTCGCCGAAACGTTTCTTCACCACCCCGCGGAACACGTCCTCCAGGATGCCCATCATGGTCACCCGGTCGATGTTCTTGATGTCCTTGAATTCCCCGAAGGATTCGATGAGGTTCACGGTGCTCATGGCACGGTCATTTGAACTTTAGGCTGGCTTGTGTGGATCGGATGTCGGCGAAAGGCAGCGCAAGCACGTCGTCGTCCAGCTTGTCGGGCCTTCCCTTCACCTTGCTCGGGATCAGCGGCCGCAGGTGCAGGCCGGCGGCGTCCACCGCCTCCAACCGCCCCTCCAGGGCACGGCCGTCGGCAAGCTTCACCACCACCAGGCGACCGGTGTGCTTGGCGTATTGGGCAGGCACCTTGAACGGGCGGCCCATGCCGGGGCTGCCCACCTGAAGCTCCAGGTCATGCCCCTGGGCATCCAGGTCGGCGCGCAGGGCGCGGTTCAGCGCCACCAGCTGTTCCAGGGTGATGGCGTGCGGGTCATCGACCTCCACCACCACCTTGTCGCCGGGGCGCACCTCCACGTCCACCAGGAAATGACCGGTGCCCGCCAGATGGCGTTCCACCATGTCCCGCATGTGCCCTTCGGTGATCATCGTGCCTGACCGCCGGGGAACAAAAAAGAGGGGCGGTCCCCTCTTCCTCGCTCAACCGACTGACGGTGCAAATGTACGCATCACCGGCGAACGGCCAAGCGGGGGTCAGGCGAAGGCCTGCATGTCGCACAGACGGCGGTAATGCCCCCCCGCGGCGTGCAGGTCGGCATGCGTGCCGCGCTCCACGATGGCGCCGTCCACCACCACGCAGATCTCGTCGCAGTGCTGGATGGTGCTGAGGCGGTGCGCGATCACCAGGCTGGTGCGCCCCTCCATCATCCGGAAGAGCGCGTCCTGCACCAGCCGTTCGCTCTCGGTGTCCAGCGCGCTGGTGGCCTCGTCGAGGATGAGGATGGGCGGGTTCTTCAGCACCGCCCGGGCGATGGCCAGGCGCTGCTTCTGGCCCCCGCTGAGCCGGTTGCCCATGTCGCCGATGCCGGTCTGGTAGCCGTCGTCGAGCCGCAGGATGAAGTCGTGGGCGTTGGCGATGCGCGCCGCCCGCTCGATGTCGGCGGTGGCCACCCCCGGCTGCCCGAAGGCGATGTTGTTGGCCACCGTGTCGTTGAACAGGATGCTGTCCTGGGTCACGATCCCCATCAGCGCCCGCAGGTCCTTGAGCTTCAGGTCGCGCACGTCGTGACCGTCGATCAGCACGCGCCCGCCGGTGACGTCGTAGAAGCGGGGCAACAGGCCGGCCAGGGTGCTCTTGCCCCCGCCACTGGTGCCCACCAGCGCCACGCTGCGCCCCTTGGGCAGCACCAGGTCCACGGTGCGCAGCACGGGCCGTTCGTCGTAGGCGAACCGCACGCCCTCGAACACCACCCGGTCGGTGAAGGCGGCGATGGGCCTGGCATCCGGGCGTTCCTTCACGCTGTTCTCCACCGCCAGCAGCTCGAAGATGCGCTCGGCGCTGGCCCCGCCCTTGCGGATCCAATAGTAGCCGGTGGTGAAGCTCTTGGCGGGCGCCAGAAGCTGGCTGAACAGGATGATGTAGCCGATGAAGGCCCCCCCGCTGAGGCTGGCGTCCTGGCCGATCACCAGGCTGCCGCCCAGGTACACCAGCGTCACCATCACCAGCGCGCCGAGGAACTCGCTGAGGGGCGAGGCCATGTCGCGCCGGCGCAGGGTGAACACGTTCAGTTTGTTGAGCATCTCGTTCTCCCGCCGGAACCGCCGGCGCATCTGCTCCTCGCCGTTGAAGGCCTTCACCACCCGCATGCCGGTGAGGGTCTCCTCCACCGTGCTCAGCAGGTCGGCGGCCTTCTGCTGCGCCCGCAGGCCCTCCTTGCGCAGGCTCTTGCCGATCCGCCCGATCAGCAGCCCGCTCAGCGGCAGCAGCAGCAGCGCGATCAGTGTGAGCTTCCAGGAGATGCCGATCATGAGCGCCAGCGACAGCACGATGGTGATGGGCTCGCGGAACACCATCTCGATGTAGTTCATGATGCTGAACTCCACCTCCTGCACGTCCTGCGTGATGCGCGCGATCGTGTGGCCCTTGCGCTCGCCGGTGTGGAAGCGCATGGGCAGGTCCAGGATCTTGTCGTACACCTCGTTGCGCAGGTCGCGCACCGCCTGGTTGCGCAGGATGCCAATGGCCCACAGGGCGAAGTAGCGGAACAGGTTCTTCAGCAGGAAGCACAGGGCCACCACCACGCAGATGAAGACCAGCCCCCCCATCTGCCCATGCTCCTGGATGTAAGCGGCCATCCGCCAGTTGAAGAGCTCGGGAAGGCGCTTGAGGCCCTCCACGCTCAGGCCCACCTCCGGTCGGGCCATGGGCGGTGGCGCCTGGCCGAACAGCAGGTTGAGGAAGGGGATGAAGACCAGCAGCGAGGCCAGGTGGAACAGGGTGCTCCCCAGGTTGAACACCACGTTGAGCACCGCATACCCCCGGTAGGGTCGCGCATAGCGCAGGACGCGGAAGAAGTTGCGCATCGTGATGCCGCTCCCACAGGGCGGGGCCAAAGGTAGCCGCCCACGCCGCCGCGGCCGGGTATCTTCGCCACCGATGGACAGCATCCGACAGAACAAGGTGAACAGCCTGCTGCAGGAGGAGCTCGCCGCGGTGTTCCAGACCGAGGGCCGGCGCCTGCTGCCCGGCAGCCTCATCACCGTCAGCGCCGTGCGCGTGAGCCCCGACCTCGGCGTGGCCAAGGCCTACCTGAGCCTCTTCCCCGTGAAGGACAAACAGGCCGCCCTCGACCGCATCCGCGACGAGGCCCACCACCTGCGGGGGCTCCTGGGCCGACGCATCGGCCGCCAGATGCGCGTGGTGCCCGAACTGCTCTTCTATGTGGACGATTCCCTCGACCGGGCCGAGGAGATCGACAAGCTCCTGAAGAAGTGACAAGTCATAAGGGACTAGTGTCAAGTGCCAACTCTGGAATGATGCACGACCGCTTGATCCTTGTCGCTTGACACTTTCTACTTGACACTCCCGACCCGATCGATCGATGCAATACGACCCCGTCAAACGCCAGCTCGGCTCCGTCTTCAACCGCTCGCCCTTCCTGCGCCGGCTGTTCTACCGCCTGCTGGACCTGTTGCTGCTGCGCGCCTGGCATGTGCACCGGGAGCTGAGGGGCTGGGCGCGGGGCGCGGGCGACAAGGCGCTCCATCTGTACGACGCCGGCGCCGGATACGGCCAATACAGCTACTGGCTCAGCGGGCGCCTGCCGAAGGCGCGGATCACCGCCATCGATGTGAAGGAGGAGCAGGTGGCCGATTGCAACGCCTTCTTCCGCGCCATCGGTCGCCCGCAGGTGAGCTTCCTGGTGGGCGATGTCACCCGGTTCCAGCAGCCCGGCAGCTTCGACCTGGTGGTGTGCGTGGACGTGATGGAGCACATCCTGGAGGACGAGGCGGCCCTGCGGTGCTACAGCAGCTCCCTGAAGGCCGGCGGCATGCTCATCATCAGCACCCCCAGCGACCAGGGCGGTAGCGATGTGCACGACGAGGGCGAAGGCTCCTTCATCGAGGAGCACGTGCGCGACGGCTACAACATCGACGACCTGAAGGCGAAATGCCTGCGCAACGGCTTCAGCCGGGTGGACGCGCGCTACAGCTACGGCACCCCGGGCAAGATCAGCTGGAAGCTGAGCATGAAGTGGCCGCTGCTGATGCTGAACAGCAGCAAGCTCTTCTTCCTCATCCTGCCGGCCTACTACCTCATCACCTATCCCATCGCCTTCGCGCTGAACATGGCCGATGTGCGCATGAAGCATAGCACGGGGACGGGGCTGATCGTGAAGGCGTGGAAGTAGCCGTGTGCTCATGTGCACATGTGCCCATCAGCACATGACGCGATGAACCTCCCCCTCCTCTTCGCCCGGCGCTACCTGCTGGCGTCCCGCAAGGCGGCCGGGCGGCGCACCAACGCCATCAACCTGATCACGTGGATCAGCATCGTGGTGGTGGCCGTGGTCACCGGGGCCATGGTGGTGGTGCTGAGCACGCTGAACGGCATCAACCAGCTGGTGGATTCCATCTACAGCCCCTTCGACCAGGACCTCACCATCACGCCGGCCCGCGGCAAGACGCTGTGGCGCGACAGCCTGGACGTGGAAGCGCTGCGCACGGCCGCCGGGGCCGAACGGGCCAGCTGGGTGATCGAGGAGAACGTGCTGCTGCAATGCAACGGCCAGCAGGCGGTGGCCACCCTGAAGGCGGTGGAGCCGCAGTACCTGGCCATGAGCGGCATGGAACGCCATCTGTTCAGCGGCGAACCCGTGCTGGAGGGCGTGCAGGGACCCACCGCACTGCTGGGGCTGGGCCTCAAAATGGACCTGGGCGTGCCCCTGGACGACGGCATCCTGACGCCCCTCCGCATCAGCGCTCCCGTGCGCGGCCGCAAGCTGAGCACCTACCAGCGGCGCGCTTTCGAACAGGCGGACGTGGCGGTGAGCGGCACCTTCAGCATCAACATGGAGTTCGACACCCGCTACGTGCTGCTGCCGCTGGAGCTGGGCGCCCACCTCCTGCACTACGAACGCGAGGCCAGCGCGGTGGAACTGCAGCTGCCCGAAGGGGCCGATGCGAACCGCGCCGCCGCGATCCTCCGCAGCGCCCTGGGCGACCGCTGCACCGTGCGCACGCGGCACCAGAAGAACGCCCTGATGTACAGCACCAACGCCAGCGAGAAGTGGTTCACCTTCGTGGTGCTGAGCTTCATCGGCCTCATCGGCGCCTTCAACATCATCGCCTCGCTGACGATGATGATGATCGACAAGCAGGGCGACATGCGCACGCTGATGGCGCTGGGGGCCGATGAGCGGCTGGTGCGGCGCGTGTTCCTGATCGAAGGCCTGCTGATCGTGGGCGTGGGCGCCGTGGCCGGCCTGGCCCTGGGGCTGGGGCTCTGCTGGGCCCAGCAACGCTTCGGGCTGCTCACGCTCAGCGGCTCGGTGGTGGACAGCTATCCCGTGCAGGTGCTCCCCGGCGATCTGCTGCTGGTGATCGGTGCCGTGGCCGTGATCGGGCTGCTGACGACCTGGCTGCCGCTGCGCGCGCTCAGCCGGCGCTTCCTCCAGAGCGCCTAGGCCACGGCGGCCAGCGCGTGGGTGGCCTTCACCTCGTCCAGGATCGCCTCGATGTTCGCCGGATCACGTTCGGTGCACAGGCGCAGCCGCACCTCCTTCACGTTGGGCAGGCCCTTGAGGTAGTTGCCGTAGTGGCGGCGCATCTCCACCACGCCCTCCCACGGACCCTTCCACGCGATGGAGGTGAGCAGGTGCTGGCGGGCGGCCTCCACGCGGTCGGCCACGGTGGGCGGCGTGCGGTGCGTACCCGTGGCCATGTAGTGCTTGATCTCGTCGAAGATCCACGGATGGCCGATGCTCGCACGACCGATCATCACACCGTCCACGCCGTAGCGGGCGCGGTTCTCCACGGCCTTCTCGGGCGTGTCCACATCACCGTTGCCGAAGATGGGGATGTGCATGCGCGGGTTGTTCTTCACCTCGCCGATCAGCGTCCAATCCGCAGGGCCCTTGTACAGCTGGGCGCGCGTGCGGCCGTGGATGCTCAAGGCCTGGATGCCCACGTCCTGCAGGCGCTCGGCCACTTCGAGGATGTTCCTGCTCTTGTCGTCCCAACCCAGGCGCGTCTTCACGGTCACGGGCAGCTTCACGGCCTTCACCACCTTCTCGGTGAGGCGCACCATCTTGTCCACGTCGAGCAGCAGGCAGGCGCCCGCGCCCTTGCTCACCACCTTGTGCACGGGGCAGCCGTAGTTGATGTCGATGAGGTCGGGCCCGGCGGCCTCGGCGATGCGGGCGGCCTCCTCCATGGCGTCCTCGCTGCCGCCGAAGAGCTGGATGCCGATGGGGCGCTCGGCCTCGAAGATGTCGAGCTTCTTCAGCCCCTTGGCGGCCTTGCGGATGAGGCCCTCGCTGCTGATGAACTCGGTGTACATCAGGTCGGCCCCGTGCTGCTTGCACAGCGCGCGGAAGGGCGGGTCGCTGACGTCCTCCATGGGGGCCAGCAGCAACGGGAACTCCGGCAGCTCGATGGGACCGATGCGGGGCATGCGGAAAGGGGCCGGCAAAGGTACGGGAGGGGCAGGGGCGGGGCCAGGGATGCTCCCTTTCGCTACTTTCGCGCTCCTTGGAGAGATGGCCGAGTGGTTGAAGGCGCGCGCCTGGAAAGTGCGTATACCTTAACAGGGTATCGGGGGTTCGAATCCCTCTCTCTCCGCCAAGCCGCCCCGCGAAAGCGGGGCGTGTTCGTTGCCGGAAGCGTGGTGAGCTCGCTCACCCAAGAGGACCGGAATGAACACCAAACCGCGCAGCGGGCATGGTTTGAAGCCTCCCTCTCCGGGAATGCCTGCTTCGGGCAATCCCTCACTCCGCCGAAAACCCTATTGCTCAGGCGGCCACGGTTCTCCTTCCTCCATTTCGGGCCTATCCCCGCTCCGGAACCAGCGAAGGAGCCGTCGCAAAACGCGACCTACGATAATCGTACCGATGTAGAACATCGCGACAGCGAAGAGCACGAGCAAAATGATGTACAATGCACCCATCGGGGCCAAAGCTCTGCAGTCCTCTATTGATGTCCTAGATCGGTAAATCCGCGCCAACCCTACCCCGCGCTCACTTCCCCGCACAGCGGCCGCTGGAAGCGCTCGCGCACCAGGTCGTCGCTGAGGCCCTGGCCCAGCAGGAACATCAACTTGGTGACCGCGGCCTCCACGGTCATGTCGTAGGCGCTGAGCATGCCCATGTCCACGAAGGCGCGGCTGGTCTGGTAGCGGCCCTGTTCCACCCGTCCGCCGACGCATTGGGTGGCGTTCACCAGCAGTACACCGCGCTCCGTGGCCTCGCGCAGGGCCTCGAGGAAGGCCTCGTCCGTGGGGCCGTTGCCGCTGCCGAAGGTGGTGAGCACCACGGCGCGCAGGTCGGGCGTGGCGAGCGCGTGCCGCACCCAGTCGGGCCGGATGCCGGGGAAAAGCCGCAGCACGCCGACGCGGTCGTCCACGCCGGTGTGCACGGTGAGCGGTCCGGTGCGCAGGGGCAGCATGGCGTTGCGGTCGTAGCGCAGGTGCACGCCGGCCTCGGCCAGGCGCGGGTAGTTGGGGCTGCGGAAGGCCTCGAAGCGCTCGGCATGCACCTTCACCGTGCGGTTGCCGCGGTATAGGCTGTACTCGAAGTACACCGCCACCTCGGGCACGATGGGCCGGCCGTTCTCGGCAGCCGCGGCGATCTCGATGGCGGTGATCAGGTTCTCCTTCGCGTCGGTGCGGATGGTGCCGATGGGCAGCTGCGACCCGGTGAGCACCACGGGCTTGCCCAGCCCTTCAAGCAGGAAGCTGAGCGCACTGGCCGTGTACGCCATGGTGTCGCTGCCGTGCAGCACCACGAAGCCATCATACCGGTCGTAGTGCTCACCGATGATCCCCGCCACACGCACCCAGTCCGCGGGCCGCATGTCGCTGCTGTCGATGGGCTTCTCGAAGGCCACCGAGCCGAGCTTCACGCCCACGCGCTCCAGCTCGGGCACCTGCTCCTCCAGATGCTCCAGGTCCATGGGGCGCAGGGCGCCGGTGCGCGGGTCGGCCCACATGCCGATGGTGCCACCGGTGTAGAGGATGAGGACGGATCGCTGGGTCATGGGCGAGAGAGATTCAACCACAGATG
>JAEUSW010000127.1 GCA_016788285.1 Flavobacteriales bacterium
CTGCTGCCCATCAAGGTGCTCGCCTCGGACGATGCCCTGCGGCCCGTGAAGGCGATCACCGCGAAAGGGGAGGTGTTGGACGTGAAGGCCATCGCCCCGGACGGTCGCCGCCTCGACGTGAAGGGTGTGGCGCGCGCCGGACATCTGGTGCACATCAAGGCCATCGGCGATGAGCGGGCCCTGTACGCCGTGAAGGCCATCGCCGAGGACGGCCGCATGCGCGACGTGAAGGGGCTCGACCTTGCGGACGACGATGAGCGCGTGAACGGTGTGGCGATCGAGGCGCACGTGAAGGCGCTGCCGCACCCGGTGGACCATGACGGCGATCCCATCTGGAACGTGAAGTGCGTGCAGCCGGACGGGCACCTGCTGGGCATCAAGGCGATCGATGCGGCCGGCACGCTCCACGACATCAAGGCGCTTCAGGCCAACGGCGATGCCACGGTGCTCGACATCCGTGCGCTGGTGAACGGCCGCGAGGTGCCGGTGAAGGTGCTGGCCACGCAGGAGTCGCCCATGCCGGTGAAGGCCGTGCTGCCCGATGGCACCCTCCTCGATGTGAAGGCGGTGGCGCCCAATGGCACGCGGTTGCCGGTGAAGGCCGTGCGCCGGGTCGGCAACATCTTCGACATCAAGACCCTGGCGCCGGACGGCCGGGAGATGGGGGTGAAGGCCATCTCGCCGCATGGCCTCTTCTACGACGTGAAGGGCGTGAAGCTGAACGCGACCGACGTGGAGGCCACCGTGCATGGCGTCCCCGTGCGCGCCCACGTGAAGGCGCTTCCGCAGCCGTGACCGCTCAGTTCACGGTGATGGACGCGCCCTCAGGCTCCACCTTGGCGCCCTTCAGTTCGGTGTCGGGGCTCACGCCCTCCAGCACCTCGAGGTTGATGCCGTCGCTCAGGCCGGTGCGGATGTAGGTGCGCTTCCAGTCCTCCCCGTCCTTCACCTGCACGAAGGCGCTGTCCCCCTTGTCGTTGAACTCCACGATGCTCTCGGGCACGGTGTACACGCTGTCCCGCTGCTCCAGCACGATGTCCGCATTGGCGCTGTAGCCGCTGCGCAGGGTCTGCCCGTCCTTGAGCTTCACGGCGGCGCGGATCTCGAACTGGATCGCTCCGTTCTCCTCCACGCCCTTGGGGGCGATGTACTCCAGGTCGGCGTCCCACCGGGCGTTCTCGATGGCCCCCACGGTGAGCACGACGGGCATGCCCAGCTTCACCTTGCCCACCTCGCTCTCGTCCACCTTGCCCTGGAAGATCAGGTCGTCCATGTCGGCGATGGCGGCGATGGTGGTGCCCTCGTTGAAGTTGTTGCGCTCGATCACACTGTTCCCCTCCTTCACCGGCACGTCGAGCACCATGCCGTCGATGGTGCTGCGCACGATGGTGTTGCCGGCGCTGCTGCGGCTGATGCCGTCGCGCACCACCTGCAGGGCCTCCTTGGCCGCGGCCACCTCCTGGTCGGCGTTCTTCAACGCCACATCGAAGGTCTGCATCTCGGCCGCGCTGATCACACCCTTGTCGGCCAGCGGCTTGTTGCGGTCGAAGTTGAGCCGCGCGTTCTGCTGGGCGATCTCGGCGTTGCGGACCCGGTTCTCGGCGTTGCTCAGGCTCAGCATGTCGGGCACGATCTTGATCTTGGCCAGGGGCTGGTCGCGCTTCACCTCATCACCGGCCTCCACGTAGAGCTCGGCGATGATGCCGCTGACCACGGGCTTGATGAGGATCTCCTTGCGCGGCACGATCTTGCCGTTGGCCACCGTCTTCTTCACCACGTTGTTGCGCGCGGGCTTCTCCACCTTGAACTCGTCCGGGCGGCTTGCGCTCTTCTGGTAGAGGAAATAGAGCGTCCAGATGAAGAGGGCGGCCAGTCCTGCGAACAGGACGTACTTGAGGATCTTTTTCATGGTCTGCGGTCGTTCATGGCGGGGTCGTTGCCGGGCTCACTCGGCCCTGAGGGCATCCACGGCTTTGATGGCCAGGGCGCGGCGCGCTGGCAACAGCCCGGCGAGGAGGCCGCTGGCGATGAGCACGGCGAAGGCGACGAGGGCGACGAAGAGGTCGACGCCCGGGTTCTTGAAGAAGTCGGCATCACCGGCCACCGAGCGGACGGCCTCCAGCACGCCCACGCCGGCGAGCAGGCCGAAGTAGCCCGCGATGAAGGTGAGGGTGAGGGCCTCCTGGACGATCTGCCCGGTGATGTTGCGCGGGGTGGCGCCCAGGCTGCGGCGGATGCCGATCTCCTTGGTGCGTTCCTGGATGCTCACGAGCATGATGTTGCCGATGCCGATGGCGCCCGCGAGCAGGGTGCAGATGCCCACGAACCAGCTGAGGCCGCCGATGCCGATGAAGAGGCCGTTCATCTTCCCGTAGAACTCCTGCATGTTCCAGCTGCCGAAGGCGCTCTCGTCGGTGGGGTCCACGCGGTGCTTCCGGGCCATGAGCTGGCGGATCTGCTGCTCCACCTCGCCCACGTCCACACCCGGCTTGGCCACCAGGGTGAACCAGTGCACCTCGTTCAGGGCGTTGAAGGCCTTCTGGAAGGTGGTGAAGGGCACGTAGATCTTGGCGTCGGGGTTGTCGCCCATCTCGGCACTGCTCTTCTTCTTGCTCACGCCCACCACCTGGAAGTAGACGCCGTTGATCTTGATGTGCTTGCCGATGGGGTCCTCGGGCTTGAAGAGCTGGTCCACCACGTCCTGTCCGATCACGGCCACCTTGCGCTCCTCGCCGAGGTCGGCATGGTTCAGGAAGCGGCCCTTCGGCAGCCGGATGGCCTCCACCCGGATCACCTCGGGCTCGCTGCCATACACGCTGAAGGCGCCCACCTTGCTGCCGTAGCTCACGTTGTTGCCGCTCTGCCAGCCGCCCAATTGCAGCTGCGGGGAGCAGACCTCGATGCCCGGCACGTTGTTGCGGATGATGCTGATGTCCTCGTTGTCGAAGGTGAAGCTGCGTCCCTTCTGGAAGCCCGCGTAGGGCTTGGTGGTGGGCATGGTCCACAGGAAGCAGCTGTTGGTGGCGAACCCTTCGAAGCCGCCCAGCACGGCGTTCTTCAAACCGTTGCCCATGCCCAGCATCACCACCAGCATGAAGATGCCCCAGGTCACACCGAACATGGTGAGGAAGCTGCGGAGCTTGTTGCGGCTCAGCGTGTTCCAGATCTCTCCCCAGCGGTCGTTGTCGAACATGGCTTATTCGTCGCGCAGGGCTTCGATGGGACGGATGGCGGCGGCGCGGCGCGCGGGGATGAAGCCCGCGAGGGCGCCGGCGATGATCAAGGCGATGAGCGCGGTGATGGCCACGTCGATGCGGATGGTGGGGTCGCGGAAGAACTCGCTGCCCGGCACGGCGCTGGCGATGCCCTCCATCAGGAAGATGCCGAGGACCAGCCCCATCCAGCCCGCCATGCCGGTGATGAACACCGACTCCAGCAGCACCTGGCCCACCACATTGGCCGGCGTGGCGCCCAGCGCCTTGCGGATGCCGATCTCGCGCGTGCGTTCCTTCACCACGATGAGCATGATGTTGCTGACCCCCACGATGCCCGCGATCAGCGAGCCGATGCCCACGAACCACAGGAAGGCTGTGATCCCGTTGAAGATGGAGCTCATCGTCCCCACGTTCTCCACGTTGTTGTTCACCCACAGCGCCCGTTCATCCGTGGGGTCGAAGTCATGACGCCTGGCCAGGGTGTGGATGGCGCGCTGTTCCGCTCGTTTGGCGCCGGCGATACTGGCATCGGCGAAGCTGAACGTGATGTCATCCACGATGCCCTTCGCGTTGAACACCTTCTGCGCCGCGCTGAGCGGGATGTACACCGGACTGCGCTGGCCGCGCTCCGGACCACCGGTTTCGTATGCGTAAAGCCCCACCACCTCGAAGGGGATGCCGTTCACATTGATCCACTTGTGGAGCGGGTCCTCCTTCTTGAAGAGCTCGGTGCGGCAGTCCTCGGCGATCACGATCACCTTCCGCTCCTGCACCTCGTCCACCTCGTTGATGAAGCGCCCGCTGATGATGCGCTGGTGCTGCAAGTGCTGGTGGGCGGGCTGGATGCCTCGGATGCTGTAGCTGCCCGAGCTCATGCCGTACTGCAGCTTGCTCTGGCCGCGCCACACGCTGTACTGTCCGCTGATGTGCTGGATGCCGGGGATGGCGTTCTTCAGGGCGACGATATCCGCATCCTCCAGGGCGATCGCGCGGTTCGGCGGCAGGCCCTTCCACGGCTTGCTGGTCTCGTTGCCCCAGATGCGGATGCTGTTCGTGGCCGTGTTGCGGAAGTTGTAGCTGAAGCCGTTGCGCAACCCGGCGCCCGCACCCAGGAGGATGATGAGCATGAAGATGCCCCAGAAGACGGCGAAGCCCGTGAGCACCGCCCGAAGCTTGTTCTTGCCGATGCTGTCCAGCACCTCGGCCCACTTCTCCCTATCGAACATGGGCGCAGGGTTTCGGGCCGCAACGACGCGAGGACATCACGCATGCCGGACGCGCCTTGGGACGGCCCAGCAGGGGGGGCTGCCCTTGCGCCCTTGCGTCTTTGCGGCTTGACTTATCGAACATCCCCGGCGGGTTTGCGGGCGGCGATCACCCCGTCCATGCTGGTGGTCAGGCTGCGCGGGTCCAGATGGGCGTTCTCGATCAGCCCGTCGCGGAGGTAGATCACCCGGTGCGTCGCTGCGGCCACGTCGCGCTCGTGGGTGACGATCACGACCGTTTTGCCCAGGTCGCGGTTCACCTCGGTGAGCAGGGCCATCACCTCCTCGCTGGTCCTGCTGTCCAAGGCCCCCGTGGGCTCGTCGGCCAGGATGATCTTGGGGTCGCTGATCAAGGCCCGGGCGATGGCCACCCGCTGCTTCTGACCGCCGCTCAGCTCGTTGGGCATGTGGTGAGCCCATTCGCGCAGGCCCACCCGCCCCAGCATCTCCAAGGCGAGCTCGTTGCGCTTGCGGCGGGGGATGCCCTGGTAGTACAGGGGCAGTGCCACGTTCTCCTGCGCGTTCTTGAACGTGATCAGGTTGAAGCTCTGGAAGACGAAGCCGATGTACTTGCTGCGCAACAGGGCGTTCTCGGTCTCGCTCTGGCCTTTGATCAGCATGCCGTCCAGCAGGTACTCCCCGTGGTCGTAGTTGTCGAGGATGCCGATGATGTTGAGCATGGTGCTCTTGCCCGAGCCCGAACTGCCCATGATGCTCACCAGTTCGCCACTGCGGATCTCCAGGTCGATGCCCTTCAGCACCTGCAGGAGGTTGGCCCCGGTGCGGTACGCCTTGCGGATGTCCTTCAGGACGATCATGGCCCGAAAGTACCGGAACGGACCCCGGCCACTGGGGCGCCTACATGAACGGCCTGGGCGTGGGAGGAGCGGCGGTCGTTCCTCCTTTGGCACACCGGTTGCCATCCGCCCGCACCGGCCTAATTTCGCCGGGCACGAACCCCTCCTCCCATGACCCGCACGCTCCTCGCCGCCGCCGCTGTGATGGCCGCCCTCTCCCTCCACGCGCAGAAGGTGGACCCCAAGCACACCAACTTCTACCGCATCCCCGAGCCCATCGAGACCGAGGCGATCCGCATCGAGTTCAAGGACCCCGTGGCCCAGCTGGCGCTGTGCAAGGTGCGCGTGGAGTTCACCAACAAGACCTCCGACATCCTGATGATCAAGGCCTCGGAGATCGTGTTCACCGTGGGCGGTGCCACCTACACCCCGAAGGACCGCGACTTCGTGATCCGGCCCAACGACCACATCAGCCGCACCCTGGAGGTCACCGGTGGCAACATGCACCACGATGCGTTCAGCGTGAAGTTCGGCGGTGCCAGCCGCGTGTCGCGCTCCGAGGGCAAGGTGAGCGTGCCGGACTTCGACATCCCGCCCAGCAAGAACAGCTTCACGGCAGGGAACTTCGAGGTGAACCTGGTGAGCCTGGACAAGGAGACCGCCAAGACCGCGGCGAAGTTCAAGGTGGTGTACCGCGGCAGCAAGGTGGCCCTGGTGGACCCCAGCCGCACTGCGCTGCGCATCGAGTCGGGCCAGGAGTTCGCCAACGCCAGCAGCAAGAGCAAGGAGGTCATCCTCAACCAGGGCGAGGACGATGCCTTCACCGTGTGGGGCGAGATCCCGGGCAAGATCGTGGACATGCAGTTCGCCAACATGAAGCTGGTGTGGAACGATGCCTTCCGCGAGGTGACGCCCAAGCCCATCTCCATCGGCAGCGTGGATTTTGCGATCGATCCGGGGCTCACCGAGGGGAAGAACCGCTGAGGGGGACACCGGTCAGTGCACATGCCGAACGCCTGCCCTGTGGCAGGCGTTCGGCGTTCACGGCCATGGAAGGGGCCCCGGTCGGCCTATGCTCCGCCACCGGCGATGGCCGGAGGGCGGCCACTTCCCGTTGAGCCGGCCATCGGCAACCTTGGTCCGGGGGCGCCCATCGGTGGGACAGGGCATGAAAAAAGCCCCTCGGAAGGGGCTTTTGCGGACCGGACGGGACTCGAACCCGCGACCTCCGCCGTGACAGGGCGGCATTCTAACCAGCTGAACTACCGGTCCGTTGGCTTCTCCTTGCGGTGAAGCGGGTGCAAATGTAAAGCCCCGGGCCGACTTTGCAAGCCCACTCCGGAAAGCTCAGTAAAGACGCGCCCGTTTCGTGAGGAACTCCAGCAGTACCGGGCCGAGACCCGCATGGATGTCGGCCTCCACCAGGTCGATCCGGTACTGGCCGCACTTGAGCTTCAACCGGTGCCAGCGTTCGGCCACGGCCTGGCGGTAGCCCTCGCGCACCTCGGCGGCGTGGGCCTTCACCTGGGCCCCGGTCTCCACGTCCACGAAGGTGTAGGGGCGGTCCTCCAACGCCAGCTCCAGCTCACGCTTGCGGTCCACCACGTGGAACACGATGATGTCGTGCTTGTTGAAGCGCAGGTGCTGCAGGGCGTCGAAGACCTCCTCCTCCCGACCGGCATCCTCGAACATGTCGCTGAGCACCACGACCAGGCTGCGGCGATGAGCCCGCCCGGCGATGTCGTGGAGGGCCTCCACCAGGCCCGTGCGCTGCCCACGTGCGGGCGCGTCCGCCGCCAGAAGCTGCTCCAGGTGCTGCGTCAGGTGCCGCAGGTGCACCGCGTTGCTTCGCGCCTCCTCGCTCAGGGTCACCGCTTCACGGAACACCGTGAGGCCCACGGCATCGCGCTGCTTGCGGAGCAACTGGATGAAGGCCGCCGCCGCATGCACGCCGAACTCCACCTTGTTGAACTCCTGGGTCTCGCCGCGGGCCGGGTAATACATCGATGAGGAGGCGTCCAGCACCAGGTGGCAGCGCAGGTTGGTCTCCTCCTCGTAGCGCTTGACGAAGAGCTTGTCGGTGCGGGCATAGAGCTTCCAGTCCAGGTGGCGCGTGCTTTCCCCGCTGTTGTAGGCGCGGTGTTCCGCGAACTCCACGCTGAAGCCGTGGAACGGGCTCTTGTGCAGCCCGGCGAGGAAGCCTTCCACCACCTGGCGCGCCTTGAACTCCAGGGCCGAGAGGGCTTGGATGTGCTTCTGCTCGATGGGCATGGCGCGAAGTTCGTCGATCGGATGCAGGGCCGATGTGATCCCCTGGAACAGGAAGCCCCGGCGCAGCCGGGGCTTCCTGTTCCAGGGGGCCAGTGATCAGGCGAGCTGCCCTTCCAACTTCTGCGCAAGCTGCGGCTTGGGCACCGCGCCCACGCTGCGGTCCACCACCTGTCCGTTCTTGAAGAACAGGATCGTGGGGATGCTGCGGATCCCGTACTTCATGCTGATGCCGGGGTTGTGGTCCACGTTCAGCTTGCCCACCACGGCCTTGCCGTCGTACTCCTTGCCCAGCTCCTCCACCACGGGGCCCACCATGCGGCAGGGGCCGCACCATTCGGCCCAGAAGTCCACCATCACCGGTTTGTCGCTCTTCAGGACGAGTTCCTCAAAGTTGTTGTCGGTCAGTTCGAGTGCCATGGTCGTTGACTGTGGACGCCGTGCGTCCGGGTTTGGTTGCTGAGGGTTCTTCTTGTGACCGCAAGGTGCGACATCCAGAGTTCAGGTTCCCCGGCCCGGGAGCCCACCTTTTCACCAGCGGTCGTGCAAAGGTAACCCCCCACCGCACGTTCCTTGCCATGGAAAATATCCTGACGATCCGTCAGTTCAGTGTGTACGCCACATCGCCCAGGCCCTCCAGCGCCCGGATCAGCTCCTCGCTCACGGCCACACTGAGGCCCTTGCTGGGCGCTTCGATGGCCAGGTTCTCCTGGTGGCTCACGATCTGGAAGTTCACCCGGCACTTGCCCGGGCTCCGCTTCAGGAGCGCGCCCAGCTCCCGCGCCAGACCATCGTTCACGCGTTCGGCTTCCAGCATCAGGTTCAACTTGGTGAAGTACTTCTCGCGCACGTCGCTCAACAGGTCGATCTGGCCGATCTTGAACTCCATCTGCCCCTCGTCTCGGCCCCAGGTGCGGGCGCTCGCGCGGCCCTTCACGAAGAGCAGCGCCCCGGTCTGCAGGTAGAGCTTGAACTTCAAGTAGTCCTCGCTGAAGAGCATGAAGTCGTGCGTGCCGGCGTGGTCCTCCAGGCTGAAACTGCCGAAGGGCTTGCCGCTCTTGGCGATCCGGTGCTCGGCCTTGGTGACGATCCCGGCGAAGGCCACTTCGCGCCCGGCCAGCTTGTCCAGCTCCTTCAGGTCGGGCAGGGTGGTGTTGCACAGGTGCTTGATCTCCAACCGGTGGTCGTCCAGCGGATGCCCGCTCAGGTAGAAGCCGATGACGTCCTTCTCGTAGTGCAGCTGCTCCAGCGCGCTCCAGCCCTCGATCTGCGGCAGTGGCGGCTCGGGGATGGCCGCACCGGTGTCGCTGGCCATGTCGAACATGCTCACCTGGCTGCTGTCCTCGCCGTCCTGGTGCTGCTGGCCATATCGCACCAATGTTTCCAAGTAGGTGGGCCGGCCCTCGCCCGCGCTGTGGAAGAAGTGGGCGCGCTGCACGTTCAGGCCGTCGAAGGCACCGGCGTAGGCCAGGCTTTCCAGGGCCTTGCGGTTGGCGGCGCGCAGGTTCACGCGGCGCACCAGATCGAACACGCTGGTGAAGGGGCCGTTGCCGGTGCGCTCGGCCACGATGGCCTCCACCGCGCCCTCGCCCACGCCCTTCACCGCGCCGAGACCGAAGCGGATCTGCCCGGCCTGGTTCACGCTGAAGCGGTACTGGCTCTCGTTCACATCGGGACCGAGCACCGGGATGCCCATGCGCCGGCACTCCTCCATGAAGAAGGTGATCTTGTCGATGCTGCCCTGGTTGTGGGTGAGCACCGAGGCCATGTACTCCGCCGGGTAGTTCGCCTTCAGCCACGCCGTCTGGTACGCCACAAAGGCATAGCAGGTGGAGTGCGACTTGTTGAACGCGTACTGCGCGAAGGCCTCCCAGTCCGTCCACACCTTCTCGCACACCTTGGCGTCGAGGCCGCGCTCGGCCGTGCCGGACATGAACTTGCCCTTCATCTTGTCCAGCGTGGCGCGGTCCTTCTTGCCCATCGCCTTGCGCAAGGTGTCGGCATCGCCCTTGGTGAAGCCGGCGAGCTTCTGGCTCAGCAGCATCACCTGCTCCTGGTACACGGTGATGCCGTAGGTCTCCTGCAGGTACTCCTCCATCTCGGGGAGGTCGTACACGATCTTCTCCAGCCCGTGCTTGCGCTTGATGAAGTTGGGGATGTACTCCAGCGGGCCCGGCCGGTACAGCGCGTTCATGGCGATGAGGTCGCCGAACTGGTCCGCCTTCAGGTCGCGCAGGTACTTCTGCATGCCCGCGCTCTCGAACTGGAAGGTGCCGTTCGTCTCGGCGCGCTGGTAGAGGGCGTAGGTCTTCGGGTCGTCCAGGGGGATGCCGTCGATGTCGATCCGGATGCCGTGGTTCTGGTCGATCATCCGCAGCGCATCGCGGATGATGGTGAGCGTCTTCAGCCCCAGGAAGTCCATCTTGATCACGCCGGCGTCCTCCACCACCTTGCCGTCGTACTGCGTGATGAGCAGGTTGGAGTCCTTGGTGGTGCACACGGGCAGGATCTCCTTGAGGTCCTTGGGGGCGATGATGATGCCGGCCGCGTGGATGCCCACCCCGCGCACCGAGCCTTCGAGCTTCTCGGCCTCGCGCAGCACCTGCGCGGCGAGGTCGTCCCCCTCGAGCACCTTCCGCAGTTCCATCACACCGGCGAGGTCGTCGCTGGTGAGGCCCTCCTTCTCCTTGAGGCTCTTGTCGCCGTCGATGGGCGCGCGGAGCACGCGGCCGAGCTCGATGCCGGGCTTCTCGGGCACCAGCTTGCTCAGGCGGTCGGCCTCCTGCAGCGGCAGGTCCATCACGCGCGCCACGTCGCGTATGCTGAGCTTCGCCGCCATGCTGCCGTAGGTGACGATCTGCGCCACCTGGTTCTGCCCGTACTTCTCCACCACGTAGTCGATCACCTTCTGCCGGCCCTCGTCGTCGAAGTCGGTGTCGATATCGGGCATGCTCTTGCGGTCCGGGTTCAGGAAGCGCTCGAACAGCAGGTCGTACTTGACGGGGTCGATGTTGGTGATGCCGATGCAGTAGGCCACCGCGCTGCCGGCGGCCGAGCCGCGGCCCGGACCGATGAGCACGCCGATCTCGCGGCCCTTGTTGATGAAGTCCTGCACGATGAGGAAGTAGCCCGCGAAGCCCATCGTGCGGATGGTGAAGAGCTCGAAGTCGAGGCGCTCCTTGATCGCGGGGTCGAGGCTGTCGATGCCACCGTTGCCTTCGCCCAGCCAGCGCCGCACCGCGCCCTCGTAGGTGATGTGGCGCAGGTACTCGTCCTGGTCGGCGAAGCCGGGCGGGATCTGGTAGTTGGGCAGCAGGATGTCCTGCTTCAGCTTCAGCACCTCCACCTTGTCAACGATGCGTTGCGTGTTGTCCAGCGCCTCGGGCATGTCGCTGAACTTGGCGTGCATCTCCTGCGTGCTCTTGAAGAAGAACTCGTTGTTGTAGAAGGCGAAGCGCGTGCCCTTGGGCTTGCCCTCCTCGTCGTCGAACTCCTTCGCGCTGGGCGTGCTCTGCTTCTCGCCGGTGTTGATGCACAGCAGGATGTCGTGCGCGTTGGCGTCCTGCTGGTCCACGTAATGGCTGTCGTTGCTGGCGATGATGGGCACGTTGTACTTCACGGCCCACTGCGCCAGCACGGCGTTCACCTTGTCCTGCTCGGGGATGCCGTGGCGCTGCAGCTCGATGTAGTAGTCCTCGCCGAAGAGGTCGAGCCACCACTTGAACTCGGCCTCGCCGGCGGCCTCGCCCTTGCGCAGGATGGTGCGCGGCACGCTGGCCGCCAGGCAGCAGGTGGTGGCGATGAGGCCCTGGTGGTACTGGAGCACGAGCTCCTTGTCGATGCGCGGGTACTTGCTGTAGTAGCCCTCGATGTAGCCGAGGCTGCAGAGCTTGCTGAGGTTGCGGTAGCCCTCGGCGTTCTTGGCCAGCAGCAGCTGGTGGTAGCGGTTGTCGCGCTCCTCGCGGGTGAACTGCTTCTTGTGGCGGTCCTCCACGAGGTAGAACTCGCAGCCCACGATGGGCTTCACCTTCAGGCTGCCGTCCTCGTTCCTGTGCTTGCCGGCCTCGGCCACGAACTTGAACACGCCGAACATGTTCCCGTGGTCGGTGATGGCCACGGCCGGCTGGTCGTTCTTCAGCGCCTTCTTGTACAGGTTGGGGATGGAGGCGGCGCCGTCGAGGAGGCTGAACTGCGTGTGGACGTGGAGGTGGGAGAACTGCATGGCGGGCGGGCGACGAAGGTACCGGGCGGGGGGGCGGTGGAAGGCCGTCAGTTTTCCACGATCCCACGATCCCGCCGCGGGCGCGTGACGCCGTTCATCCGATGGTCACCACCGCCTCGCAGCGCACCGGGAAGTTGACGCTGCGGGCGATGAAGCAGTACTTGTGCACCTCGCCGTGGAAGTGACGCGCCTTCTCCAGCATGCCCGCCTCGGCCACCACCACCTCCGGGCGCAGCACCACCTCGGTGAAGTGCCCGCCGCCGTCCTTGGTGAGCAGCAGGGTGCCCTCGGCCCGGTCGCGGTAGGCGGTGACGTTGATGCGGGCCCTGGCGCACAAGGCGAGGTAGGTGAGCAGGTGGCAGCCGCTCAGCGCTGCAAGCAGCAGGTCCTCGGGGTTGTGCAGCGCGGCATCACCGCGGAATATCGGGTCGGCGGTGCCCCGCAGGTCGGGCTTGCCCGCGATGCGCACCACATGCTCGCGCGAGTAGCCCTCGTAGGTGCGGGTGCCCTGGCCGGTGTTGCCGAGCCATTCCAGGTCCAGCGCGTAGTGGTGCTCACCGTTGTTCATGGTCGTGCACGGATGAACCGGAGCCACGCGCCTTCCCCCTCGGCGTTCACGGTGTACACGCCGGGAGCAAGCTCACCGACGGACAACGGGTCGCCGTAAGGCGCGCGGCCCACCGTGCGACCGGTGCCGTCCACGATGCGGAGCGGATCGCCCGGCACGAGCCCGGGCAGATGCACATGCAGCATGTCCACCGCAGGGTTCGGCCATGCCAGGGCCATACCGGCCTCCGGTCGTTCCTGCACGCTCACGTCGGGCGCCAGCACCCAGCCGATGTCCTGCATCAGCGCCAGGCACAGCGGCCCGGGCCAGTGGTTGGCATCGCCGGCGGAACTGAACGGCGTCATCAACTCATCGGGGTCGCCCGGCGGGAAGGTGGACTCGTTGAAGTGCACGCAGCTGCTGCCCAGCGCGAAGGTGGACGGCGCGTACATCCGCGCTCCGGTCCCCCCGTTGGCGGTCATCACCAGCGGACCGTTGAAGCGGAGCTGGTCGCCGGTCATCGCATCGCCCAGCTGTGTGCCGGGGTTTGGCATCTGCACCAGCGGACCGTCCTGCTGGTCGCTGAGGTACACATCGAACACGCCGGGCAGGGTGTCCAGCTGCGGCCAGGGGAAGCTCGTGGTCAGCGGGGCGAAGTCGGCCATCTGCAGCAGGCCGAGGGAGCCCTGCCCGGCCACCTTCTTGGACAGCCCCACGAAACCGAGACCATGCCCCATCTCGTGCAGCGCCACGGTCACCAGGTCGTGCTGACCGGCGGCCGGCTGCCCATCCGTGCCCAGGTACCAGTTGGTGCCGCTGTTGAGGTAGATGTCCATGTCGCTCTCGCCGGGGTTCAGCTCCGTGCCGGCGATGCTGTTGGCCAGCGCGCTGGCGTACCAGGTCTGCGGCAGCGGGGCCCCGGCGAAGTCGCGGCGGCCGTTGGGGAAGGTGATGCCCAGCGTGGCGCCGCCCAGCGGGAACCACAGCACGCGCACCTTGATGTCCACCGCCGACTCCAGGATGCCGCCCCAGATGCCGGCGGCGTGGTCGATGGCGGTCTGCGCGGCGGGCGGTGTGCCCACGTGTGTCACGACCAGGTCGGCGGCCCGGATGCTGCACGGTGCGGCCAGCAGCAGTGCGGGAAGGAGGGAGCGGAGGCGCATGCCCCGAAGGTAACGGACCTACACGGCCAGGATGGGCAGGATCCGGAGCAGGTCGCCCTCCGCGGGCTTGCGGCCGGTGATGGCCTCGGCGAACGGCGTCAGCACCAGCCGGCCGCTCACTTCGCCCAGCACACCGCCCCAGCGCCCTTCGCGCAGGTGCTCCACCGCGCCCACGCCCAGGCGGCTGGCCAGCACCCGGTCCGCCACGGTGGGGCTGCCGCCGCGCTGCAGATGGCCCAGCACGCTCACCCGGATGTCGAACTGCGGGGCGCGCTCCTTCACCCGCTGCGCGATCGCGAAGGCCCCGCCCTGTTCGTCGCCCTCGGCCACCACCACGATGCTGCTGCCCTTGCCCGCCGCACCCTGGGTGAGCACGCGCACCACCTCGTCGATGTCCTGCCGCGCTTCCGGCACCATGGCGTACTCCGCTCCGCCGGCGATCGCCGTGCGCAACGCGATGAACCCCGCGTCCCGCCCCATCACCTCCACGAAGAACAGGCGCTCATGCGAGGAGGCCGTGTCGCGCAGGCGGTCGATGGCCTCCATCGCCGTGTTGCACGCCGTGTCGAACCCGATCGTGCGGTCGGTGCCCGCCAGGTCGTTGTCGATGGTGCTCGCGATGCCGATCACCGCCATCCCGCTCTCGGCGTGCAGGGTCATGGCGCCGGTCTGCGATCCGTTTCCGCCGATCACCACCACCGCGTCGATGCCCGCCGCCCGCAGGTGGGCCACGGCCCGATCCCGACCTTCCCGCGTGCGGAAGGCCTCGCTCCGCGCGCTTCGCAGCAGGGTGCCGCCACGCTGGATGATGTTGCTCACGTCGCGCGGGCCCAGGGCACGGGTCCGCCCCTCCACCAGTCCGTCGAAGCCGTCGAGCACGCCGGTGACGGCCAGGCCGTAGTGGTGCGCCGCCCGCACCACCGCCCGGATGGCGGCGTTCATGCCGGGCGCGTCGCCGCCGGAGGTGAGAAGGGCCAGGTGCTTCATGGTGGTTTGTTACCAGGAGGTGTTGACGAGGGTGGAACGCCGGGCCCGGTCCAGCTCCTTTCGGGTCAGGTGCTTCGCACCGACGTACCAGTTCCGGTCCACCTCCAAGGCCGGTGTCCTCGACACGATCGCCTCGGCCATGGAGAGGTCGGTGCCCGGCACGAGCTCCACGCTGCGGCCATCGACCCGCACACGCACCGGCATGCGCAGACCGGGCACGCACTCGGCCCATCGCACCCACAGCTTCCTCTTGTGCACGCCCCACTGCAGCTCCGGCACCTGCGTCGTCCGCAGGTACTGGTCGAAGAGGGCCCTGTTGAGCCGGGTCGGGGTGCGCTCATCGAAGTGGATGAGGAAGTCCTCGATCTCGGCACTGGTGACGATGCGGTGGCGGTAGCGCCGGTCCATCTCCAGCAGCATCGCGAAGAAGGTGCTGTCGCCCACGATGTGCCGCACCATGTGCAACAGCGCCGCACCCTTGTAGTACATGTCGCCGCTGCCCTCCTCGTTCACGCCGTACGGACCGATGATGGGCCGGTCGTTGGCGATGTTGCGCCGGCAGCCGGTCACGTAACGCTCGGCGGCCTCACGGCCCTGCTGGCATTCGGTGAAGATGGTCTCGCTGTAGTGCGTGAAGCCCTCGTGCACCCACATGTCCGCGATGTCGGCGGTGGTGATGCTGTTGCCGAACCACTCGTGCCCGCTCTCGTGGACGAGGATGAAGTCCCACTTTAGGCCCACGCCCGTGCCGCTGAGGTCACGGCCCAGGTAGCCGTTCTGGTAGCCGTTGCCGTAGGCCACCGCGCTCTGGTGCTCCATGCCCAGGTGGGGCGAGGCCACCAGCTTGTAGCCGTCGGCGCGGAAGGGGTAGGGGCCGAAGCGCTGCTCGAAGCAGGCCAGCATGGGCGCCACCTGCTTGAACTGCTCGCGCGCCCGGGCCTCGTCCGCGGCCAGCACCCAGTAGTCGCAGTCCAGCGGACCTTCCAGCCCCATGTACACCTCGCTGAAGTGGGCGTAGCGCCCGATGCTCGGCACCAGGTTGTAGGTGTTGATGGGGCTGGTGACCCGCCAGTGCCACGTGCTGGTGCCATCGCCGTGGGCCGTGGTGCCGCGCCACCGGCCGTTGCCCACGGCCTGCAGGCTGTCCGGCACGGTGATGTGCAGCGCCGCGCCGTCGTCCGGTTCGTCGCTCTGGTGGTCCTTGCAGGGATACCACACACTGGCGCCCAGGCCCTGGCAGGCCACGCTCACCCAGGGCGCGCCGCTCTCGTCCCGGCGCCAGATCCAGCCGCCGTCCCACGGCGGGTTCTTCGCGGCCCGCGGCACGCCGTGGTAGTGCACCCGCATCGTGGTGGCCTCCCCCGCGCGCAGGGTGTCCGGCAGGTCCACCCACAGCACGTCCCCATCGCGCATGAACGGCACGGTGCGGTCCACGATGGCGATGGCGCCGTCGCGCACCGCCTGCACCTCCACGGTCACGCTGTCCGCCACCAGCGGCTGCTGCAGGTCGATCTGCATCCGCCGCCCCTCGGCCACGGCGGTGAACGCGATGGCCGTGACGCCCGCGATGCTGCGCCGGTCGAGGTCGGGCTTCACGCTGACGTCATAGAACGTGACGTTCCACCACGCTCGCTCCGGACCGATGGAGCCGCGCAGCGTGTCGGCGCGGGTGAACTTGGCGGCCCCGCCGTCCAGCACTTGGGCGTGCGTGGGTGGTAGGGAAAGGAGGGTGAACAGGAGGATGGGGTTGCGCATCACCCCGAAGATGGCCCGGCGTTGGTCGCGGCCGACCGTTCGTGGTGCGACACGTTCCATCACTGCACCTCGATCTCGTCCAGGAACATCCACGCCGGGTTGCCCGCTCCGGGATAGCCCTCGGGGATCCTGCCGGGGTGCTTCACGGTGAAGCGGACGTAGCGGGTCTTCGCACCGACATCGAACCTGAACGCCCTGCGACCAGTACCGGGCTTCACCTGATGCGAGCCCTGCAGCGCGAAGGTCTTGCCATCGGTGCTCGTGCTGAAGTCGACCTGTTCCGGCAAATGGATCCAGCTGTAGGTCTCGTTGAGCGCGCCGATGCCGATGGTGCGAACATCCTGCTCACTCCCAAGGTCGACCGTGATGGTGACGCTCTCGCGCCAGCCCAGCCACTCGGTGTTCACGCGCTTCTCCTGCGCCGTGATGCCATCCACCAGCGTGAAGGCGCCGCCTTCGTTGTAGCGCTCGTGGGGCGGGACGCTGAGGGTGATGGGGCGTGCCGTGGCCTTGTTGAACAGGAAGCGGCGCTTGGCGATGGGACCGGTGAGGCCTTCGCGTTGGATCCAGCCAAGCAGTTCGCGGTCGCTGTTGATGATCACCGGGGCCGAATAGACCGCAAGGCCGGCCATGCGCTCATCGTATGGTGGTGCCATCTCCGTCATACTGAAGCTTCCTCCGGTTGCCAGCTTCATCTCAACGGCGATCTCCCCGGGCTTGGGCCCTTGCTTGGGGCGGATGCTCACCTGGTACAGGCTCTTGCTGGCGTTCACCTGCATCGCTTCCAGCTTCGGGAACTCGTTCTCCAGGCGCCGGATGAAGTCCGATTCGTTGCGCTTCGCCTTTGGCGTCCACAACACTTCCGCCAGGGCCAGCATGCGCGGCACGGCCATGTACTCCACGTGCTCGGGGGTGAGGATGTACTCCGTCCACACGTTGCCCTGCGCGCCCAGGATGTACGTCGCTTCCTCGGGCTTCAGGTCGGCGGGGATGGGCTCGTAGCTGTACACCTTTTCCACGGTGGTGTGGCCGCCGATGGCCAGCGGTTCGTTCGCAGGGTCCCCCTGGTAGTGGTCGAAGTAGCAGTGGCTGCCGGGGCTCATGACCACATGATGCTTCAGCCGCGCGGCTGCAACACCACCTTCCGTTCCGCGCCAGCTCATCACGGCCGCGTTCGGTGCCAGGCCGCCCTCGAGGATCTCGTCCCAGCCGATGATCGTGCGGCCCTTGCTGTTCACGAACTTCTCGATGCGCTGGATGAAGTAGGACTGCAGCTCGTGCTCGTCCTTCAGCCCGTTGGCCTTCATCCGAGCCTGGCATTTCGCGCAAGCCTTCCAGCGCTCCTTGGGGCACTCGTCGCCACCGATGTGGATGTATTCGCTGGGGAAGAGCTCCATCACTTCGGTGAGCACATCCTCCAGCACGGTGAACACGCTGTCGTTGCCCGCGCAGAACACATCCTCGAACACGCCCCAGCCCTTCTGCACCTCGTACGGACCGCCCGTGCAGCCCAGCTGCGGGTAGCTCGCCAGCGCGGCCATCGCGTGGCCCGGCATCTCGATCTCCGGTACCACGGTGATGTGGCGCGCCGCCGCGTAGGCCACCACCTCCCGGATCTGCTCCTGCGTGTAGAAGCCGCCGTAGGGCACGCTGTCGTACTCCCGCCGGCTGTACGGACCCACCTGGCTGCCGCTGCGCCACGCGCCCACGTCGGTGAGCTTGGGGTACTTCTTGATCTCGATCCTCCAGCCCTGGTCCTCCGTGAGGTGCCAGTGGAAGCTGTTCATCTTGTAGCGCGCCAGCAGGTCGATGTACGTCTTGGTGAACTCCACCGACCAGAAGTGGCGGCAGGCGTCGAGGTGCATGCCCCGCCAGGGGAAGCGCGGGTGGTCGGTGATGGTGAGGCAGGGGAGGGATCCGCTCGTGCGGCCATGCTCCAGCAGCTGCACCAGGGTGCGGCTGCCGCGGTAGAGCCCGGCCTCCGACGGGGCGGTGATGGTGATGCCGCCGCCGGTGACCTGGACCTGATGCCATTCCGGGGGCAACAGCGTGTCGTACGCGACCCGCTGGAAGGTGATGGGGGTGGGGGCGAAGCAGGCCAGGTTCGAAGCGGGGTGCAGGGCCAGGAGCTCCGCTTCCACGGTGCCCAGAAGGGGGGCGTCGGCCGTCACCGTCCACGGGCAGCGCAGGTCGAGGCTGCCGCCGTCGAGCCGCATGTCGGCCGGCGCGGGGATGAGGTCCGGGACCGCCTGGCCCCGCGCCATGGCCCCTGCTAGCAGCAGGGCCGCGGCCACGTGATTCCGCACCCTCATGGCTTGGTCGCGGGCGCGGCCGCCGGTGCGGGGGCCTCCAACAGCACCACCTCCAGGTTGCGCACGCCGTACTTGGCCTTCAGGGAGGCGCGCTGGGCCTCGCCTTCCTCCACGGTGGCGAAGCGCATCACGTCGATGTCGGCCGCTGCGGCCAGTTCGGGGTGCTCGAGCTTCACGCGCTCGATCAGCTGCGGGGTGGTGGCCGCCTCGGTGGTGGTGAACACCGGGGTGAGGACCACCACCGGACCATTGCGCCAGTTGCCGATGGCCATGGCGTGGATGACGTTCTGGGCGTGCAGCAGCGGCGCGGCCAGCAGGGCGGTGAGGAGCAGCAGGGTGCGCATGGCGATGGGTTGCCCCGCAAAGATGGCCGATCGCCGGCCCCGGTGATCGGGGTCACCGTCCGCGGCCGCCGCCCGGCCCCCACCTTTGTACCCGCAACACCCGCACCATGAGCATCTTCGGCCCGATCTTCGGTTCCACCGCCCGCCCCGCCCTGCCGGAAGGGGCCACCGTCATCGACGTCCGCACCCCGGCCGAGTTCGCCGGCGGGCATGTGGAGGGCTCCATCAACATCCCCCTGGACACCGTGCAGCGCGAGCTGCCCCGATTCAAGGCCATCACCGGGCCCATCGTGCTGGTGTGCGCCTCGGGCAACCGCAGCGGACAGGCCACCGCGTGGCTCCGCGCCCAGGGCCTCGCCCACGTGGAGAACGGCGGCAGCTGGCTCAATTTCCGCTAGGGTGTCGCCCGTGGCGGGGATCTGCCTATCTTCGCGGCCCCTTCGAGCAAGGGGATAAACAACCAGCGACATGCCGACCCGCATCCGCCTTCAGCGTAAAGGCAAAAAAGGCCAGCCCTACTACCACATCGTGGTGGCTGATCAACGCGCACCGCGCGATGGGAAGTACATCGACAGGATCGGTGCCTACGACCCCAACCAGAACCCCGCGTTCATCGAGATCGACCGCACCAAGGCGCTCGACTGGATGCAGAAGGGGGCCCAGCCCACCGACACCTGCCGGGCCATCCTCAGCTACACCGGCGTGGTGTACCGCAACCACCTGCAGAACGGCGTCAAGAAGGGCGCCTTCGGTCAGGAGGAGGCCGACCGCCGCTTCGACGCTTGGCTGAACGAGAAGAACACCAAGATCGAGGGCAAGCGCAGCAAGCTGGCCTCCGGCGCGGAGCAGGCCCACAAGGCCCGCCTCGATGCCGAGAAGCGAAAGGCCGCCGAGATGGCCGCCAAGTTGAGCGCCAAGCTCGCCGCCGCTCCCGCGGAAGCGCCCGCCGAGGCACCCGCCGAGGGCGAAGCCCCGGCCGAAGCGCCCGCCGAATAAGCGTCCCGCACCGACCTGGTAGAGGCCCGCGTCCACCGACGCGGGCCTTTTCGTTCACCGCCCTACCTTCGGGCATGGACCTGGAGAGCCTGCACCGCATCGGCAAGCTGGGCAAACCCTGGGGGCATCAGGGCGACCTCACCGTGCACCTGGAGGGCTGCGACACCGACGACCTCGTCCACGCGGGCTCGCTCTTCGTGGACATCGAGGGCCAGAAGGTGCCCTTCTTCTTCACCGACCTGCGCGAGAAGGGGCGTGATGTGCTGGTGAAGTTCGACGACTTCCACGACCCGCAGAGCGCGGCCATCCTGGTGGGGCGCGACCTCTACGCCCCGCCCGGCCTGTTGAGCGACGGCAGCGACGAGAGCTGGGACCCCGACGAGTTCATCGGCCTGGTGGTGCGCGACGAGGTGCACGGCGAGCTGGGCGAGGTCGCCGCCATCGAAGGCACCGACCGCAACCCCGTCCTGGTGATCCTCCACGGCGAGCAGGAGGTGATGGTGCCCCTCGTCGAGGAGATGATCGTGGACCTCGACATGGAGGAGCGCACCCTCACCATCCGCACGCCGGAGGGCTTGATCGACCTGTACCGGGACCGCTAGTGGCCGCGACGCCCTTCCGCTTCAAGCAGTTCAGCCTCCAGCAGGACCGCTGCGCCCTGAAGGTGGGCACCGATGCCGTGGTGCTCGGCGCGTGGGCCGATGTGGACGGTGCGCGCATCCTGGACATCGGCACGGGCTCCGGTGTCCTGGCCCTGATGGCCGCCCAGCGCAACCCCGTCGCCCGCATCGATGCCGTGGAGATCGACGAGCCTTCGGCCGGGCAGGCGGCGGAGAACGCGGCCGCGAGCCCGTGGGCTGCGCGCGTGCGCATGCACCGCATGGACGTGCGCCGCATGCGGTCGAGCGAGCCGTACGACCGCATCCTCTGCAACCCGCCGTTCTACGCGGGCGAGATGGGGTCGGCCGATGTGCGCACCGGGTTGGCCAAGCACGACGGGGGGCTCACCTTCACGGAGCTGCTGGAGGTCACCGCGCGGCTGCTGGCGCCGACCGGGCGTTCCGCGTGCATCATCCCGCTGAACCGCGAGGCGGACCTCTGCACCATCGCCGCCGGCCACGGCCTGTTCCCCGCGCGCCGCTGCGTGCTGCACTACCTGGAAGGCCGGCCGCCGAAACGCGTGCTCCTGGAGCTCGTGCACGGCCCGTCGCCGTTGCGGACGGAGGAGCTCCTGGTGGAGCACCGTCCCGGCCGCTTCAGCGACGCGTACCGCGCCCTGCTGGCGCCCTTCCTGCTGAGGTTCTAGCCTTCGACCTCCTCCTCGTTGAACACGATGCCCGCCTCCTCCAGGGCGTCCAGGACGGGGTCGTAGATCTCGCGTTCGATCGGCAGCAGCACGCCGCGGCCCTTCAGCCGGTCGCCCAGCACCAACCGCGCGGCGAAGGCCAGGGGCAGCCCCACGGTCCTCGCCATGCCGGTGCGCACCGGGTCCTCGCCCAGCACCACCAGCGAGGCCTGCAGCTCCTGGTGCCGGTCCTCCACCGTGTAGCGGAAGCGGTGCCACATCACCACCATGTCCTTGTCCGCCGGCCCCAGCTTCCACTTCGCCTCCAGCAGGTGCTGCAAGGTGGCCGCCGGGCTCAGGCCCTGCACGCCGATGCGCTCATGGCCGAAGAGGCCCAGCCAGTCCAGCCTGGCCATCACCTCGCCCTTCGGGTCGAGGCCGAGGGTGTGGGCCAGGTTCGAGCGCACGTCGCGCTCCACATCGTGCGGCAGGAAGGCCTCCACGTACTCCTCCCAGGTGGCGTTGGGCCGCAGCTCCATCGCGAAGCCGTCGTCCGTGCAGCCCAGCTGCACGAAGGCGTCCCACGCCGCGCAGAAGCCCGCCTTCCGCAGGGTGCCCCGCACCAGCGTGGGGATCTCCTGCAGCCCGTAGTGCGCGCGGTACTTCAACGAGTCGCGGTTGGCGTACCCGTCGAAGGCCCCGAAGCCGGGCACCGTCACCCGCACCGTTTCGCGGAAGAGCCGGTGGTAGGGGAGGTACTTGTAGCTGCCGTCCTTGATCGTGCGCGCCATGCCGCCCTGACCGGCCAGCACGACGTTGCGCGGGTTCCAGGTGAACTTGTAGCCCCAGGGGTTGTCGTCGCTCTCGGGGGCGATGAGCCCGCCGCAATAGCTCTCGAAGGCCTCCATGCGCCCGCCCTCGCCGCGGATGCGGTCCAGGATGCGCATCGCGCTCATGTGGTCGATGCCGGGGTCGAGGCCCAGTTCGTTCAGGAAGATGAGCCCCGCCGCCTTGGCCTCCGCATGCAGGGGCCACAGCGCGTCGGGCACATAGCTGGGGGTGATCACGTGCCGCCTCAGCCGCAGGCAGTCCTTCACCACGTCCACGTGCATGAAGGCCGGCAGCATGCTGATCACCAGGTCGTGCGCCGCGATCAAGCGGTCGCGCACGGCCGGGTCGCCGGCGTCGCCCTGCTCGGCGCGGGCCACCGCCGTGCCACCGCCCACCAAGGCCTGCGCGTGGGCCAGGTCGCGGTCCACCACGGTGATGCGCCACTCCTCACGCGGGGCATCGTGGATGAGCTGGGTGATGAGCGCCGAAGCGGAGCGTCCCGCTCCCAGGATGAGGATCGTGCGCATGGTCACTGCCGCCGGCTGGTGCCGGCCCCCGCAAAGATGGGCAGCGCGCTCCGTTCCCGCCTTTGGCACAGGCCTTGCCAAGGCGGTGGCGGACCTACCTTCGCAACCCATTTGAAGCCATGCTACGCCCGATCCCCCTTGTCGCCGCCCTGTTCCTGTCCGCGTTGGCCGATGCCCAGACCAGCGACCTGGTGCTCTTCACCGACGATGGCGCCAAGTTCACCCTGGTGGTGGACGGTGATGTGAAGAACGAGAAGCCGGCCGCCCGCGTGGTGGCCACCGGCATCCGCAACGAGACGCCCGTGGTGCTCGTGCGCTTCGAGGACCTCTCCATCCCGGAGGTGCGCAGACAGGGCTATTTCCCGCTCGGCAAGGAGTACACCGTGATGGTGACCACCAACAAGAAGGGGGAGAAGGTCTTCCGCCCCACCGGCGAGGCCGCCCTGGGCACCGCCGCGGGCGCCCTGGTGATCGATGAGAAGCCCCGTCCCGTGGGGTTCCAGGACGATGTGCCCACCAGTGCCACCAACCCGGGCGGCAGCGGAAGCACAGGCACCACCGGCACCACCGTGGTGGTCACCGAACAGACCACCACCACCCCGGGCACCGGGGAGAACGTGAACATGACCGTCGGCTTCAACGGCCTGGGGGTGAACATGAACGTGAACGTGACGGACCCCGTGCTGGGCACCAGCGCCACCACGACCACCACCACGACGACCACGACCACCACCACCATCACCACCGACCTGGACGAGCCCGTGGAGACCACGGCCACCCGTCCGGCCGAACCTCCGGTGTACACCATGCCCGGCTACACCGGCCGCGTGGGATGTCCCTGGCCCATGAGCAGCGGCGAGTTCGCCGATGCCAAGGCCAGCATCGGCTCCAAGAGCTTCGAGGACACGCGGATGAGCGTCGCCAAACAGGTGGCCACCGACCGCTGTTTCACCGTGGACCAGGTGAAGGGCATCATGGAGCTGTTCACCTTCGAGGAGACCAAGCTCGACTTCGCCAAGTTCGCCTATGACCACACCTTCGACCTGAGCAACTACTTCAAGCTGAACGATGCGTTCACCTTCGAGAGCTCGGTCGATGAGCTCAACGCGTACATCCGCGGACGCTGAGCGCCGGAACCACCGCACCGCCCCGACCATGGCCTCCCTGCGTCGACCGTTGCTCGTGCTGACCGCGACCGCCGCCCTGTGGGCGGGCTGCTCCGGCGCCAAGAGCTATGTGAAGAAGGGCGAGAAGCTCGATGAGGCCGGGCTGTATGCCGAGGCGGCGGACATGTACCTGCAGGCCCTGCAGCGCGACCAGAAGAACGTGGAGGCGAAGATCGGCCTCAAGAAAGCGGGGCAGACCCTGCTCAACGACAAGCTCGGCGCCTTCTTCCGCGAGGTGAACGGCACCGGCGACCGCGCCAAGGCGGTGGACACCTACCTCGACGCCAAGGCCTACGCCGACCGTGCCGGCCGCCTGGGCGTGGTGCTCGAGATCCCCGAACATCAGCAGGACGAGTACGACCGGGTGAAGGGCGAGCACCTCGTGGAGCTCTACACGAAAGGGCAGGGGCAGCTGGAGCGCCAGGAGTTCCAGGCCGCCGAGGCCACCTTCGCCCGCATCGCCAAGCTGGAGCCCGGCTACAAGGACGCCAGCAGCCTGCAGAACATCGCCTACCTGGAGCCGCTGTACCGGGCCGCCAAGAGCGACCTGGAGGGCGGTCGGTACCGCCGGGCCCACGAGGAGCTGAGCCGCGTGCTGGCCAAGGACCCCGCCTACAAGGACGCTGCGGCCCTGCGCACCGAGGCCCTCGCCAAGGGCCAGTACTCCATCGCCGTGCTCCCCTTCGCCAGCAGCGGGAAGCGCACCGACCTCGCCGCCCGCCTGCAGGCCCAGACCGTGAGCGGCATCACCGGCTCGGGCGATCCCTTCCTCAAGGTGGTGGACCGCGAGAACATGGACCGCATCCTCGAGGAGCAACGCCTCGGCCTCAGCGGCGTGGTGGACCAGGCCACGGCCGTGCAGGTGGGCAACCTCATCGGCGCCAAGGCCGTGCTGATGGGCGACCTGATCACCTACCGCGAGGAGGCCGGCAAACCGCGCTTCAGCACCAAGAAAGGCTATGAGGCCTACAGCGTCCGCCAGAAGGTGCCCGAGACCGGCGAGACCGTGCTGGTGACCAAGTACAAGCCCGTGGAATACACCGAGCACTTCCAGGAGAACAAGGTGGTGGCCTCCTTCAGCTACAGACTGGTGAGCCTGGAGACCGGCGAAGTGCTGGTGAGCAGCGTGGTGGACGTGAACGAGGAGGACCACGCCTACTACGCCAGCTATGCGGGCAACCGCGATGCCCTGCTGCCCAGCCTCAACGGCGCGCTGGACCAGACCGATCGCGCCCGCCGCGACCTGCGCACCCTGCTCAACGCCCCGCGCGAGGTGAAGCCCGTGGCCTCCCTGGTGAACGAGGCCATGCGCAAGGCGGGCGACCGCATCGCCCGCGAGGTGGTGGGCCACGTGTCCCAGAAGCTCCCGTGATGCGCCGCGCCCTCCGCTGGTCCCTATTGCTGCTCGCAGGCGCGTGCAAACCCGCCCAGCAGGTGCAGCAGCCGCCCCCGCCCGCACCGGCCGTGCGCCCGGCCTGGGTGGACAGCCGGCCCGTCACCGGCGCCTATTACGTGGGCATCGGCATCGCCCCCAAGAACCGGCCGGACTTCCAGGAGGCCGCCAAGCAGAACGCCCTCAACGACCTGGCCAGTGAGATCAGCGTCACCGTGGAAGGCAACAGCCTGCTCTACACGCTGGACACCCGCGGCCAGTTCACCGACAGCTACACCAGCACCGTGCGCACCCGCACCAGCCAGCAGCTGGAGGGCTTCGAGCTGGTGGACAGCTGGGACAGCGGCACCGAACTGTGGACCTATTACCGCTTGAGCAAGGCCGAGCACGCCCGCCTCCAGGCCGAGAAGAAGCGCGCCGCCATGGCCCAGGCCATCGACCTGCACACCCGCAGCCGCGCCGCCCTCGACGCCGGCGACCTGCCCGGGGCGTTCGATCAGGAGCTTCGCGCCCTGATCGCCCTGCGCGACCACTGGGGCGAGGCCGACCGCACGGAGATCGACGGTCGGTCCGTGGTGCTGGCCAACGAGCTGCATGCCGGCCTGCAGGGCCTCACCGCCGGCCTCACCCTGGCCAGCCTCCCCGAACGCTGTGTGCTCGAACCGGCCAACGGCCACCGCCGCGAACTGCTCATCCGGGCACGGCATGGGACCTCCGGCGTCCTGCGCGACATGGCCCAGGTGCCCCTCACCGCCTCCTATCCAGGCAGCGCCGGCAAAGTGAGCGTGGCCAAGCGCACCGACGCCGACGGCCATGCCCGGATCACCGTGGAGGGGGTGTCCCTGGAGGCCCCTGCGCCCGAACTGCTCGTGCGCCTGGACCTGGACGCCCTGGTGAACGGCGCCGGCGACCCCGTCATCGTGCGCACCCTCACCGCCAGCCTCAGCGCGCCGGAGCTGCATGTGCCCATCGACCTGCGCATGCCCCGCGTGCTGCTGAAGGCCGATGAGCGCGCCTACGGCTCGGCGCTGGCCAACGCCGGCGTGGCCGTCGCCCTGCGCGAAGAGCTCGCCCGCCGCGGGTTCCGCTTCGTGGACCGCGAGTCCGAGAGCGACCTGGTGATCGTGCTGGCCGCCGACACCCGAGAGGGCGGCACCACCAGCGGCTTCTACACCGCCTTCCTCGATATCACCCTCACCTGCACGGACCGGCGCACCGGCGAACTGGTGCACCAGACCGGCCGCCAGGGCATGAAGGGCGTGCAACTGGCCTACGACAAGGCCGCCCTGGAGGCCTACAAGAAGGGCGCGCAGGACCTGCGCAAGGACCTTGTGCCCGCATTGATCGCCGCGATCTTGTAGGAACCACGGGCATTCCGGAAGTTTGGCACGCCGTTCGCAAATCCGCACCCAACGACACGAACCACGTCGACGACCATGAGCACCCCGACCCTCCGCCCCGCCACCCTTGTGCTGTCGGCCGCCCTGCTGGCCGCCGGCATGGCCTCCTGCAAGCCCAAGAAGAAGATCGCCGAGAACAACACCCAGCCGCCCCCCAACGAGGTGGAGGTGGTGGTGCTCTGCTCCGGCCCCGAGTACTTCACCAACAAGGACTTCTTCCGCGCCAACGCCGTGGGCGAGAGCATGGACCAGCAGACCGCCAAGAGCAAGGCGCTCAACGCCGCCCGCGGTCAGCTCGCCGCCGACATCAACACCGCCGTGAAGCGCGTCGTCGACAACTACGTCAACAGCCGCGAGCTCAACAACAAGGAGGAGATCGCCGAGCGCTTCGAGGGCCTCACCCGCGAGGTCACCGACCAGCGCCTCAGCGGCACCCGCACCATCTGCGAGAAGCTCACCAAGACCCCGCAGAACACCTACAAGAGCTACCTCGCCATCGAGCTCAGTGCGCAGGACCTGCTGAGCGAGTACAACGAGCGTCTCAGCCAGGACGAACGCCTCCGCATCGACTACGACTACGAGAAGTTCAAGGAGACCTTCGACAAGGAGATGGAGAAGCTCAAGAACGAGCGCTGATCCACCCCGCGATCGTGCAAGCCCTCCGGTGATCCGGGGGGCTTCGCTTTTCGGCCCACCTTTGCACCATGCGTCGACTCATCACCGCCGGAGCCGCCGTGCTGGCCATCGCCGTGGCCCTCGGTGCCTTCGGGGCCCATGGCCTGCGCGCCGTGCTGTCGCCCCAGGCCCTTGCCCAGTGGCGCACCGGGGTGGAGTACCAGTTCTACCACGGCCTCGGCCTGCTGCTGCTGGCCGCCCTCCACGACCGGGTCCCGGAACGCTCCCTGCGCCTCACCGGGGGCCTGCTCCTGGCCGGTGTGGTGGCCTTCTCCGGCTCGCTGTACCTGCTGGCCACCCGCGACCTGCTTGGGACCCAAGCCCTTACGCCCGTTCTTGGGCCGGTGACCCCGCTCGGGGGGCTGTGCTTCATCGCCGGTTGGCTCCTGCTGCTGGTGGGCGCCCGCCGCGGGCACTGACGGATGTTGGCCCGCCCACCCGGCCTTCCTCTACCTTTGCCGCCCTATTCCAACCCTACGGACATGAACGAGTTCGGCAAGCGACCGAAGAACGCGGACCTCTCCTCCATCGGCCTGGGCCTGGTGGGCGATGCCTACTGGAACCTCGAGCCCGCCGAGCTGATCGAGCACGCCATCGTCAACGGCCAAGGTGTGTTCGCGGACAGCGGCGCCCTGGCCATCGACACCGGTGAGTTCACCGGCCGGAGCCCCAAGGACAAGTTCTGCGTGAAGGATGCCAAGACGCAGGACACCGTGTGGTGGGGCGATGTGAACATCGCCTTCGACCCCGCCAAGTTCGACGCCCTCTACGAGAAGATGTGCGCGTACCTGATGAACCGCGATGTGTACATCAAGGACGCCACCGCCTGTGCCGACCCCGCGTACCGCCTCAACGTGCGCGTGGTGGCCGAGTACCCCTGGAGCGCCCTCTTCGCGGGCAACATGTTCATCCGCCCCACCGCGGCCGAACTGGAGGACTTCACCCCCGAGTGGCACGTGGTGTGCGTGCCCGGCTTCACCGCCGATCCCGCCAAGGACGGCACGCGCCAGCACAACTTCGCCATCATCAACTTCACCCGGAAGATGATCATCATCGGTGGCACGGGCTACACCGGCGAGATCAAGAAAGGCATCTTCACCGTGCTGAACTACGTGCTGCCCCAGGAGCGCGGTGTGCTCAGCATGCACTGCAGCGCCAACATCGGCAAGGATGGCGATACCGCCGTCTTCTTCGGCCTCAGCGGCACGGGCAAGACCACCCTCAGCGCCGACCCGGACCGGCGCCTGATCGGTGATGACGAGCACGGCTGGAGCGATTCCGGCGTGTTCAACTTCGAGGGCGGCTGCTACGCCAAGTGCATCGACCTCAGCGCCGAGAAGGAGCCCCAGATCTGGGACGCCATCAAGTTCGGCGCCCTGCTGGAGAACATCGTCTTCCACGAGGGCACCACCAAGGTGGACTTCAGCGACGGCACCAAGACCGAGAACACGCGCGTCAGCTACCCCATCCACCACATCGACAACATCGCCGTGCCCAGCATGGGCGGCCACCCGAAGAACATCTTCTTCCTCACCTGCGATGCCTACGGCGTGCTGCCCCCCATCAGCCGCCTCACCCCGCAGCAGGCCATGTACTGGTTCATCAGCGGATACACCGCCAAGGTGGCCGGCACCGAGGCCGGGGTCACCGAGCCCAAGACCGTGTTCAGCGCCTGCTTCGGCGCCCCCTTCCTGGCCCTGCACCCCGGCAAGTACGCCGCCATGCTCGGGGAGAAGCTGCGCCAGCACGACGTGCGCATCTGGCTGGTGAACACCGGCTGGAGCGGTGGCGCCTACGGCACCGGCGAACGCATGAAGCTGAAGTACACGCGCGCCATGATCACCGCGGCGTTGCGCGGTGAGCTCGACGGCGTGGACTACCGCCAGCATCCCGTGTTCGGCGTGAGCTTCCCGGCCGCCTGCCCCCACGTGCCCGAAGGCATCCTGGACCCCCGCAGCACCTGGAAGGACAAGACCGCCTACGACCAGCAGGCCGAGCGCCTGGCCAAGGCGTTCAACGACAACTTCGCCAAGTACAAGGACGGTGTGGAGCCCGAGGTGCTCGCCGCCGCGCCCCGCACCACGGTGAAGGCCTGACGTGCCCGCTTCCGATCGCTCCATGGCCCCGGCCTCCGTGCCGGGGCCATGTCATTCCGGACGGGCGCACCGTGGCCCTAAATTCGCAGCCCTTTGCGCATGACCTTCCGCACGCCGGCCGCCGGGCTGTCCATCCTTTCGCTTGCGCTGCTCCCGCTGGCGGCCGGGGCGCAGGTCCAGGATCCCCTGGAGGGTCAGCGCCACTACCCGGAGCATGTGGCGGCGGACCTGGAGCTCTGGCGCAGCACGCTGCACGAGGCGCATGCCGACCCGTACCGGCACGTGACGAAGGCCGCGCTGGACCGCGCCATCGACGAGGCCATCGCCGGCGCTCACGTGCCCCTCACCGCCGCCGAGGTGGCCCAGCTGCTCACGCCCGTGCTCCAGCTCATCGGCGATGCCCACACCCGCGTGGAACTGCCCCCCACCGTCGAGCGTGCGCTGCGCGAAACGGTGCCGCTGCTGCCCCTCGCCGTGCGCGCCGTCGGCCCGGACCTCTTCGTGGAAGAAGAGCTCAAAGGCTTCCGCTCCATTCCCTCCGGCAGCCGCATCCTTTCGATCAACGGCCGTTCGGCCGCCGGCATCCTGGACACCCTGGCCAGCAAAGCCCTGTCCGATGCGAATGACTCCCTGTTCCGCGTGCGCCAGGTGGAACGCGACCTGCCCTATCTGCTGTACCGCCACCTGGACCGCTCGCCCACCTTCACCATCGCCTTCGAACCGCCCAGCGGCCGCGCCCGCACCGAACAGGTGATGGGCCTCACCGGTGAGGAGGTGCGCCGTTCGGTGAGGCCGGAGAACGGCCCCCTGCTGCCCTGGAGCGCTGCGCACCACGCCGACCACCACACCACCTGGCTGTCGCTGCGCAGCTTCCACACGGACACCCTGCTGAACGCGGGCATCAAGCCCGAGCGGTTCGTGGAGGACCTGCGCCGCGACCTCAAACGCAACCGCTCCCGCGTGCTGGTGATCGATGTGCGCGGCGCCGCCGGCAGCGAGCTGGCCCTGGCCGAACTGGTGCATTCCATCTACGCGCTCAAGCCCTACCGCGTGGTGCAGGACATGACCGTTCGGCTCACCGCTCCGCCCGCGCACTACGGCCTGTGCGAACCGCTGCCCGAGTTCTTCGCCACCCTGGCGGCCAACTACCTGCCCGGCGATCACGGCCGCTACCACCTGCGCCCGGACGACCCGCGCCTGGAGCTGCTGGAGCCGCAGCCCAATGCGTTCGACGGCAAGGTGTACGTGGTGTGCGATGCCTTCACGCACGAGGCCGCCGCCGCCCTGGTGATGATGGCGCGCCGGGCCGGCAGGGCCAGCATCGTCGGTGAGGAGGTAGGCACCAACAGCCTCAGCAGCTGCGGCGGCCGCATCCTTCGGCTGCGTACGCCCAACACCGGGCTCGTCTTCCACATCCCCCTGATCCGCTACGTGTACGAGGGCACGCCCCGCGGACCGCTCGACCATGGCGAACTGCCCGACCACGTCTTCGGGGTGGACGCACGCGCGCTGGCCACGGGCCGCGACCTGCTGCGCGACGCACTGATGGAGATGATCATCGAGCTGCAGTGAGGACCCTGCCGGCCATCGCCCTCCTGGCCCTGTTCGCCGGCTGCGGTCCGGCCGCTCCGCCGGCCCCGCCCTCGGCCGAGACCTCCTGGACCGGGCGCCCCAACGAGGCCGCCACGCACTTCCGCAGCTGGCATGGGCCCGAGGGCGAGGCCCTGCTCGTGCTCGGTCCGGCCGGGGACACCCTCGCCCGCCTGCTGATCACCGCTGTGGAGCCCCCACCACAGGGGCCTTGCGCCGGTCCCTGGACGGTGGTGCGGCCCGGCGCCCTGGACCTCGTCCTGCTCAGCACCACGCACACCGCCTACGTGTCCGCCCTGCGCGCCCTTCCGCGCGTATCCGCCTGCGCCTGGCCCGAGCGACAGCGTGACAGCACCCTGCGCGCGGCGCTGGCCACCGGTGCCCTCGCAGGGCTGGCCGAAGGCGAGGGCGCCCGCCTGGAGCAGCTCACCGCCCTCGCCCCCGCGCTGGTGCTCGATCATCCGTTCGGCGGCATGGCCCGGCTGCCGCAGCATCACGTGCCGGTCCCGGTGTGCGAGTACCTCGAACCGCATCCGCTCGGCCGTGCGGAGTGGTTGCGCTTCTTCGGCGTGCTCACCGGCACTTCGGTCGCGGCCGACAGCCTCTACGCGACCATCGCGGCCCGCTACCGCGGCCGGGTGCGCCCACCGGGTCCCGACGCACCTCTTGTGTTCGTCGGCAGCGCCTGGCGCGGGGTCTGGAGCGTGCCCGCGGGCAACAGCCTGATGGCCCGCTTGGTGGCCGATGCGGGGGGGCGGTACCGCTATGCCGACCGCGTCGCTCAGGGGAACATCGATCTGCCGATGGAGGTGGTGATGGCCGATGCCCATGCCTGCACCCATTGGGGCGTGCTGGCCGATGTGCCCGTCCTGCGCGGTGCGGCCGACCTTCCGGGCGTGGACCAGCGCATGCTGGGCACGCCGGCCTTCCGCGCGGGCACCGTGTTCGTGGCCAACAGCGCGGAGGCCGACCTCTTCGGCCGCGCCATGGTGGAGCCCGATGTGCTGCTCGCGGACCTGCAGGCCGTCCTGGACCCGGCGGCCCATCCGGCCCACCGGCCCACCTACTTCCGGCGCCTGCCTCAGTAGCGCAGGCCCGCGCGGCGGAACAGGTCGCCCATCAGCCATGCCGGGCCGATCAGCAGGAACTGCAGGTCCTGGAAGAAGCTCGGCTTTTTGCCTTCGATGTGGTGGCCGATGAACTGGCCGACCCATCCGCCCGCGAACAGGCCGAGGCAGATGGCCCACAGTGGCAGCGGCAGCCAGCGCTCCATCAGCACCACCATCCCGCAGCACAGCAGGCACCACGTCACCATGGCCAGCATCATCGGTTTCGACAGGCGCGCGTAGAACACCGCCACGGCCGCCACCGCCATCCAGGCCCACACGTGCGGCGTGGCCACGGGGGAGGGGATGCTCCACAGCAGCCCCACGATGCTCACGAAGATCACCGGGATGCAGACCCAGTGCAGGGCCTTGTTGGTGGGGTCGCGGTGGCTCTCGCCGTAGGCCGCGAACCAGTCGTGGATGCTCCGCATGTCAACCAAGGTAGCGTTCGCGCAGCACGGCCACGTGGTGCAGCGCGTGCCCGGCCGTGGCCCAGCCGATGGCGCGCACGCTGATGGCGTTGCCGTTGGCCGTGCCGCGCTGCAGCAGGTCCTCCTCCTCGAAGCTGCGGAACAGCGCCAGCGTGGCGGCATGCACCGCCCGGTGCTCGTCGAGCAGCTCGGCCAGCGTGCGGCGTCCGGTCCGCGCCGCAGGCACCCAGGCGTCCTCGTCGAAGCCCGGCAGCGGGGTGGCATCGCGGCGGGCGAAGCGCAAGGCGCGGTACGCGAACACGCGCTCCGCGTCGATCAGGTGCAGCAGCACCTCCTTCACCGTCCACTTGCCGGGCGCATAGCGGTGGTCGCCGCGCGTGGCGGGCACCGCGCCGAAGACGGCCTGCACGGCGTCCGCGGCGCGCACCAGCGCATCGCACACATCCGCGCCCGGTGCCTCCTCCACATAGCCGCGGTAGAAGGCCGGGATCTCGTCCAAGGGGGGGCGTGCGGTGCTCATGGGATCAGAAGGTAAGGGTGGCGGATGCTGGTGCCGTCCACGTGCAGCACGGCCACCTGCAGGCCTGCGGGGGCGGCCGCTGTGGCCACGGTGGTGGTGCCTTCGGTGAAGCGGAGGCTGCGGCGCTCCAGCAGGCGGCCCTGCGCGTCCCAGCGCTCCAGCACCGCATCGCCCGGCCGCTGCGCGTCGACGAACAGCGTGCCGTCCGCCGCGTGGCGCAGCGCCACCGGGGCCGCTCCCTCGCGCGGCGCCTCGCCCGCCACCACACCGTCGAAGCTCAGGTCCAGCACCACGGGCAGGTGGTCGCTCATGTAGTACAACGCGCGCAGCACCGCGAAGGGCGTCTGCCCCGTGCTGCAATCGGTGATGTTGTCGTTGAAGCAGGTGCCCGAGTTGCCCACCGGCCGGCAGCTCCCGGCCACGTAGCTCAGCCGGTCCCC
>JAEUSW010000128.1 GCA_016788285.1 Flavobacteriales bacterium
CACGGTGCGCGCCAGGGCCATCAGGTCCGTGGCGGCCTGCCAACGGGGAAGCACGGACCAGGCATCGACCAGCAACTTGGCCGCGGGCAGCACGAAGCCCAGCCCGAGCACCAGGCCGCAGGCCGTCGCGGCCGCCCAGCCCCGGGTGCCCTGCAACAGCGTCCGCTGAAGCGCGGGCCCGTCCGTGGCCTGCCGTCGGTGGCGGCGGCCGCGGCGCTCCAGCCACAGCAGCAGGGCCACCAGCCCCAGCAGCAGACCGCCGATGCGGAGCGCGCTGCCCAGGTCGTACAGTCCGCCCCAGCTCTGGAAGATGGCGGTGGTGAGCGTCCGGATGCCATAGTACTTCACCGCACCATAGTCGTTCAGCGTCTCCATGGCCACGAGCAGCGCGCCACCGGTGATGGCCGGTCGGGCCAGGGGCACCGCCACCGCGCGGAACCGGCGCATGCCGTGCGCGCCCAGCAACCGCGCGGCGTCCAGCGCATCGCGCAGCCCGCCGGTGAACACCGCCCGTGCCGGCACGTAGACGTACGGATACAGCACCAGGCCGAGGACCGCGCACAGCCCGGGGAGGTCGACGATGTCCGGTCGCCATCCGGTGGCGGTGTGCAGGCGGAGGCTGATGCTGCCGGTGGGGCCCAGGAGGGCCGCGTAGGTGATCGCGCTGATGTAGGTGGGCACGGCCAGCGGCAGCACCAAGGCCCAGCGGAACAGCCGTCGGCCGGGGAAGTCGAAGGCCGCCACCAGCCAGGCGCATCCGGTCCCGAGCGCCGTGGCCAGGCCCACCGTGCCGGTCAGCAGCAGCAGGGTCTCGGCCGTGTGGGCGGGCAGGACCGTCCGCCACACGTGGTCCCATTCCTTCGCCTCGGCATGCCAGGGCGCGGTGAGCACGACCACGAGCGGTGCCAGCACCGGCAGGGCCAGCACCACGGCGGTGCCGGGGCCGATGCCGAGGGCGCCGAAGCGTTGCCGCGTGGCCATGGCTCAGCGCCAACCGGCCGCCTGCAGCAGCTTCACGGCCGTGGCGTTGTTCAGGCCGAGCTGCGCCAGGTCCAGCGTATCGGGGTCCAGCGCACCGAAGGACGCGAGCACGGGGTCCACCGCCACGCCGCGGCGTACGGGATACTCCTTGTTGCCCTCGGCGAAAGCGCGCTGGGCCTCGGCCCCCAGCAGGTATTCCAACAGGGCGATGGCCTCCGCTTCGTGGCGCGCGTGCTTCACCACCCCGGCGCCGCTCACGTTCACGTGGGTGCCCGCGCCGCCCATCCGCGGCAGGGCCACGGCCAGCACGTCGCGGGCCTTGGCGCGTTCCGGCTCGGTGCCGCTCATCAGCTTGCCGATGTAGTAGCTGTTGGCGATGGCCACGTCACCGAGGCCCTCGGCCACGGCCAGCAGCTGATCGGTGTCGCTGCCCTTCGGGTCGCGGGCGAAGTTGGCCGCCACCCCGCGCGCCCAGGCCAGGGCGCTGTCGCTGCCGTAGTGCGCCACGAAGGCCGCCATCAGGCTTTGGTTGTACAGGTTCTCGGCCGAACGCGCCAGCAGACGGCCCTTCCACCGCGGCTCCGTCAGCACCTGGTAGGTGGGGAGCTCCTCGGGACGCACCCTGGTCTTGTTGTAGGCCAGCACACGGGCCCGCATGGTCAGTCCGTACCAATGCCCTTCGGGGTCGCGCAGCGGGGCAGGGACCACGCTGTCCAGCAACGCGCTCCGCACCGGACGCAGCAGTCCGCGCAGGCGGGCCTGCCCCAGCCGCCCCGCATCGCTGGTGATCAGCAGGTCGCACGGACTCCGCTCACCCTCGCGCTCCAGCCGCGCCAGCACCTCATTGTCGTCTGCCAGCACCAGGTTCACCGTGATGCCGGTGGCTTGGGTGAACGCGTCGAACAGCGCCCTGTCCGTGTCATAGTGCCGGTGGCTGTACACGTTCACTTCACGCGCTTGTCCGCCGGTGGATCCGCCCTCGGCGCAACCGATGAACAGGAGCGGGAGGAGGAAAGCCCAGCCGTTCTGCAGGGCGGTGCGGTGCGTCGTCATCGATGCGGAAATGGGCGCCAAAACTAGTCCCGGCACGCCGGGCGACCCATACCACGATCAGGGGAGGAGCCGGAGCACCTGCTCCACGCCGTCCCGGGTGGTGGTGGTTTCCACCCGGACCCATCCCGGGTCGCGTCGCGACCAAGTGAGCTGGCGCTTGGCGTAGTTGCGCGTGTGCTGCTTGATGAGGTCGACCGCGCGGGCCAGGGTGAGCGCTCCGTCGAGGTGCTGGAACAGCTCCTTGTAGCCGACGGTGTTCAACGCGTTGAGGTGGCGGTGGGGGAGCAGGGACCGGGCCTCCTCGAGCAGGCCGGCGGCCATCATGGCGTCCACGCGGGCGTCGATGCGGGCGTAGAGCAAGGAGCGCTGCGGGTGCAGCGCCACACGCACCAGGTCCAGGTCCGTGCGGTGCTGCGGTGCGTGGCGCTGTTCGCTGAACGGTCTGCCGGTCACCAGGCAGACCTCCAGCGCGCGAAGGACGCGTTGCGGGTTCCGGACATCGATCCGTTCAACCGTCGCGGGATCGAGCCGGGCCAGCTCCACCACCAAGGCGTGCAGGCCTTCACGCTTCACCCGGTCGCGCAGGCGGCTCCGCAGGTCCTCGTCAGCCTCGGGCAGGGGGTCGAAGCCCTTGATCAGGGCATCGATGTAGAGCCCGCTCCCGCCCACGAGCACCGCGCGGCCATGAGCGTTCAGGAGGCGTTGCAGCACGGGCTCCGCGGCACGGGCGAAGCGGCCTGCGCTCCAGGTCTCCTCCAGGTCCAGGTGCCCCAGGAAGTGATGCGGCACGCCGAGGAGCTCGTCCTCGGCGGGCCGGGCCGTGCCGATGCGCATGGCCCCGTAGAACTGCCGGGCGTCCGCGCTGATCACCTCGGTGCCGAGGCGCGCGGCGAGCGCAGCGGCCAACGCCGTCTTGCCCGAGGCCGTGGGACCACCCACCACGACGAGCGTTCCGCGGACCATCAGTGGTATTCGTCGGGCAGCGGCTCGTGCCCGCTCAGCCCATCGTCCTCGCTCCCCGGGCCCAGGTCGTCATCATCGTCGAAGCCCAGGTCCTCCTCCGGATCGTACACCTCGGCGGTGTCCTCCGCGTAGCTGTCGTCCTCATCGGGGGGCAGCAGCGCCGCGTCCATGCGGCTGTTCTCGGCCGGCGGCGTGCCGAAGCTCAGCACCATGCGGGGGTAGTGCACCTCCTTCTCCGGAGGGTGGGCACCGATCAGCTCGACCATGAAGACCCACATGTGCAGGAAGTCGTACACGTAGAGGAAGCGCTGCCGGGTGCTGCGGATGTGGTCGCTGATGTACACCTGGTCCATCAGGGCCGGTGGTGGTGTCCCCTCCTCGCCGAAGCCCAGGTCGGCCAGCGGGATCTCCGCGCCCTTGTTCCATTCCTCGTCGCTCACATAGAAGCAGGCCATCTCGCTTCCGGTGAAGCCGAAGGCCTGCTTGATGGCCTCGTGGAGCTGCCGGAAGTCCTGCTCGCTGCCGATCTCGATGTCGCGGAAGGCCTCGCTGGCATCGTCGAGCAGCACGCGGAAACGGTAGATGCGCATGGCGCGGGAATGAAGGGACGAAGCTACCGCATTGCGCGAACCGTCAGCCGGCCGGGGGTGTTCCGCCGTAAGTTGCCGTTCCATTCCTCCCACGGTCCCCATGCTCCGACCTTCCCTTGTGCTCGCCCTGGCGGTGCCGACGCTCCTGGCCGCCCAACCCTTCGCCATCGGGTCCCGCACCCTCACGTTCACCGATCCCACGCGCGGCGGGCGGCAGATCCCCTGCGAGGTGTTCTATCCGGCCACCACGGCGGGGGCCAACACCCCCGTGGCCACGGGACGCTTCCCGGTGCTCGCCTTCGGTCACGGTTTCGTGATGACCGTGGGTGCCTATGCCAACTTCCGGGATGCGTTCGTGCCGGAAGGCTTCATCCTCGTGCTGCCCACCACCGAGGGTGGCTTCCTGCCCAGCCACGGCAACTTCGGGCTCGACCTGGCCTTCGTCGTCGGCGCGATGCGGTCGCTCGATACCGATGCCGGATCTCCCTTCTTCGGCCGGGTGTTCCCCACCTCGGCGGTGCTGGGGCACAGCATGGGCGGCGGCGCCTCCTTCCTGGGCGCGGCCTCGTCGCCGCTGGTGACCACCGTGGTCAACTTCGCCCCGGCGGAGACCAACCCGTCCGCCATCGCCGCGGCGGCCACCGTCACCGTGCCCACGCTGGTCTTCGCCGGTAGCGAGGATTGCGTGACGCCGGCCGCGTCGAACCAGCTGCCGATGTACACCTCCAGCGGCTCCGCGTGCAAGGCGTACGTGAGCATCACCGGCGGGGGCCACTGCTACTTCGCGAACAGCAACTTCAACTGCAGCTTCGGGGAGACCACCTGCGGCGGGCCGGGCAGCCTCACGCGCGCCCAGCAGCAGGATGCCGCCCAGGACCTGGCGCTCCTCTGGCTCAAGCGCTACCTGAAGGACGACCCCGCAGCCGGTGATGCCTTCGCGGATTCGCTGGCGGTGTCGCCGCGCATCACGGCGCAGAGCGTGTTCACGGACTGCCCCCCGGTGGTGGTGCGGGCCCAGCTGCGCGTGTTGCTCGACGGGCCATATGATGAAGCGGCCGATGTGATGGAGGACGCGCTCCGGGCGCAGGGCCTGATCCCCGCCGTCGAGCCGAGCTCGGCCGCGGGCTTCGTGCATCTGGGGGCCGGGGCAGGGCAGGCCCTCGACCCGGCGTTGTTGACCATCACCGGACCGGACGCCGTGGTGGACTGGGTCTTCCTGGAACTGCGCGATGCAGCGACGGGCGGCACCGTGCTGGCCACGGCCAACGGTCTCGTGCAGCGGGATGGTGACGTCGTGGCGCCGGACGGCGGAACGCCGGAGTTCGCCACCGCACCGGGCAGCTACCGGATCGCGGTGCGCCACCGCAACCACCTCGGCGCATGCCTGGCCTCCGCCATCGCCCTCACCCGCGAGCCCGCGGCGGTGGATCTGTCGGACCCGCAGCTCCCCGTGTTCGGCACGGACGCCCGGCGCCTGCGCGACGGGCGCGCCCTGCTGTGGAGCGGCAATGCCCTCCGCGATGCCGAGCTCCGCTACACCGGTGCACAGAACGACCGCGACGCGATGCTCCTGCGCATCGGTGGCGTGGTGCCCACCGCGTCCGTCACCGGATACTGGCCTGAGGATGTCGGCCTGGACGGTCGGGTGCGATACGCAGGCGCCGGCAACGATCGTGACCGGCTGCTGATCTCCATCGGCGGCGCGGTGCCCACGGCGGTGCGGACAGAACAGCTCCCCTAGGTCCCGGACGTCGCGGAAGGGGTCGGGCTGAGCCCGAGGCGGCGACCTTCGGCCAACATCAGCTGCCAGGCCTGGTCCCGGTCGTTGGCGATCACCCCGTCGAGGATGGCGTCCTTGATGACCGTCTTGATGTCGCCGATCAGCTTGCACGGCGGGATGCCGAACGCCTGCATGATGTCCTCGCCGGTGACCGGCGGCTGGAAGTTGCGCACGCGGTCCTTTTCCTCCACATCGGCCAGCTTGCCCATCAGGAGCTCGTAGTTCCGCAGGTAGCGTTCCTTCTTGCGCTCGTTCTTGCTGGTGATGTCGGCGCGGCACAGGATCATCAGCGCGTCGATGTCGTCGCCGGCGTCGAACAGCAGACGACGCACAGCGCTGTCAGTCACCTCCTCCTTGGTGAGGGCGATGGGCCGCAGATGCAGGGCGACGAGCTTCTGGACGAACTTCATCTTGTCGTCCAGCGGCAGCTTCAGCCGGCGGAAGATCCGCGGCACCATGCGCGCGCCCTTGTCCTCGTGGCCGTGGAAGGTCCAGCCCTGGCCGGGCACGAAGCGCTTGGTGAGGGGTTTGGCGATGTCGTGCATCACCGCGCCCCAGCGCAGCCACAGGTCATCGCTCTCGGCGCACACGTTGTCCAGCACCTGCAGGGTGTGGTGGAAGTTGTCCTTGTGCCCGATGCCATACTTCTCCTCGGCGCCGCTCAGGGCCACGAACTCCGGGAAGAACTGCTGGAGCAGCCCACTGTCGCGCATCAGGTTGAAGCCGACGCTGGGCCTGCGGCAGCCGAGGATCTTGTTGAGCTCGGTGTGGATGCGCTCCGCGCTGATGATCTCCAGCCGCTGGGCGTTGCGCGCGATGGCCGCGAACGTGTCCGGGTCGATCACGAAGCCGAGCTGGTTGGCGAAGCGCACCGCCCGGAGCATGCGCAGCGGGTCGTCGCTGAAGGTGATATCGGGGTCCAGCGGGGTGCGGATCAGCCCCTGGTCCAGGTGCAGCAGTCCGCCGAAGGGGTCCACGAGCGC
>JAEUSW010000157.1 GCA_016788285.1 Flavobacteriales bacterium
GCGGAGTTGCGGGACACGATCTCCTCGAGACGCTTCTCGAAGATCCCGATCTCGTCCTTGTAGAAACGGAGGCGGTTCAGCCACACTTGGTGCTCGAAGTGCAGGTCGCCGATGTGCTTGTGGGTCTGTGCTTTGGTCGCCGTGGTCATGGTCAGGGTGCTTGGATGGGTTGAAGTTCGTACCCGCTGACCGTAAAACAAAGCCCCGGCGCTTCGGCCGGGGCTGAGGATCGTCAGTACGATCGGATCACTTGCGGTCCTTCATGACCACATAGTCCCGCTTGGTGGCGCCGGTGTAGATCTGGCGGGGGCGCCCGATGGGCTCCTTGTTCTCGACCATCTCCTTCCATTGGGCGATCCATCCCGGCAGGCGGCCCAGGGCGAACATCACCGTGAACATGCGGGTGGGGATGCCGATGGCCCTGTAGATGATGCCGCTGTAGAAGTCGACGTTGGGGTAGAGCTTGCGGCTTACGAAGTAGTCGTCCTTGAGCGCGATCTCCTCCAATTGCTTGGCGATGTCCAGCACCGGGTCGGAGATGCCCAGCTTGCCCAGCACATCGTCGCAGGCCTTCTTGATGATCCGGGCCCGCGGATCGAAGTTCTTGTACACGCGGTGGCCGAACCCGAAGAGCCGGAAGGGGTCGTTCTTGTCCTTGGCCTTGTTCACCCACTTCTGGATGTCGCCACCGTCGTTGCGGATGGTCTCCAGCATCTCGATCACCTCCTGGTTGGCACCGCCATGGAGAGGGCCCCACAACGCTGCGATGCCCGCACTGACCGCGCTGTACAGGTTGGCCTGGCTGCTGCCCACCATGCGCACCGTGCTCGCGCTGCAGTTCTGCTCATGGTCGGCGTGCAGGATCAACAGCTTGTTCAGCGCGTTGCTCACCACGGGGTCCACCTTGTACTCCTCGGTGGGCAGGCCGAACATCATGTACAGGAAGTTGTCCACGTAGCTGAGCTTGTTGCTCGGGTACATGTACGGATGGCCCAGGTTGTTCTTGTAGCTGATCGCGGCGAGCGTCGGCATCTTGGCGATGAGCCTGAAGATGGTGCGCTCACGGTCCTTCATCGGACGATGCGGGTCCTGGCTTTTCGGGTAGAAGGTGCTCAGGGAGTTCACCATCGCGCTCAGGATCCCCATGGGGTGCGCGTTGTTCGGGAAGAACTCGAAGAACCGCTTCATGTCCTCGTGCACCAGCGAGTGGTACCGGACGTTGCCTTCGAACTCCTCCATCTGCCGCTTGTTCGGCAGGTCCCCGTTCAACAGCAGGTAGGCCACTTCGAGGAAGCTGCTCTGCTCCGCCAGCTGCTCGATGGGATAACCGCGATAGTGCAGGATGCCCTCTTCTCCATCGAGGAAGGTGATCGCACTGGTCGTGGCCCCGGTGTTCTTGTACCCCAGGTCGAGGGTGATGTAGCCGCTCTCCTCGCGAAGCTTGCTGATGTCGATGGCTTTCTCTCCCTCTGAACCCACCACCACCGGCAGTTCATAGGACTTGTCCCCCAGGATGATCTTCGCTGTCTCGCTCATGTCGTGCCCGTGCTCGGTGGGATGAACAGTTGTCGTTTTCGCGGGCGCTAAGGTAACAACCACCGGGCCCGACCTTGTTCGTTGCGCGCCCGTGTACGCAAGCGGGCCCGAAAAGATGCGGGGCGCCCGCAGGCGCCCCGCACATGGCTTGGGTCAGCGCTTACTCCTGATGGGCCGGGCGCTCCGGTGCGGGCCGCGCCTCGCGCCGCTCGGTCTGCTTTCGGCGTTGTTCGAGCAGCCGTTCGTATTGCTCGGGCGTCAGCACGGCCTTGAGGTCGGCGTCGTAGGAGGCCCTCAGTTCCTGCCGTTCCTGGTCACGCTGGGCCTTGTCGGCCGCGCGGGCGGCCTCCACCGCCTCGGCATGCTTCAGGTTGATGGCCTGCACCCGGGCCACCTGGTCCTCGGTGAGCTGCAGGGTGCTGCGCATGTGCTCCGTGCGGCGCGCGGCACGCGTGGCGGCGTCCTCCGGCGTGCGCTGACGTGTCGCGGTGCGATCCTGGGCGTGCAGGGATGAAACAGCAAGCACCAGGGTGACGAGAGGGATGATGAGGGTACGGATCATGGTCGTTCGGGTTCAGGGGTTGGACCGCGTTCGTCGCGTAGGGTTCGATCGGGCCTGGTTCAAACGGCCACCGCAAGGTAGGTGCGTTCGGCCATAGTGGCTGTTCACACCGGGGACCAGCGCCCCCGTCGGACCGCCGCCCTTCGCCCGGTCGGCGAGCGGAGCATGCTCGAAGTGGGGACGATCCGCGTCGGGCCGGACGCCATCCGCTGTTCAAGGGGGCAGAGGCGGTGGTCGACCGTGGGTCAGCGAGGGGGAGGGCCCAACGCAGGCCCCATGCGGCGTGCCGGAGCGAGGAGGCCGTACACCGCCGAATCGAGGAAGAGGCCGTTCCAATGGTAGTTCTCCTTGAACAGGCCTTCCAGGACGAAGCCGTTCTTCTCCAACAGCCTGCGCGAGGTGGTGTTCCGCGGATCGGTGATGCCCTCGACGCGATGAAAGCCGTACCGCGCGAAGGCCAGGTCCACCACGGCACGCAAGGCTTCTCCCATCAGGCCTTGTCCCCAGAGCCCGGGTCGTAGCAGATATCCGACCTCGATCTGGTGATGCTCCCAGCTCGGCCGATAGAGACCAATGGTGCCGCACATCACCGGGTCATCGGCCAGCTGCACCGCCCAGGATACCGCCTTCGACGCAGCCTGGTCGGCACGGATGCGTTCGATCGATGCACGGGCGTCCTCCAGTGAGGTCGTGCGCGGCCTGCCGATCATCGCCATCACGCGCTCGTCGGAACGCAGTTGGAACAAGGCCTCGGCGTCCTCGGGCGTGAAGGGTCGCAACAGGAGGCGCGGGGTCCGCAGCTCCATGGCTGCGCTGAGGTCGGCGGTGAGCATGTGCCTGCAAAGGAACCGCTCCGGATCAGCGCCGCGATCGATCGCGGTAGCGGGCGAGGTTGATCAACAGCACACCGGTGAGGATGATGCCCAGCCCGGTCAGCTCCCGCCAGCCCAGCCGCTCCTCGCCCAGGAGCACACCGAACAGCACGGCCACCACCGGGTTCACGTAAGCATAGGTGCTGACCTGGGCGGCGGGTCGCACGCCGAGCAGCCATACATAGGCGCTGAACCCCACCAGCGAGCCGAGCACGATCAGGTAGGCCATGGCGCCCCACGCCCGAAGCGGGATCGCCTGCCATTCGATGGCGCCCCATTCTCCACGACCGGTGGCGGCGAGCAGGAAAGCGGCCGCGCCGGCGAGCATCTGCCAGGAGGTGTTCACCGCGGCAGGCAGTGGGGATGGTCTGTACTTGGTGATCAAGCTGCCCGCGGGCCATGCGGTGATGGCCAGCACCATCCAGACCAATGCCGTGCGTTCCTCCGCCCATGCATCGGCGGAGACCTGGGCAGAGAGCCGCCCACTGAACAGGAGCCACACGCCAGCGAACCCGCCTACCACGCCCAGCAGGACGGAGGGGCTGCGCAGGTTCACCGACCATTGAGGCCGGTCGAGCAGCACGAAGCTCAACGGGGCTACCGCGATCAGAATGGCCACTACGCTGCTGGGAAGGGTGCGTTCCACCCAAACGACCACTCCATTGCCCACAAAGAGCAGCAGAACGCCCACGAGCGCAGCGAGCCCCAGGGACCGACCGGGCCGGATATCCTGCCTGGTGACCGCGCACCAACCCAGCATGAGCAGGCCGGCCGTGGCGAACCTGAAGCCCCCCAACAGCATGGGCGGGAATCCGGTCAGGGCTTCACGGATGAAGTAGTACGTGCTTCCCCAGATGATGTAGATGGCCGCAAAGGCCAGGACCACCCGCCATCGTTCCGGAACGGGAGCGCTCATGTCGCCCGGGAAAGCTCGTTCAGGAAGTCGCGCACCGCTCGATGGAACGCATCAGGTCGCTCCATGTTGCTCAGATGCCCGGCGCCCGGGATCACCACGAGCCGGGCGTCCGCTGCGGCCGCCCGCATGGCTTCGCTGGTGGGCAGAGGCATCAGTTCATCCGCTTCACCGGTGATGATCAGCACGGGGGCCTGGAGCCCCTGCAGCACAGCGGTGCGGTCCGGACGTGCGGCCATTCCCAGGGCGGCGGCGGCCACCGAGGCGGGTCGCTGCCGGGCCATCATGGCCTCGACCCGCGTGGCCAGTCCGGGCCGTTCGCGGCGTGTCGACGCGGAAAGCAGCTTCGGCATCATCCCCCGCGCGATCAACGCCGTGCCCTTGGTGAACGCGGTCTCAGCGGTAGCGGACCGGGCCTGGCGGACCTCGTCCGGATCCGCGGTGGACCGCGTGTTGCACAGCACCAAGGCCTGCACACGCTGTGGCCAACGTTCTGCGAACGCCAGCGCCACGTATCCGCCCATGCTCAACCCGCCGATCACCGCCCGGTGCACACCGCGTTGGTCCAAAAGGTCGGCGAGGTCCCGGGCCAGCATGTCCATGCTGAGGACGCTCGGCACCTCCCGGTCATCCGATCCGAACCCGCGGAGGTCCGGGGTGATGACGTCCGCCCGATCGCGCAGTTCGGCCGCGGTCCCATCCCAGAGGGTGGCATCCTGCGGAAAGCCATGGACGAGGAGGAGGGTGGGGCGCACGGCGGTCAAGGTAGACGTAGACCGGTACTACTCATGTATGTATGGCCATACATACTTCAAGGTGGTCATTCAGGGGAGCGATCCCCCTCCGAACGCTCGTGTGCCGCGCTGGACGTGGGTTTGCACATGTCGAATTGGGCGAGATCACCGTTCCGGACCTTGGAACACATGTATGGACATACATACATCCCGGAGTTCGATCCGGGTGATGGCTCCGGGCCCAAGGCCTGTAGCCCGCGCAGGACATGGAACGGAGCAGCTCGGGGGCCTGATGGTCCAACACGACAGAAAACGTATGTATGGCCATACATACATCGGTAGTATCGTACAGGGTAGAGCTGTCGACCTGATCGCGTGTGAGCCGCCCTGGACAAGGGTTGGCGCGTAACGAACTGCTCACGGTCAACGCTCGGGACCCCGGAACATATGTATGGCCATACATACATCCCGGAGTTCGACACGGGTAATGGCTCCGGGCCCAAGGCCTGTACCCCGCGCAGGACTTGGAACGGAGCAGCTCGGGGGCCTGATGGTCCAAGACGACAGAAAACGTATGTATGGCCATACATACATCGGTAGTATCGCACAGGGCAGAGCTGCCGCCACGATCGCGTGTGAGCCGCCCTGGACAAGGGTTGGCGCGTCACGAGCTTCTCACGGTCATCGCTCGGGATCCCGGAACATATGTATGGCCATACATATGTTCCGGGGGCATTCCTCAGCTCCCTTCCCCTGCAGCCCACCTTTGCACCATGCATCGCAGTGCGCTCGTGCTCGTCCTAGTCCTGGGCCTTGGCCTTGGATCCCTTCGCACCCTGGCCGTTCCGTACACCGTGCCCCCGGGGAACGTGGCCGCCTTCTTCGCCACCCTGCCGGCCGACGCGACGGAGGTCCGGTTCGATGGGGCTGCGGAGTACAGCTGTTCGACCGACATTGAGCTGCCCGCCCGCCCCCTATTGATCGTCGATGGTGCGGGGGCCATCTTGCGGCTGGGGCCCGATTCCCGCGGATTCACCTGTGCGGTGGCCGATCAAAAGGCTGCGGTGGCCCGCCTTTCATCCCGGTATATCATCCGCGATTTCGGCCTCATCGAGGGCGGCCGGAAAGCCATCGACCTGCAGGCCACACTGGGCAGTTCGGTGCGCAACGTGAAGTGTGTGCGACAGACCGAGACCGCGGTGGACCTTCGGTTCTGCCTGATGGCCCGACTGGAGCATGTGTTCGTCACCAATCCGACCGGCCGCGGCATCGCGGTGCGGCAGGGCGACTGGCCTGGGGCCTCCGCGTTCAACAGCCAGAGCAACAGCACGGTCCTGGAGCAATGCCGGGTCTATTGCGCCACCTCCACCACCGAAGCCTTCGCCGTGCTCAACAGCGGCGGGGTGCGCATGACCGACTGTGTGAGCGAAGGCGCCCCGTGCGACCATGACCTCTTCCTCTCCGCGGTCACCGATGGCGATGAGGGGGGCATCGCCGGCAACCCGGTGGTGAAGTCCTTCACCCTGGCCAACTTCCATGTGGAGCACGCCGCCCGCATCGCTTCCATCCATGTCAACATGCCCAGCAAGGCCAGCGTCACCCTCAGCAACGTGTACTGGAACGGACCGCAGAAGGCCCCGGTGATCCGCTATGTGATGGGGCAGCTCAACCTGCAGGATATCGGTTGGTGGCATGAGAGCTTCCGCATCGTCACCCGCCTGAGCGCCCCGCGCATCGCGGTGCAGCGCTGCCATAGCCTGCTTCAAGTGGGGGAGAAGAGCGAGCGGACCGATCGACAGGCCGGTGTGCTGCACCTGGATGGACCGCTCGTCGGTACCACCCAGTTGAAGCTGAACTACGTGGTGGTGAGGGACAAGGCCATGTAAGGTCCCTTCCACCCTGTCGCCTACCTTGTCGGCATGGACGGACGGGTATGGCGGTTCCTGGCCCTGGCTTTCGGCATCAGTTGGACCATCGCCTTGGTGGGCATGGCCTTCGGGGTGCGCAGCGCCACGGCACCGGGATACGCTGCAGTGGCGGGCGCCGCCATGTTCGGGCCCGCCCTCGCCGCCCTGCTGTGCGTCCATCGCTTCGACCGTGCGGGCTGGTCGCTGCTGGGCGTGGCGATACGCCCCTTCCGCCTGCGTCCCTTCCTGCTCACCGCCTGCGTGGGCATCGCGATCGTGCCGGTGATCCTGGCCACCACCGCCATCCTCTCCGGGGGCTTCCCCGAAGGCGGCTTCGGCCGCGTGGTGTTCACCAGTGATGGCCTGGTCGACCAGGTGCGGGACCTCGTGGCGAAGCTGGGCGCGGAACCGGTGGAGGAGGAGAAGCTCGCCCCGCTCCGACGCTTCCCGCCGGCGCTCATCCTGCTCGGGGCCTTGCTCGCCGCGGTGCTGGCGGCCGGTACGGTGAACCTGCCCTTCATGCTGGGCGAGGAGCTGGGCTGGCGCGGCTACCTCTGGGGCCGGCTCGCGCATTGGCCCGCGGCGCGGCGCATCGGCTTCACCGGCCTGGTCTGGGGGCTGTGGCACGCACCGCTCATCGCCATCGGCCACAACTACCCCGGTCATCCCGTGGCCGGCATCGGCATGATGGTGCTGCTCTGCCTGGTGCTCGCGGTGCTCTTCGACCACACGCGCTGGCGCACCGGCCACGTCTGGACCAGCGCTCTCCTCCACGGCATCATCAACGGGAGTGCCGGAACCTACGCCCTCTTTGCCGCCCAGGGCCATCCGCTGCTGGGGTCCATCGCCGGCCTCACCGGCATCCTTGGGCTGCTGGTCCTGGGCATCGTGGTGGTCGCTGTCGACGGAGCTTACCGAAGGACCCTGATCACCGCGAGGGTTTGAGAAGTCCGGCAAGTGCGCCGCTCCTCACGCCACGGTGCCGTTCGTGAGCACGGTCATCGCGCGTCCGCGTTCCTTCGCCTAGGTTGCGCCACTTTCCCACCGGTCATGTCCATGCCTGCCGTCCTGTTGCGCTGGGTCTCGCGCGGTGCCGCGTTCCTGCTCGTGGCCTTCCTCGGCCTCTTCGCGGCGGACACCTTCGCCGGACCGGGGGATGGGTTCGAACGTCTGCGCGATGCGCTTCTTCACCTGCTGCCGGCCCTGGCCTGCCTGCTGATCGTGGTGGTGGCCTGGCGCAAGGCGTGGATCGGGGCGCTCGCCTTCAGCGTCCTCGCGGGCATCTATGCCCTGTGGGCCTCGGACCGACCGGATTGGGTGCTCGTGATCAGTGGCCCTCTGGCCGTGGTGGCCTTGCTGTACGCCTGGGCCTGGTGGTCGCGTCCGAAGGCCTGATCACGGATTCTCCTCGAGCCAGCGCTTCACCTCGGCCAGGTGGCGCTGTTTCACCGGCTCGCGTTCGCGCCGGCTCTGCTCGGTGAAGTAGGTGTGCGCCTCCAGGAAACGCACCTGCAGCTCGTTCCACTGCCGCTCCGTGGTCAGCACTCCGTAGTTCCGAAGCTCCCAGAAGAGCGTCGTGCCGATGCGGAAGAAATCCGACCGCCCCAGGTAGTCCAGGTCGGCATCGCAGAGCAGCATGCCCAGCTCATCCTGAGGTCGCTGCGGGATCTTGGTGGCCATCACCATGGCGCACACCCGCTCGATCTGCCCGGGGCTGTACCCGAACTGTGGAAGCGCCTCGCGCGCCAGCACGCAGCCGGCCGCCTCGTGCTCCAGGTCCTGCACCAGGAAGCCCGAATCATGGTAGAGCGCAGCCGTCCGCAGCAGGTCCAGATCCTCCCCATGCACATCGGCTTGCGCGGCGTTCGCCACCACGGAGCGGTACACGTCCAGCGTGTGGCTGAAGTTGTGGTACGTGCGCGCCTTGGGCAGCCCGTGGCGCAGCCGCGAGAGGATGTACAGTTCGGCCCCCGGTTGGTCCATCGTCGGCAAGGTAAAAGGACCGTCCAATGGTTGTCATCCGGGCCAGGACCCGACACGACGATTTTCACCCTTTGTGGGTAGGAGCGGACCTTCGGAAGCGCCCGCAGGCTACCTTCAGCAGCGATGCTCCGCTCCTGCCTTTCCGTGCTGCTCCTCGTCGCCTTTCTGGTGACCGTGAGGAACCCGGTGCCCGCGCGGTCAACGCCGCCGCAACAGGCGACCCGGGCAACGACCTCGGAGCTTGGTCAGGGAATGGGTTCCGTCGCGCGCTATGTGGAGGCCTTCCTCGATAGCACCGGTGCGATGGTCCCCGAGGAGGTGAAGCAGATGCCCGCTGCGCGATGGGTGCCTTACGCCCGGGCGCCGCTGGTCACACCGCAGGCCGCATCCAGCATCCTGTGGTACCGGTTCATCCTGTTGAACGACGGACCCGTGGAGGCCTTGTTCTATTGGATGCCCGTGCTGCCCGAGTGCTCCTGCATCACGCATTGGACCTTCAGGCCCACCGATGGCCCACCGCATGCGGCGCGGATGGAGTTCGGCCAACGGCTGCGGCAGACCTCACAGGACCGGCACGCCCTGCTGCGCGTTCCACCCGGCGTGCAGGACACCGTGCTCGTGCAGGTGCCGCCGTGCGGACAGCCGCCCAAGGTCCAGTTCCTCTTCATGGATGCCTTGCACTTCGAGAGCGATCTGCGCCGGCGGAACCTCGCGCAGGGCTTCTTCGCCGGCATCGTGCTGCTGCTCTTGATCTACAACATGCAGCTGTACCGCTCGCTCGGGGACCCTGTGTTCATCTCCTTCATGGTGTTCCTGGCAGGGATCCTCCTGTTCTATGCCTCGATCGGCGACCGGATCATCCTGATCCTGGTGCCCCATGTTCCGTTGCGCCAGGTGGAATGGCTTTCCCTGGGCCTGGCGGGCGTGCTCTGGGGCAGCTTCGCCGTGGTGCGCGACCTGTTCCAGACCCGGACCACCGTGCCGCGCTTGCATGCCGCCATGCGCGCGCTCGTGGTGGCCGCCCTGACCGCACAGGGGGGCTATCTCATCTGGCGCTCGGTGGCCGGTGTGCCCTTGAGCACCCTGGCCGATGTGCTGATGCTCATTTACATCGTCTGCGCTGCAGCGGTACATGTGGTCCTGGCCCGCCGGGGAAGCCGGACCGCCCGCGCCTTGCTCTGGGCCAACCTGCCCTACATCCTGGCGGTGGCCATCCAGACCCTCATTTATCTCAACGTGCCCTTGGGGCTCGATACGTTCGTGGTGGCGCGGTCCACGCAATGGGCGATGACCCTGCAGATCGTGCTGTTCTCGTTCATCATCGGCGACCGCATCCGCTCGGTGCGCCGCGCCAAGGAGACCGCGGAGGCCGATGCCCGGCTCGCCGAGGCCGAGATGCAGCACCGCACCGAGCACTTCGAAAAGGAGGCCGCGCGCCTCGAGATCCAGGCCTTGCGCAGCCAGATGAACCCGCACTTCATCTTCAACGCGCTCAACTCCATCCAGTCCTTCGTGGAGCGGAATGATCCGGACAGGGCCGGCATCTTCCTGTCCCGGTTCGCCCGGCTCATGCGCCTTGTGCTGGAGAACAGCCGCCATGCGGAGGTGCCCTTGCGCAGCGACCTGGAGGCCTTGGAGCTCTACCTCAACCTGGAGCAGGCCCGCACCAACGACCGGTTCTCCTACCACATCCACGTGGATCCGGCCATCGACCCGGACCTGGTCCTTGTTCCGCCCCTGGTGGCCCAGCCCTTCGTGGAGAACGCCATCTGGCACGGGATGGCCGGTCGGACCGATCGCGGCCACATCGCGCTCCACGTGCGCCTTGAGGGCGATGACCTCCGGTTCGTGGTGGAGGACGATGGTCAGGGACGCGCCGCCGCCGGCGGTCGCGACCGGTCTCCAGGGGTGGACGAACCGGCCCTCGCCAAGAAGACCTCCCTCGGCACCGCGATCACCCGTGCCCGTCTCGATCTGGTCGGTCGACAAAAGGGCCGACCGGCGGGTTTCACCTACACCGACCTGCCCCAGGGCACGCGTGTGGTCCTTACACTGCCGCTCGTCCTTGATGTGTGATCCACCGGCCCGCCCCATTTAACGCCCCTTAACACGCCGTCCCGCGGGTCCCCACCACCTTCGAACCCGCGATGGCCCATCTGGATCACTTCCTCCCTGGTACGTTCGCCGCCCTGCTGCTCGCCTGCGGAACGCCGGACCCTGCGGGCATCGATCCCGCCACGACGGCGGTCCAGGATCCGGCTGAAGGACGCCTGGCGGACCGCATGGACCGTTTCCTGAACGGCGCGGCGGAGGTCGGTTTCAACGGGTCGGTGCTCGTCACCCGCGCAGGCCGAACGGTCCTCGACACCGGTTACGGCCTGCGTGATCGCGAGAACCGGCTGCCGAACACGCCGGCCACCGTGCATGCGATCGGGTCCATCACCAAGCAGTTCACCGCTGCATGCATCCTGAAGCTGCAGGAGCAGGGCCGCTTGCAGGTGGAGGACAGCCTTTCGAAGCACCTGCCGGGCGTTCCGCCGGATAAACGCGGGATCACCCTGCACCACCTGCTCACGCACAGCGCGGGATTCCCGGGTGCCATCGGCGATGACAACACGGCCATCGATGGCGCGGACTACACGCGCCTGGCGTTGGGCACCCCGCTGAAGTTCGCACCGGGCACAGGATTCGAATACTCGAACGTGGGCTACAGCCTGCTGGGGATCATCGTGGAGCACGTGACCGGGATGGCGCTGGAGGACCACCTCCGCACCGCGTTGCTGGCACCGGCCGGTCTGGCCCACACCGCGTACCGCTTCGCCGATCCCGCGGTGGAGGAACTGGCCATCGGCTACCGCAAGGACGGGACACGCTGGGGCACCATGCTGGACCATCCCACCGTGAACGGCGGGCCTGGCTGGCACCTGCGCGGCAACGGCGGCATGCTCAGCACCACACATGAGTTGGCCGCCTGGGTGCAGGCGCTCCACGACCGCAGGGTATTGAGCGATGCTTCGGTGAAGGCCATGTTCGCCCCGCACGTGGAGGAAGGTCGGGGTGCCGGTTCGCACTACGGCTATGGCTGGGCGCTCTTCCGCACCCCACGCGGCACGCGCCTCATCACCCACAACGGCGGCAATGGGGTGCAGTTCGCCGATGTGCTGTGGTACGCGGACGAAGGGGTGACCGTGGTGCTGCTGAGCAACGCCAGCGCGCGGGGCATGCAGGACCTGGCCTGGGAGCTGGGCCGCATGGTGTTCGACAGCACCTACGCCCCGCGGCTCCCGCAATCGGCCAGGGCGCTGGAGGGCCTCCCGGAAGGCCCCGTCGGTGACCGCATGAAGGCCCTCTCCGCCGTGATCGCCCACGGGGGTGACGATGCCACGCTGGCCGCCTGGTTGAAGGAGAACCTGGGGCCCGGTTTCCTCGAGATGATGCCGATCGAGGAGCACGTGGGCATGTTCAAGCGACTGCACGCGGACATCGGTGCGCATACCATCAACGGGGTGGAGCAGCTGAGCCCGGAGGAGTACGTGCTGACGATGAAGCGGAGCGAAGGGAAGGGCCGCTTCCGGATCATGCTGCAGGTGCGGCCCGTCGATGCGCGGATCGCCGGTATGGGCGTGGAGATGGAGTGATCCCCGCCCGGACCCGGACGCGGCGCCTGCCTACCTTCGGTGCATGCCTTGTCCGCAGTGGCGTCCGGTACTGTGCCTGCTCCTTTGCCTTTTCGGCGTGCAGGCCGGTCTTTCGGCCCAGCAGGACAGCGTGCCCTTCGCCACCGGAGCGGCCTACCCCGACCGTGAGTCGCTGTTGAACATCCCGACGGAGCGCCCGTTCCATCCCCCTCGCGGCGTGAAGCTGCCGACGCGCTTCGACCTGGCCTCCTGGTTCCCCAAGGCGGGCGCTCAAGGCGACCGCAACAGCTGCACGGGCTGGGCGGTCGGCTATGCCTTGCGCTCCTTCCAGGAGAACCGCAGGAACCTCCAGGGAACGGAGAGGGATAGCGTGGCGTCCCGCGTGGCCTATTCACCGGCCTTCGTCTACAACTACACCATGCAGTATCTGAGCCGGGGGGATTGCGATCAAGGGACGGACCTGATCCATGCGCTCACCGTGGCGGTGGACAACGGCGTGTGCCGGTGGAGCACCCTGCCGTACGATAGTGCGGTGACGGCCTGCCAGGACAGCATTCCGATGCAGGCCTTTTCCGAGGCGACACAGCACCGCATGCGCGACCCGCTGGGATTGGAGCTCGACAACAGGGAGCAGTGGAAGCACCACCTCTATGCCGGAAGGCCCATCGTGGTGGCGCTCAGCATCGATGCCTCGTTCATGAACCTGGGCCTGGACGCGGCCTCTGTGGGGAAGGAGTTCGTGTGGGCCGGGCCGGACACCCTGGACCCGGACCTGCTCATCGTGGGGCACGCCATGATCTGTGCGGGCTATGATGATGCCGACAGCACCTACCTGGTGCTCAACTCCTGGGGCACCGACTGGGGCCGCGAGGGCTGGTGCCGGATCCCCTATCCGGTGATGGCGGCCTGGTGCTACGGCGCCTACGTGGCCGAGGCGGCGGCGGCGACACCACCGGACCTGACGCCCTGCGTACCGGCCGACAGGCGGAAGGATTCCGGCACCCGGCTCAACGAGAGCTTCAAGGAAGGCCAGCACCAGGAGTTCGAAGGGCTCCGTCTTTCGTGCCGGGAGATCGCCGCCGATCGGCGGTCCGTGACGGTGGACGTCGATGGCACGGCTTACGGTGCCGAGGTCCATCGCCGGCTCACTTTCCGCCGCGGGCAACCGGTCACCTTCCACCTCATCGACTGCAAGTGGACCTTCATGCTCAAGCCCTGTGGGCTCTTCGTCGACCGGTCCGACCCGCGGGTACGCTTCCGCCTGGAGAAGGCCCACCCGTCCGAGGACGAGCATGTTCAGGGGATCCTGGAGCGCGTGGCGGCGCACCAGCGCTGGTGATCGACGGCCCTGGCAGGCTCAAGCGGCCCGTTCCACGAACCACATCTCCATGCGGCCCTTGCCCTTGGCTTCCACCTCGCCGCGTGGGATGAAACGCAGGCCGGGCTCGTCGCGCACCCGCTCGTAGGTGGCCTGGCTGATGTTGACCCGGCCCGGGGCACCGCTGCTCTCCATGCGGCTGGCCGTGTTCACGGTGTCGCCCCAGATGTCGTACGCGAACTTCTTCACGCCCACGATGCCCGCGATCACCGGCCCGGTGTGCAGGCCCAGCCGCATCTCGAAGTAGAGCCGCCCTTCGGCCACGCGTTGCGCCTTGTAGTCGCTCATGAAGTCCTGCATGTCCAGCGCGGCCCGCACCACGTCCGCTGGATGGCCGTGCCGCGGTTCAGGCAGGCCGCCGGCGGCCATGTACGCGTCGCCGATGGTCTTGATCTTCTCGATGCCGTGGCGCTCCATGATCCCGTCGAAGCCTTTGAAGCAATGGTCGATCTCGGCGACCAGCTCCGCAGCGGTGAGCTTCTCGCTCAGCGTCGTGAAACCCTTGAAGTCGGAGAAGAGGATCGTGGCCACCTCGAACTCCTTGACGTCCGCGTAGCCCTTCTGTTTCAGCTCCGCGGCCACCTCCTCCGGCAGGATGTTGTGCAGCAGGCCCTCGCTGATGTCCTTCTCCTTGCGGATGGCGGCGCGTGAGCGGTGGACGAAGCGCAGGCGGCTCCACAGCGCGATCGCGCCCAGCAGCACGATGATCCCGACGGAGAGGTAGATGTTGCGCGTGCGGCGCAGCTGTTCCTGGCGCAAGGCGGCCTCCAGGTTCTCCGCCCGCAAGGCCACGTTCTCACGTTCCTTCCTCTCGGTCTCGTACTTCTCGCGCATCTCCGCCACCGCCTTGATCCGGTCGCTGCTCAGGATGCTGTCGTGCAGCAGCAGGTAGCGATCGAGCTGGTCGTACGCCTCATTCTTCGGGGTGCGGTCCCGCAGGATCTGGGCGAGCCCTTGGGTGGCGGCCGCTTCTCCCTCCAGGAAGCCGGAACTGCGGGCCAGGGCGATCGCCGAATCCTGGTAAGCGATGGCCGTCTCCAGGTTGCCAAGGTCCTTGTGGATCGATCCCAGGTTCTGGTAGCAGCGCACCAACCGGTCGGAGAAGCCGGACACGCGCAAGAGGTCACGCACTTCCTCGTAGGTCCTTCGCGCGGCATCCCGATCACCGGACAAGGCATGGATGGTGGCGATGTTGGCCAGGGCTTGGGTCATGTTCTCCGTGGAGGCATGCGAACGGGCGTCCTCATAGGCGCTGCGGAAAAGTCCCATCGCCGCATCCATGCGCCCCATGCTGGCCATGGCGATCCCGTGGTTGCACCGCAGCTCGCTCAGGTCCAGGCCCTTCAGGGGACCTGCTTTCGCCAGCCCGTAGGCCAGCACACACACCGAGTCCACGCGGACGAACTCGCCGAGGCTGAGCTGGACGTTGGTGAGGAACCGGAAGTAGTCCTTTTGCACGTTCGCCGGGCAGGTGCCGATCCGGGCGAACCGGTCATCCAGGAAAAGGGCTGCCGCCGAATCCACCGCGCCGAGCCGGTCCAGGTAGTTGGCCAGCAGCGCACGGATGTGCAACACCTTGCAGGCATCGGGCCCGCGCTCCAACCACGGAGAGGCCTTCCGCGCCAGTTCGGCCGCGCGGCGCGCATCGTCCTGCTTGTGCCCGGCGAGCTGCTCCAGCACGCTGTCCGCCCAGGCCAGTTCGCGGGAACCCTGTGCCGTGCCGGGACACGCCGAGGCCACGAACAGGGCCAGCAGCCCGGCCCGGAGAAGAAGCCGTGCGGACGGTCGCTTGCGCATCCGATGCCGCGCCTAGGCCCGACCAGGGGTCTTGCGCGGGCGCTTCAGCGCTGCACCACCTCCGCCTGTGGACTTGGTGAACGTGTACACGGTGCCGTTGGACTGGCCTACGGGGATCAATTGCATCACCAAGGCCGTGGAATCGGCTTTAGCGGTTTTCAATTCTACACCCGTATCCACGGTATAGACCACGTTCTTCGGGTTCCGGTTGACCGCGATGATGGTGATGAGGACCTGGGTCCTGTCCGCGCTCAGCTGGCACGTGAAGGAATCCGGGTCCAGGTACACGGTGAATTGCACGTTGGTGCCGGACCCGGAGACCAGTCCATTGATCGAGAATGTCGAGTTGTCCGGCGATTCTTTGAACCGGATCGTCGTGTCCACTCCTTTGGAGTTGCCGGCTTGCAGATTGCTGAGGGCCATGGTGGGGGGGGGATATGCGGTGAAGCTAACGGGATCCGCGGAATGGGGGGAATGAGCGACTGTGCCCAGCCCGTGCCGGGCGTGATGGCCTGCTTCGGGGGTACCTGCTCTCGAGGGGAGACGGACAGCACGGTGTTGATGATCGGCGGCACGCCGTGCCCGTGGGCGGACCTGCCCGGGACATCTTTGTCCCAAGCCCCACGACGATGATCAAGCATGCATCCTCCCTCGCTCTGTGTTGCGGATTGGTGGTCACATCCGCCACAGGCCAGGTGGCCCCGGCCATCGAATGGCAGCAGTGCTTCGGGGGCACGGGGATCGATCGCGCCACCGACATCCGGTCCACCAGCGATGGGGGCTTCGTGTGCGTCGCCTACGCCGGATCCACGGACGGCGATGTGTCCGTGAACCAGGGCGAGTTCGACTTCTGGATCCTCAAGTTCGACGCCACAGGTGCGCTCCAATGGGAGCGGACCCTGGGTGGAAGTGGCACCGATTGGGCCCGGAGCGTCCACCAGACCGCCGATGGGGGCTATGTCATCGCCGGTATGTCCGAGTCCAACGACGGCGATGTCACCGGCAACCAGGGCGACCTGGACATGTGGGTGGTCAAGGTCGACGCCGACGGGGACCTGGAGTGGCAACGGTCGCTGGGAGGCAGCGCCCCGGACCGGGCGATGTGCGTGCGACCCACCACCGACGGGGGCTATGTGGTCGTGGGCGAGACGTTCTCCTCCAACGGGGATGTGTCCGGCCATCATGGGCTCTATGACGCCTGGGCGGTGAAGCTGGACGCCGCAGGGGTCCTCCAATGGCAGAACGCCCTGGGCGGTAGCAACTACGACTTCGCCTATTCGGTCGTTCAGGCGGAGGATGGCGGTTATGTCCTCGCAGGCAGCACCGGCTCCACCAACGGGGATGTTTCCGGGAACCACGGGGGGCTGTACGATGCGTGGGTGGTGAAGCTCAACGCGGCCGGGACGTTGGTCTGGCAGACCACGCTGGGCGGCAGTGAATGGGACGATGTCCGGTCGATCGTGAAGGACACGGACGGGGGCTTCTTCCTGGCCGGGACCACCGGATCACAGGACGGGGATGCGGTGCCCGGGACCAACGGGTCCGACGACCTCTGGCTGGTGAAGATCGACGCCACCGGCGACCTCCTTTGGCAGCAGGCCTTCGGGGGCAGCCAATCCGACAAGGCCAACGCCGTGCATCGCACGGCGGATGGCGGCTGTGTCGCGGTGGGTGAGGCGTGCTCCGCGGACGGCGACGTCACCGGTATCCATGGCGTCTGCGATGCCTGGGTGCTGCGGGTCGATGCCGCCGGTGGCCTGCTCTGGCAACGCACCCTGGGCGGCAGCGCCACCGACCACGGCACCGCGATCGTGCCGCGCAGCGATGGCGGCCTCCTCCTTGCCGGCCACACGGAGTCGAACGACCACGACGTGTCCGGCAATCACGGCCTCGTCGACGGCTGGCTCGTCAAGCTCGAAGGCGCCTCACCGACGCAGGGGGTGGGGACGACGAACACCATGGACATCCTCATCACCGTCGATGCCGGTGGCCGGCAGGCCACGATCACCAGCGGTCGTGCGCTCCATGACGCCACGCTCACGCTGGTGGACCTGATGGGGCGCACGGTGCTCACCGACCGCATGGACGGTTCCGTGCACACGATCCGGTGGGGCGCGCTGCGTGCGGGCTGCTACGTGCTCCGCCTGGCGTCCGAGGAGGGGGTGCACGAACGCCGGGTGGTCCTGGAGTGAACGGAGCCTGGTGGGAGGCCGTGCAGCGCGCCGGCGGTCGGCGAACGGATGCACGTCAGGAGCCCTTCACGCGCAGCACCGTGCGCTGCAGCTTGTTCTTCGTCACCTCCTGCACCAGCTCGCGCGGCGCGTAGGTGCGGACCGTGCCCCGATGCTCGATGCGCATCCAGTAGAGGTTCAGGCGCGTGCGGCCCGGCTCATCGGCCCAGGCGTCCGCGCTGCCGTCGCGGGTGAAGCCCTCCATCGTGCAGTTCATGCAATGGGCGAGCAGGGCCTCGTCGCCGGGGGCCAGGGTGAGGGTGATCACGCTGTCCGCCGGATCCATGCGCACGCTGGTGTCGCGCACGGCCTCCTGGCCCTGCTTGCGCCACACCACCGGCCGCGCCATGAACATCCCGTGCTTCCACGGGCCCGGCCTGATCTTGTACGCGATCGTCAGCGGTGCATCGCTCACGTTCTCCACCCGCACGGTGTGCGTGAAGGAGCAACCCGCCCAGAGGGCGAGGACCAGGACCACGGCGCACCGAATGGGATGAAGGGTGGAGGGAGGTCGGTGCGAACAGCGGGCCGCCTTCCCCGGCGACCGATCATGCTCCGCTTCGATCCAGCGAGCATGGTTGCGCGCGCCTGAAGGGCGGATCAACGTAGCCACGCCCCGTTCCGTCGGAAGTAAAGCAGGAAGCCCACCGGGATGAAGCAGTAGAAGAACAGCAGCACGCCCACGAAGGACAGGTAGACCGTCATGAACCACAGCAGCATGACGCCCACCGTGGCGAGCAGGTGCACGATGTTGGACGCCGCATAGAGGCGGAAGCCCAGCCGCCTGCCCGCCAGCATCAGTGCGGCGCCGACCGCGGCCCCCACGCAGGAGAGGATCACCGCCAGCAGCAGCGTGTGGAGGGGTACGATGGCGTTCGGCCCCACGCCACCGTTCGCCGAGCCCACATACAGCATACCGGCCTTGAACAGGTTGACGACGATGAGCAG
>JAEUSW010000167.1 GCA_016788285.1 Flavobacteriales bacterium
GGTGCCACGATGCCGGTGTACGCGGGCCCGATCTGCGGGCTGGTGATCGAGGGCCCATCGTGGAAGGTGAGCAGGTCCAGCCCCTGCTCCAGGCAGAAGGTGGGCTCGAACACCAAGGTGATCGTGCTGCCCGCATCGATGGTGAAGACCAGGTCCTCGTTGTTGCCATAGATGTTGCCGCCCGGCCCCTCCTCGCTGTCCAGCAGGATGCCCTTGCAGAGCGTCACCGTGGTGTCCGCCATGTTGAACTCCGGCAGCAGCTGCGCGTGCAGCGGCACCAGGCCCAGGACGGCGATCGCGGCGAGCGGATGGCGCATGGGTCAAGGGACTTGCACGGTGTCCGCCAGCACGGTGATCGCCGCGGTGGTGAGCTCGTTGCTGCGGTTGCCGGCGCGGTCGGTGAGGAAGAAGCTGTAGGTCATCACCTCCTGCCCGCTGTTGCCCAGCAGGAAGAGCGGCGTCAGCTCCACCTCCAGCTCGCCGCGGATGGCCACCTGGGCATCGGGCGGTGCCAGCGGCGGGATGTGGTATCCGTCCGCGGTGCCCAGGCGGCTGTCCTTCACCCACAGGGTGTACGCATCGGGGTCGTCGGTGCCGAGGTCGCCATCGCCATCGGCATAGGTGAAGCGCAGCACCACCGGCTCGTCGAAGGCCATCACCTGCTGGGGACCGGCGCTCACGAGCGTGATCGCCGGCACCGGATCGAGCGCGGCCTCCTTGCGGCAGGCCGCAAGGGCCAGGAGCGTCAGCAGGGCGGGACCGGTCCTCATGCGATGCGCAGGGTGAAGAGCGTGACGACCTCGGTGCTGCTGCCCTCATTGGGCACCTCGGTCACCGTGCCGTGGTCCCCGTCGTCCACGTAAGCCCTGACGAACACCGTGGTGCCCGGGGCCAGGCCGCTGAGGTCGAGCGCGGCACGATGGGTGAAGGTGACCGGTGCACCGCTGAAGTCCGTGCCCGCACAGGTGGCGCCGGTGTGCAGCGGCTGCTCCGGCACGGTGGGGAAGGACGCGAGCGATGGGGCGGTACGAAAGGTGTTGTGCGTGAACGCCGCAGGGGCCGTGGCGTCGTCCGCGAAGGCGAACCACAGGTCCACCGGCGCCGCCGGCACTTCGATGGGCTGCACGCCCACCCCGCCGGCGCGCGGATAGGCCGGGCCGGTGGAGCCCGCCGGCACGGCCCGAAGACCGATGGCCTGGGGGCGCTGGTTGCCGGTGGTGGGCGGTTGCCCGAACATGTCCGGTGCGCCGCTCTCGATCCAGGCGGTGATGGCGCCGATGTAGACCTGCTCGTTCGCCGGCCAGTCGCTGTCCTGCAACAGGTCCAGGGGCATGATGCCGCTGGTGTTCGGCACGAAGGCGGTGAGGCGCTCGTGCAGGAAGGAGGCCTGCGCATCGCCCGGCACCACGCGGTAGGTGAAGCTCTCCTGCGGATCGTTGGCCGTCACCGGGTGCAGCACCAGCGAGTTGTAGGCCCCGGCGATGGAGCGGAACTCCGGCTCGAAGGTGCCGTCGTGGCAGCCGCTCACCGCGCAGGTGGGCCGGAAGATGCGCTGGTGCAGCCCGGCGAAGTTGTCCAGCGGCAGCAGCTGCGCCACGGGCTCCTCGGCGGGCCGCTCGATCGCGTCGAAGGGGTTCTCCTCCTTCGTGCACGCGACCAGCGCGAGCACCGAGGCCAGGGTGAGGATGGGGCCGCGCATGGTTCAGATGCGGTCGAAGAGGCTCATGCTCTGGGGGTCGATGAGCCCGGCGGACAGCACCTCGCTCTTGATGCCCAGGAGCTCGGCCACCGTGGGCACCACATCGGTGACCAGGCCCACGGGCGAGCCCTCGGCACCCACCTGCAGCCCGGCCTGCACCCCGGCACCGGCCATCAGGCCGAAGACCCGGTGCGCGTTGGCATCGCTGTGGTCGTAGCTGAACCAGTCGTTCTGGTCCTTGATGGCGTTGGGGTCGTCGTTGCGGCCGCACTCGGGCACCGCGATCAAGGTGGTGTTGCCCGCCATGCCCGGCACCTGCGTCTGGATGAAGTCCCACAGGTGGCCCACCGCATGGTCCGCACGGTGCAGGCTGGCCAGATAGCCCGTGAAGTTGCTGTGGCAGCCGTCCACGCCGCTGAGGTTCACCACCGTGAGCGTGGGCTTGAACCACCGGATCACCTCGCAGGCGTAGCCCACGGTGGTGAGGTCGCCGTTGTCGTGCACCGGCGGATGCGCGATGGCGCCGTTCTGCGTGCGCTGGAACATCTCGGCCATGAAGGCCTTGATGTCCGCCTTCTCGGCCGCGGTGTTGCCGATGCCGGTGGGCGCATCGACCACATGCTCGAAGCTGTTGTCGAGGAAGGCCTTCATGGCGTACACCGGACCGAGCTGCTCCTCGGGGTGGTACACCTTGGCATCGCCCAGGTATTGCTGGCCCAGCGGACCGAACGTGACGTTGGGGGCGAAGAAGTTGGCCCCGTAGCGCGCGCCATAGGTGGGATGCTCGCTGTAGTTGAGCAGGGGCACGCTTCCGCCGATGCTGTTGCCCACGAACCAGCACTTGCTGGCCGGCACGCCCGCATGGCGGCGCAGGTACTCGAAGATGGTGGGGTTGAGCGGCTTCTGCTGCAGGCCCTGCGTGGCGGCCGTGCTGCCCTGCAGGAGCGAATTGAGCCCGCCGAAGTGGCCGGTGCTCACGGCATGCATCTCGCGGAACAGGGTGCCCTGCTGCTGCAACGACTGCCCCAGCACCGAGGGGATGGGGTTGATGCCGCCCAGCCCGGTGCCGTACACGATCTTCATCTCCGGCGGAGCCCCCGAGAGCATGTTGTACAGCACATTGCCCTCGTACGGCTCGCCCTGGCTGTCGGCCAGATAGCGCTGCAGCACGCTCTCCTGCTGGCGCACACCGCCGGCGAAGAGCACCAGCACCACGTGCTGCGCCAGGCCTCCGCCGCTGGCGGCGAACAGCCGTCCGCTGGGCAGGATGTACGGCGCGGCGAACGCGGCGGCGGCGGCGGCCCCGGCCTGGCGGATGAATCGGCGACGGTCCATGGTTCAGTAGTAGAGGTGCTCGTTGCTGAGGGCGAAGGCGTAGTACACCAGCTCGGTGGTGATGTTGGGGTCCGCCACGATGAGGTTGCGGAACCAGGTGCGCTCGGCCTCCGAGGGATCGCGCACCAGGAAGCGTCGGTACGTGTCGGTGATGAACGCGTCCGGGTCGGCGCGCATCGCCGTGTCCGTGGGCAGGATCACCCCGGGCTTGTTCATGAAGTTGCTGATCAGCACCTCGCGCGCCAGCTCCTTGTCGCCGATGCTCTCGATGCACTGCCCCAGCTCGAACAGCGCGTTCGCCGAGAGGCCGGTCTGGAACAGGTTGGCGTGCAGGATGGCCGCATACTCCTCGTTGGTCTTCAGCTGGTCCTTGTCCGGGCTGGGCGGACGCAGGTCCACCTGGTCCAGCTCATAGATGGGCTCCTTGCGGCAGCCCGTGGCCACCAGCACCAGCGTCAAGCCAAGGAGGAGGGAGCGGCGCATGGCGGGGCGGATCAGCGGTTCATCGCGGTGGCTTGCGCGTCGGGCCCTGCGGCGGGGCGTTCGCCCGGTCGACGGGTGATCACGATGGCGGCGATGATCATCACGATCAGCGCGGCTTGTACGATGGTGCGGGTCTTCGGTTCCATGGTCTTCGGTGTTTATTGGATGTTGGCGTACTCATCGGTGGTGAGGATCCGCAGCAGCAGGCCCTCGATGTCGGTGGCGGGGCCCAGCGCATCGAGCGCCGTCACGGTCTCGGCCGTACCGGGCAGGCGGCCCATGAAGGTCACGTAGCTCCAGCGCACCAGCCCTTCGCGCGCCTCGGCGCTCGCGCTCATCAGCGCGGCGTACTCGCCCTTGTTCTGTCCGCTCTGCCCGAACAGCACGCCGGCGGTGTTCTGCTCCACCATGCCATAGGCGACGGTGAACTCCGCGTCGGTGGGGTAGCGCAGCAGCAGGTTGTCGAAGGTGGCGTTCACGTAGTTGAAGCTGTTCATGTGGATCTCGTCATACACCGCGTTCAGCACCATGCGGCGCATCACCTCGGCGATGCCGATGAGGCCGTCGCGCAGGTCGGTGCGGCTGCGCTTGAGCGCGAGCAGGCGCCCCAGGGTGGTGTTCGCGGCGTTCAGACCGGCGGTGTTGCCGCCCAGCGAATCGGCCAGCGCCTGCTGCTGCGCATTGCCGATGAAGCCGTCGATGACCTCGTCGCTGACCCCTTCCAGGAAGCGGGCCTTGCACAGCTCGTAGAGGCGCGTGCTGAACTTGTTGCGGTAGCTGCTGTCGTCCGCCAGGAAGGCCGTGCTCGTCATGATCCTCTGCACCAGCGCGGTGCGCGAGGCCAAGGAGAGCCCGGCGGCCTCCAGGGCGCCCACCTCGGTGCTCATCTCCACGTCCAGCGGCTCGCGCCCGAGCAGGTCGATGAACAGGCGGTTCACATAGTTCTCCACCAGCACCGTGGGCACCCCCTCATAGTCCGGGGCCTGGTTGCCGCCGATCACCTCGGGCTCCTTGCGGCAGGCCGACAGGGCCAGCACCGCCACCATCAGCCACCACCATCCGGCGGCGCGCAGCGTGGCGCAACGTTCCCAGTGCTCCGTGCGGCAGAACATGGCCGGTTGAACGGCCACCGGTCGCGCAGGATGCCTGGCTTCGACGAACCGGGTCAGCCCATCGACGACCCGGCGTTCACTCCTGCCGTGCGCCCTGCACCTCGGCGCTCCACCGGCGCACCAGACGGTTCTGCAACACTGCCCCGATCAGGATCGTGGCCCCGGTGGCCGCTGACACCAGCACCATGAAGGCGGCGTTGATGCGCACCCGCACCATCAGCTCCGAGAAGAAGGCGGCGTAGAGCCCGAGCACCGACCAGTACATGAAGATGAGGTGCAGCTCGATGCGCCGCGCGGTCAGCGGACGCCCGCGGATGGCCCGCATCGCGGCGAACAGGGTGAGCAGGCTCACCACGGCCGCCGCATGGAACGGGCCGAAGGTGCCGAACAGGCGGTACAGCCCGAAGGCCGTGGCGTTCAGCATCAGCATGCACGCCACGTAACAGCGGCCCAAGCGTCGGTGCCGGAGCGTGCCCTTCGGCCGAACGAGCACCAACGCGCCGAACACCATGGCCAGGATGGCGGCCACAAGGTGCGACCAGCTTGTCAGGGAGTAGGAGGCGACCTCGCGCATGGTCAGCGATGCAGGTAGTCCTTGATGGCCTTCACGTAGCCCTCGAACGCATGCAGGCCTTCGGGCGTGAGGCGGCACACCGTGTTGGGGTAGTTGTCCCGCAGGCCCTTGGTCACCTGGATGTACCCGGCCTCCTTCAGCTTGCTGATCTGCACGCTGAGGTTGCCGCGGGTGGCCCCGGTGCGCTCCAACAGGTGGTTGAAGTCGGCCTGCTCCACGCTCACCAGCAGGCTCACGATGGCGAGCCGAAGCTGGTTGTGCAGCACCGGGTCAAGCGGGGCGAACGCCATTCTCCTTGCGCATGAGCAGGATCCCCGGCACGATGTAGCCCAGCACCATGGCGGCGCAGTAAACGATCGTACGCGCACCGGCATCGGGCACCAGCTGCATCACCACACCCGCCGCCCAGAACAGCACGCCGCCCAGCACCAGCGGCCTGAAGCGCATGATCTGCCCGGTGAGGAAGGTGGGGATGCCCGTCATCAGGGTGATGGGGATGACCGGATCGTCGCCCTCCAACAGGGTGGTGAAGAGGACCAACAGCAGCGCGATCACGAAACTGGCCCACAACCAGTTGATGATCCGGTCCATGGGGTTCAGCACCGCCTCCTGACGGGACTGCCGCGCCCCATACCACATGCTCAATGCCCCGCCCACCAGCCCGGCCACCCCCCACGGAGCCCCGTACCGCGTGCCCGGCTCCACCCCGGTCCACACCTGCGTGGCCACCATCGCCAACGTCAGCAGCCCTCCCCACAGCAGGAAGTAGAAGCTCATCCGGCTGAAGCTCCGCTTGGCCTGGCTCATCATGCTCTCGATCAGGCGCAGGCTCTGTTCCGGGGTCATCGGGGTGTCCATGGCATTCTGGTTTATGGCGCAAACATAATCATGTTTACAGAACAAACAATATGCTGTGCTCTCTTTGTGCCATGTCGTCCGTGCTGATCGCCGGCGCCACCGGCCTGGTGGGCCGGGCCGCCGTGGCCCTGGCCTTGTCCGATCCCCGCTTCGACCGGGTGGTGGCCCTGGTGCGCAGCCCCCTGCCGGCCGCCCCCCGGCTGGAGCTGTGGACAGGCGCCCCCGACCTGCTGAGCGGACTGCGCCCGCAGCGGATGGATGCGGTGCTCATCGCCCTGGGCACCACCATGCGGCAGGTGGGCGGCGACCGGGCGCGGTTCCGGCAGGTGGACCATGACCTGGTGCTGGGGATCGGGCGATGGGCGCGCGCGCTCGAGGTGCCGATGTGCGGGGTGGTGAGCGCCGTGGGCGCCGACGCGGGCTCGGCCTTCTTCTACAACCGGGTGAAGGGCGAGATGGAGGCGGGCATGCGAGCGCTGGGCTTCCCGGCGCTGCACCTCTTCCAGCCGTCGATCCTCACCGGTCCTCGCGGGGAGCTGCGTGTGGGCGAACGCATCGGCATCGCGCTCACCACGGCGGTGGCCCCGCTCCTCCCCGACCGGTACCGGCCGATGCCGCACGATGTGCTGGCCAAGGCCCTCCTGCAGGCCGCGCTGCATCCCGGCACCGGGGTGCACGTGCATCACCATGCGGCCATCCGCCGCCTGGCGGATCAGAACACCACCGGCTGAACCTCCTTGCCGCCGGCCTGGGCCAGGGCGTTCATCAGGCGGTCGCGCTCGCGCAGGAAACCGGCGCGGTGTTCGGCCGCCACGGGCTCGGCGCTGGGGAACTCCTCGCGGCGGTGGTCCACCTGGCGGCCGTCCTTCCAGAAGCGGAAGCACACGTGCGGACCGGTGGCCAGGCCCGTGCTGCCCACCTCGCCGATGGTCTCGCCCTGCCGCACCCGCTGGCCCGGCCGCACCAGGATCCTGCGCATGTGCAGGTACTGCGTGCTGTAGGTGCCGTTGTGGCGCAGCTTCACGTAGTTGCCGTTGCCCGCCGTATAGCCCGCCTTTTCCACCACCCCGTCGCCCACCGCCAGGATGGGGGTGCCGTAGGGTGCCGCGTAGTCCGTGCCCAGGTGGGCCTTGAAGCGCTTCTGCACCGGATGGAAGCGCCGCTTGCTGAAGCCCGAGCTGATGCGGCTGTACTTCAACGGTGCCTTCAGGAAGGCCTTGCGCAGGCTGTTGCCCTCCGCGTCGTAGTAGCCGCCCTTCGCGCTGTCCGGGGCGAAGTGGAAGGCCTCGCGTTCCTGGCCGCCACTGCTGTAGCGCGCGGCCAGCACCTGCGGATCGCCGTAGGGCGTACCGTCCACGTTGCGCTCCAGGAAGACCACGGTGAAGCGGTCGCCCTTCTGGATGCGGTAGAAGTCCACGGTCCAGGCGAAGACCTCGGCCAGCTGAAGGCTCAGCAGCGGGTCCACGCCCGCGCGCGCTAGGTCGTTGTACAACGCCCCGGTGACCTCCACCTCCAGGGCGCGTTCGGCGGTGGACACCGGCCGGCGGTGCACATGCACCCCCAGCGGCAGGGTGGTGGTGAAGACCACCTGCTCCACGGCGTCGGCCTCGTACACGAAGTAGCGCAGCTGGCGGTGGGCGTCGTCGGTGAAGATGAAGGCGACAGGGTGGCCGGCCCGCATGCGGCGCACATCGAAGGTGCCCTCGGCGAGCCGCACCAGGCTGTCCACCACCGGATACGGCACCCCGTGCGCGGCCAGCAGGTCGCCGAAGGTGCTGCCGTTGCGCACCTGGCCGCGCTCCACCACGAAGCCGTCCAACGGGATCCCGTAGGCGCTGGGGGGATCGGGGATGGTGTCCTCGGCCAGCGCCGACACCGGCTCGGGCACGTACTCCACCGGCGGCGCCAGGTCGACGGTCATCACGATGCCCAGCACCAGCAGCAGCAGGCCGGTCATTGAGCCCCACAGACGGATCCTCCTCATGGACGGGCAAGAAACAGCATGGCCCGCTTGGGCAACGGACGCACCCGTCCGATCATTTCAACGGCGTGTTGGGGATAGCTAGAGCGCATCTCAAAATAGCCCTTCGGGCTACGCTCGGGTCTTTCACGCCCATGCGTCGTTGTCGAAGACCTCACAGAGCACCCGACTATGCTCGGTTTCGACGCCTCGCCTGGGCGCGAAATACCTCTCGCTCGCTGCCAAAAGCTATTCTGAGATGCGCTCTACCTCACCCGGGCGATCGGGTGCACCAGCCCTTCGTGGCCGCTCAGTTCCATCTTGATGGAGCCCACCAGCACCTTGGCCTGCGCCAGCACCGGGATGCGGTTGCCGTCGTCGGTGATCCACACATTGAGGTCGTCGTTGGTGGCGAAGATGCGGCCCTCCTGCACCACCGGCTGGAACCGCATGCAGCGGTAGCGACCGTTGCGGATCTTGATCGTCTCGCGGCCCACGTACCGCATGCGCAAGGGCCACAGCTCGTCGTCCAGGAAGCAGGGGATGGTGAACTCCTGACCCGGTTCGATGCCGGAGAGGTCCAGCGTGCGGGCGTAGTAGAAGGCGCTGAGCATGTCCTGCACGTGCAGGGGCACCGCGTGGGTGTGCTGCTTCTGGGTGGTCACCACCTGCTTGTGCTGCAGGTACACGTAGTCCTGCGTGAACGTGTAGCCCCCCTCGCTCACGCTGCGCTTGAAGATCCACGGGAAGACCCCGTCGCGGTCGAACCAGGTGTCGTAGCGGTCGTCCACCTTGTAGAACAGGTTGAAGGCCCCCAGGCTGCGGCCCACGCCCTTGGCATGCAGCAGCGGCCGCCCCTCCATGCGCAGGTCGCTCTCCTGCAGTTCCAGCACGGCCTCGCCGGCGTCCATCAGGCCGTAGTGCACCACGTAGGTGAGCTTCTCGCCGGGCTGGAAGGCGCTGTGCGACAGGCGGCGCAGGGC
>JAEUSW010000221.1 GCA_016788285.1 Flavobacteriales bacterium
ACGCCGAGCTGGGCGTAGCCGTGCTTGAGCTTCATCTTGTCGTGGAACTCCAGGGGCCCCACCTCGTAGGTGTGCATCTGGCGGATGGGGAAGTACATGATCACGGCCTTCTTCACCCAGTCGTTCACCACCCACTCGCCGTCCGGGGATCCTGGCGGGGTAGCCACGCGCAGCTCACCCCGGTCCAGCTTCTCGATCACGGTCTCGATGTGGTTCACGACGTCGGGGTCGCGCAGCAGGTCGCGGTCCTTCCAGGCCAGTTCGATCATCTCGTGCATGGGACAAAGATGGGGCGAGTGCCCGCGCCTTTCCCGAGCTTCGCCCCGTGGGACGTGTGATGGCCATCGACCCGGGAGCCCGGCGCTGCGGCCTGGCCGTCACCGACCCCCTGCGGATCATCGCCAGCGCACTGGACACCGTCGACACGGCCGACCTGCCCGTTTTCCTGCAACGCTACCTGGCCAAGGAGCCCGTGGACGGGTTCGTGGTCGGTGTGCCGAGCGGGCTCGACGGAAACGCCACCGACGGTACCGCGCACGCGATGGCCGTGGCGGAGGCGCTGCGCAAGGCCTATCCCCAGTGCTTCGTGGAGGAGGTGGACGAACGCTTCACCAGTGTGCTGGCCGAGCGCACCCTGCTGGCCAGTGGCAAAGGGCGGCAGGCCCGACGCGACAAGGGCCAGTTGGATCGCATCAGCGCCACCATCCTGCTGCAGGACTGGCTCGCGCGCCATTCCCGGTAGCGGCCGTGGAACCTCGTCCTCATCGCTCCAGGGTGGGGCATGGGGGCGGACCATGGATGAACACGGATACGACACGTGCCCGCTGGTCGCGCCGTTGATCTCATCCGTGTCCATCCGTGTCCATCTGCGGTTGGACGGAGGGGGGCGGATCGCCTGCGGTGGCCGTCAGAACGAAGCCGGCCGGTCCTTGGGCTATTTTTGCGCGCCTCGTCCGCCAGCGGGCGGCGAGGTCACGACCGCATGATCCTTCCCATCCGCGCCTATGGCGACCCTGTTCTGAAGAAGGTGGCCCAGGACATCGAGCCCGGGCATCCCGGTCTTGAACAACTGATCGCGGACATGTTCGAGACCATGTACGCCGCGAACGGTGTGGGCCTGGCCGCGCCTCAGGTGGGCCACAGCGTCCGCCTGTTCATCGTGGACGCATCGCCCTTCGCGGAGGACGAGGACGGCAAACCCGACCCCGAGCACGCGCACCTGATCGGCTTCAAGAAGGTCTTCATCAACCCCTACATCGTGGAGGAGGAAGGGGAGGAGTGGCCCTTCGAGGAAGGCTGCCTCAGCATCCCCGGCATCCGCGAGGAGGTCTCGCGCCAGCCGCGGATCGTCCTGCAATACCAGGACGAGGCCTTCCAGGAGCACGAAGAGACCTTCGAGGGCTTCGCGGCACGGGTGATCCAGCACGAGCATGACCACCTGGACGGCATCCTGTTCACCGACCACCTGGCCCCGCTCCGGCGCAAGCTGTTGCAAGGCCGGTTGCGCGACATCTCGCTCGGTCGCACCGACGCCAAGTACAAGATGCGGTTCCCCCCGTTGAAGACCACCCGATGAGGACCCTGTTGCTCCCCGGCCTGCTGGCCCTGCTGATCACCGCTTGCGGCGGCGGTGCCACCGATGCGCCCCCCACCGATGACCCGGCGAAGCTCGCGGCTCCCGAGATGGGTGCCCGGATCCGCGCCATGGAGGACACCCTGTTCGCCAAGACCGTCTTCGACCGCCGCGGCGCGCAGGCCCTGCTCGATGTGTACAAGGCCTTCGCGAAGGCCTATTCCACGGACAGCATGGCCCCCGAGTACCTGTTCCGCGCCGCGGGCATGAGCAAGGGCCTGGGCCAGCCGCAGGACGCCGTGCAGCTGTACGATCGCATCATCAAGGAGTACCCGAAGTGGGGCCGCCTGGCCGACACGTATTACCTGCGCGCCTTCACCATCGATGCCGACCTGAAGGAGAAAGGGCGCGCCAAAACGGCCTACGAGGAGGTGATCGCGCGTTTCCCGGACCATCGCTTCGCCCAGGACGCGAAGGCGATGATCCAGAACCTGCACTACACCGACGAGGAGCTGATCGAGCGGTTCCGCCGCATGAACGACAGCATCGACGCGGCGAAGGCCAAGGCTTCTTAAACGGCGACCTCCTGGAGCGCCGGGCTCCAGTGGTGGCGCCCGCCCCGCACGATGCCCAGCGGCCTTCCGGTGAGCTGCTGGCCGAAGAAGGGGGAGTTGTCCGCCCGGCTCACCGCCGTGGCCTTCTCGTAGGTCCAGCTGAATTCGGGATCGAAGAGCGTGAGGTCGGTCAACGCACCTTCCGCGATGTGCTGCACCGGCAGCCCGAGGGCCTTGCGCGGGCCATGCGTGAAGCGTTCGATGATGCGCCGCAGGCTCATGTGGCCCTTCAGGGCGGTGTTGGCCACGGCGAAGGCGGTCTCGATGCCGCCCATGCCGAAGGCGGCCTGGCCGAACTCCACCTTCTTGTGCTCGATGTCCTCCGGACGGTGGTCGCTGACGATGGTGTCGATGGTGCCGTCCTTCACCCCGTCGCGCAAGGCCTCGATGGTGGCCGCGTCGCGCAGGGGCGGCATCACCTTGTACACGGTGTCGAAACCGCGCAGGCAGCCGTCGTCCAGCAGCAGGTGGTGCGCCGCCACCGAGGCGGTGATCGCCAGACCCTTCGCCTTGGCGGCCCGCACCAGCGCCACGCCCTCCATGGTGCTGACGGTGGCGGCGTGCAGCCGCGAGCCGGTGTATTCGAGCAACGCGATGTCGCGGCCCAGCCGCACCTGCTCGGCCAGCGGCGCCACGCCCCGCATGCCCAGCCTCGCGCTGAGGGGGCCTTCGTGCATCTGCCCCTGCCCCAGGAGGTCGGGGTCCTGCGGGTAGGTGATCACCGTGCCCCCGAAGACGCTCACATACTGCAGCGCGAGCAGGAGCAACCGCGGATTCCGCAGCGGCTCCTGGTCGTCCGTGAAGGCCACGGCACCGGCCCGGTGCATGTCGTACAGCTCGGCCAGTTGCTGTCCCGACAGCCCTTTGCTCAGGGCGCCCAGGGGCATCAGCCGGACGGCATGGCCCTCCGAGCGGCGGAGCAGGTGCTCCACGCGACTGCTGTCGTCGATGACCGGCCGCGTGCTGGGCAGCACCGCCACCGCGGTGAAGCCTCCTGCGGCCGCGGCGTCCAACCCGTTGGTCACCCCTTCCTTGGTCTCCTCACCGGGCTCCCGGAAGTGCGCCCGCAGGTCGATCCATCCGGGGGAGGCATGGAGGCCTGCGCGCCGGACCTCGAGCGCATCCCCTTTCGCCAGTCGTTGGCCGATCCGCATCACGCGGCCGCCCTCCACCAGCACGTCCACATCCTGCCCGTGGGCGGGGCCTCCGGGATCGATCACGTGCACCTGGCGAAGCAGCAGTCGGCTCATGGGCGGGTTCGGATCAGGAAGGTCTCGATGGCAAGGAAGAACAGGACCAGCGCGATGAACCAGGGCCACAGCTTGGTGCCACCGTCCACCTCGTTCAAACTTAGCACCACGCCGGCCTGCGGCGCATCCAGCACCCGGAACGCGGTGAGCCCGCGCTGGGCGAGCTGCTCGCGCAGCTCCTCCACGGTCATCAGGTCGCGGGAGGCCTCGGCCCGATCGTTCACCAGGGCGATCATGGCCACGGTGTCCGTCCCCTGCTTCAGCGCGTACGCACCGGCCTGCAGGTCATCGCCGCCGAGCATCAGTTCGGTGCCTCCGGCGCCCCGGCGGGTCTCGGCCACCCAGGTGCGGCCTTCGGGCCCCGAAAGGGTGAACCCGGCCTCCCCTGCGGGCGGCACACCGGGCAACGGCAATTGTCGTTCGGTGCCCAGCACCTGGTACAAGGGGCCCGAGCTGCGGCTGGTCTCGGCCATGCGCAGCAGGGTGGTGACGAAGAGCGCATGGCGGATGAGGCCGCCACCGGCATCGGTGAGGGGGGAGGCGCCCACCAGCACACGGCCGTCGCCGGACGGGGAGAGCGCCAGATAGGGCTGTCCGTCCACCGTGCGCAGCAGGGCCACGGCGCCCGGCACCGTGCGGAGCGCGTACCGGAGCCGCACCGCGGGCAGGTCCACGTTGCGCGGCAGATGGGTGAACACCTCGCGGTAGAAGGGCAGGTCGAGGTCGATGCGGTCCACGGCGAGGGAGGTCGTATCGCGTCCGCCGAACTGCCCGGCGCCGAGGGCGGCCAGCAGGGCGTTGTGATCGGCCACGGGAGGGTCCACCGGGGGGAACAGGGCCACGGAGGCCCCGGCGGCCACACGCTCGCGCAGCTGCTGTGCCAGACCGCCGGGAATGGCGGTGCCGTTCACCACCACCAGGTCGGCCTCCTCCACCTGGGCCGGTTCCACCGCACGCAGGTCGACGGCGGTGACCACGTAGCTGCTGTCGCTGCGGAACACGGCCTGCAACGCCTTGTCGCCGTCGGGCAGCGCACCGCCGATGAGCAGCACCCGGATGCGGTCCACCACGGCATACGCGATGGGGAGAACGTCATCGAACACGATGGGCGGGTCCTGGATCCCGAGCTCGCCCCAGTGCGGACCGGCGTCCAGTTGGGTGAACCGCAGCACGGTGTCCACCGCGGAGCTCGCCCCCACGGCGAAGGTCCCCAGGGCCCGCACGACGCCGTCCACCGTGAGGCGCACCGGCACGTCGGTGAGGTCCACGGCGCCGTGGTTGGTGATGCGGACATGCAGCACTTCAGGCCGGTCGGCGCGACGCACCGGGCCTTCGAACCATGCGGAATCGATGCTCAGGTCGGCCGCTTCGCCGGGTTGGAAGGGCACGATGAGCACCGGCATCAGGGTGTCGTTCGTCCATGAGTCGAGGTCCACCGCATGCCGCTGCAGGTCGGTGAGCAGGATCCGACGGCGCCCCTGCTCGTCGCTCCGCACCAGGGCCTCGCGCTGGCGGGCCAGCACCTGCGAGAGGGGGCGGGCATAGGGACCGGTCTCCACCCGGGAAACGGCCTCCAGGGCATCATCGCGGCCCACGAGCACCTGCTGTCGGGCCTCGTAGCTGTTGGTGAGCACCTGGAAGCGGTCGGTGGCCGCCTGGGCGCCGATGATCTCGCCGGCGGCCTTGCGGGCCTGGTCGAGCAGGCGCCCCCCGGCGTTCTGTCCGTCCATGCTGTAGCTGTCATCCACGTACACGCTCACCGCCTGCCGGCCCTCCACGGCGGCCGCGCCCGTTCCACGGAGGACGGGTTGGGCGAAGGCCAGCACGAGCGCCGTCAGTGCCGCACAGCGCGCCGCGAGAACGGCCCAGTGGCGAACCTTCCGCATGCTGCGCGTGCGTCGGGTCACTTCGTCCAGCAGACGCACGTGCGTGAAGTCGATCCGCTTGAAGCGGCGCAGCTGGAAGAGGTGGATGAGGACCGGGATGGCCAGGGCGGTCAGCGCCCACAGGAAGGAAGGGTTCAGGAAGGACATCCGGTGCGCAAAGATGCGGCGGATGATCCGCCCGCCCGCCCACGGGCCGCCCGACCGGTCCTTTCGCGCACGCCGCCGTTGTCAAGCCTTCCCGTCCGATCGACCGGGTCTTCGGTCGACCCTCCGACGTAACTCATCGAAGGGTGTCTGCGTAACAGCCGCGCAAAGTGCCTCGCTCATGAACGCCTCCCGGTTCCTCCTTCTCGTGTCCACCACCGTATGTCTGCCTGCCTTCGCGCAGTTCGGGGGCGGCCACGAGTTCACGGTGGAAGGCCCGCAGAGCCTCGAGCTCGTGGACCTCACCAACGATGGCGCCCGTGACCTGCTGATCGGCAGCCGCAACGGCCTCGTGGTGCATGTGAACCTGGGGCAGTCCTTCGGCCCGGCCCAGAGCTGGAACACCACCGATGTGGTGGGCCACGCCACCGATGTGGACGGCGACGGGTGGATCGACATCGTGGGCTGTGACGAACAAGGCAACAGCATCACCTGGTACCGCAACGTGGGCACCTTCGGCCTGGGCCCCGCGGAGGTGGTGTCCAATGGCCCCACCGCCCTGTCCATCGCTTCCGGCGACCTGGACGGCGACGGGGACACGGACCTGCTGCTCACCACCACCAGCGGTCAGCTGCGCTGGATGGAGAACACCAACGGCCTGGGCCAGTTCAACCTGGGCGGCATCGTGGCCGGCCCCGTCTCGGCCGAGCGCGCCGACGCCTTCGACCGCGATGCGGACGGTGACCTGGATGTGGTGTGGAACGACCCGCTGACCCACGAACTGCGCTGGTGCGAGAACCTCGGCGCCGCCTCCTTCGCTGCACCCGCCGTGCTGGGGGCCGTGGGCATCGGAGCCCCGCGCGACCTGGACAACGACGGCATCGTGGACCTGGTGATGGCCAGCGCCCCCGATCAGCAGCTGCAGTGGCAGCGCGGCCTCCCCAATGGCTTCGCCCCGCCCCAGGCCCTCAGCGCCGCCTCGGCGGTGAGCGACCGGGTGCTGGTGCAGGACCTCGACCTCGACGGCGACCTCGACGTGGCCGTGGCCTCCAACACGCTCGACGAGCTCGCGTGGTACGAGCACCTCGACGGCCAGGGCAGCTTCGGGCCGCGCCAGGTGATCGCCACCGGCATCGTGGACCCCCACCTGCTGGTGGCCGGTGATGTGGACGGCGATGGCGATGCGGAGCTGTTCACCGCCTCGGTGACCCAGTACCGCGTCGTGTACTTCGACAACCTGGCCATCGCGGGCAACAGCATCGTGGGCCGCGTGTTCAACGACGTGAACGCCGATGGCGTGTTCAACGGCAACGACCACGGCCTGTACAACATCCGCGTGGAGGCCACCGACGTGCCGGCCACCTTCACCAACCACAGCGGGATGTACAGCTTCAACGTGATCCCGGGCCCGTATGCCGTATGGCTGCCGCCGGTCGCGGGATGGACCAACACCACGCCCGACCTGTACAACGTGACCGTCACCGCCCAGAACAACACGGCGCTGGAGCGTGACTTCGGCCTGCACGCCGATCAGGACGTGGTGGCCTTGGGGCCCTCGCTGACGCCTGGCGACATCCGCTGCAACGAGGTGGTGCCGTACTGGTTCACGGTGTCCAACACCGGCACGGTGACCGCCGATGTCACCGCGGCCCTGCACCTGGACCCCTTGAGCACCTTCGCCGGGGCCATTCCCGCGGCGGACGCCGTGGTGAACGGCGTGCCGCAATGGACCTTCGTCAACGTGCCTGCCACCCACACGCGCCAGGTGCAGGTGCTGGTGGTGATGCCGGATGAGAACCATGTGGGCGAGCAGCTCGATGATTCGCTCGCCGTGGTGGCCTTGGTGAACGGCGTGGCCCATCCGTCCTCCGCGTCGGTGGACAGTGAGGTGGGCTGTGCGGTGGACCCCAATGACAAACAGGTGTTGCCGCGCGGCACCGGCCCCGAGCACCTCACGGACATGGGCAGCACCCTGGTGTACACCATCCGGTTCCAGAACACGGGCAACATCCCGGCCGATCTGGTCGTGCTGGTGGACACCCTCGACCAGGACCTCGACCTCTCCTCGCTGCGCATCCTGGGCTCCAGCCACGTGCACACCGTGTCGCTGAGCGATGACGGGCTGCTGGTGGTGACCTTCCCCGACATCCAGCTGCCGGACAGCGCCAGCGACCCCATCGGCAGCCAGGGCTTCTTCACCTTCAGCATGGAGCACCATGCCGGACTGGCGGAAGGGGCCACCGTGCACAACACCGCCGGCATCTATTTCGACCAGAACGCGCCGATCATCACGAACACGGTGCTGAACACGCTCACCTTCGGCAGCGTCGGCGTGGAGGAGGTCGCCGGTGGAACGGCCCCCGCCATCACCGTGGTGCCCAACCCGGTGAGCAGCACGGCCACCATCCTGCTCGATGAGGCCTTCCAGGGCCGCGTGGAGCTGGTGCTCGTGGATGCCTCGGGCCGCGAGGTGCGCCGCCTGCAGCGCCGGTCGACGACCGTGGTGCTGGACCGCAGCGGACTGGGCGGCGGCCTGTACATGCTGCACGCCCGCGACGAGGCCGGCCACGTCGCCACGGCCACCGTGCTCATCGAGCGCTGAGCGTCCGGTTGACGCCGAGCCCGAACAGCGCCAGGTCGTACTTCACAGGATCCACAGGGTCGAGCTGACGGAGCTTCTCCGTGAGCTCGACCACGCTTTTCCAGTCGTCCTGGGCACGGGAGAGCAGCCCCAGCTCGCGCGCCACCCGACCGGTGTGCACGTCCAGCGGCACCATCAGGTCCGCAGGTCGGATCCGGGTCCACAGCCCGAGGTCCACCCCCTCGGCGGGCGTGCGCACCATCCACCGCAGGAACATGTTGATGCGCTTGGCATTGCTGCCGCGCGAGGGGTCCGCGACATGCTTGCGGGTGCGGGCCTTGTGGCGTGGCTCGAAGAAGCGTGCCTTGAACCGCGCGATGGCCGGTCCCATGTCGCCGATCGCCCCGTCCAGCAGAAAGGCCTCCTCCATGCCGCCGTAAGTTCCCCGCAGGTGCCGCAGACCGATCACGAACTGGCGCAGGTCCGACCCATTGAAGGTGCGGTGCACGAAGGCGGACGACCGGGACAGTTCGCGGGTGGAGGCCGAATCCACGAAGGCCCCCGGTTCCCCCTCCATCAGTCCCGCCAGACGCCAGGCGTTCGCGATGATGGTGCGCCGTTGTCCCCAGGCGATCGTGGCGGTCAGGAAGCCGATCACCTCCGCGTCGTTCCGGGCGGGGAAGGACCGCGGCACCTGCAGCGGGTCGTTCTCCACGAAGGCCGGCGTGGCGTAGCGACGGTATGCTCCCTCCAAGAGGCGGCGGACACGGATGTCGGGGACCTTGTTCGGCACGGCGCAAGATGGCGACCATCGGCTACCTTGGGTGCATCATTCCGTCCGCGATGCGCACCCTGGTCCTGTCCACCGCCCTGTCCGCCCTCGTGGCGAACGTCTCCGCACAATCTCTGTGCAGTGCCCAGGGCAACGTGATCCTTTACTCCAACTACGACGGTGGTCCGCTCGTGATCGAAGTGGATGAGAACATCCCCGACCTGCGGGTGGGCATCGTGAGCTACGAGTTCGTGAAGGTCGTCTTCACAGGGCCCTTCGCCGGCAACGTCACCCAGGTGATCTACGCGGGCTTCAACGGCAGCAACGATCACTGCGGCATCGGCTCCGGCACGACCGTGACGATCAACGGGGCCCCGAACGCGGTGACCGATGTGCGCTTCGCGCCCCCGGCCACGTTCGCCAACAACAACGGGTACGGCAGCATGATCTGCGCCTACTCCTGCGATGTCAACTCGAACCAGGGCGGTTGCAACACCGCCGATCAGGTGGCCCACTACTTCCTGACGGAGTTCGGCGGGGTGCTTCGCTACCACGTGACGCAGTACGGCTGCTGGACGGGCACCCAGGCGGTGTCCGCCGGGGGCAACTGCTGCGAGGACCCTCTGGCCACCGCGCTCCCCGACCATGCGGGACCGCTGCGCCTGCAGCGGGTCGGCGACCGGTTCGAGCTGCGGGATGTGGAGGGGGTGACGGTGCTCGACGCCTCGGGCCGCGTGGTGCTGCAGCGCGCGTCGACCGGTGGGCGGGTGCAGTTCGATGCCACGGGCTGGCGCCCCGGCTCCTACACCGCCCGGGATGCGGCCGGTGTTCGTACGGCGCGGTTCGTGGTGGTGCCCTAGCACCGGGCGACCAGGCTCACGGACGGGGCGGAGGGAAGGCCCGTCTTCCCTGCGCGGCCTCGTGCACGGTCGTCGAGATCCGCTTCTTCCTGGTTTCCGCGGTCTTTGCGCTCGTCACCCAATACAGAATGTTCTTCCTGATGCCGGGCGGAAAGGCATTGAAGTGTTCCTGTGCCGTCTTGCTTCGGGCAAGGGCCTTGGCCAGGTCGGCCGGTATTTCCATCCGGTCCACGCTGGTGAGCGTATGCCATGAGCCATCCGCCTTGGCCGCTTCCACCTTCGCAAGGCCCGCGGCGGTCATGCGCCTTTGGGCGATCAGCCGTTCCACGTGCGCTTTGTTGATGGCGCTCCAGACGCTGCCCGGCCTGCGCGGGCTGAGGTAGTGCATGGTGCGGTCGGCGTCCAGCTTGCGCGGTACGCTGTCGATCCAACCGAAGCAGAGCGCCTCCTGCACCTTGTCCTCGAAGCTCAGGTATTTGTCGGCGACGTGCTTCTTGTAGGTGACGAGCCAGATGCCCTCGGTGCGCTTGTGGTTCTTGCGCAGCCAGGCGCGCCACTGCGCGCGGCTCGTCACCTCCACGCGCTCAAGCCCGTCAAGCTTGGTGCTGCGCTTCATCGGCCCATGCCCGGCAACTCCATCACCTGGTAGCCCTCCAAGCTGAACACGGCCGCGTCGACCGTGCCGACCACCACGTCGTGCAGGGTGCAGACCATGCGGTCGGTCCCGTTCGCGTCCACCCACTCGAACTCCAACGGAAAGCCCTCCATGTCGGCCATCCGTCGGGTGAGCTCCGGATCGCCCGTGGTCACCACGCGCTGCAGGTCGGCGAAGGGCGCAGGCAGGTCGCGGGCCACCCAGCCGGTCCACACCCCGTCCGCCGAGCGGGCCACCACCTTCACGCACCGGTGCCCGGCGATGTCCCGGGTCTCGCTCGTCACCTCCACGCGGGGCGGTTCCGAGCCTCCGGCATCGGCCATCACCACCTTCTTCTTGCGCATCTTCATCGCCATGCGGGCGCCCTGACCTTCGGGCATCAGCATGTATTGCCACTTGCCTTTCAGGTCCACCAGCGTGCGCATGGGCGGGTTGCCGGCCGACACCGCCTCGGTGAGCACCTGATCGGCACTGCTCCAATACCGCAGGGTGGTGGGGCTGGTGCGCTGCTCCTCCGGGCCCCGGTGGATGCGCGTCTCCATGCGGAACGAACCGATGAACCGGTTGGGGGTGAACGGGTCGTTGTCGTCCACCAGGCTCACCCCTTCGCCCAGGGGAAAGGAACCCGGGAGTCCGGATGGGACCTGGGCGGCGGAGCCGTGCGCAACGGCCAGGGCGGCGCAGAACAGGAGCGAGCGCATGTCGGTCGGGATCAGGGGGTGGGTGCGTGCCGCGAAAATACCGGTGCCAGCAGGTCGGCCCAGCGATCGTAGCCATCCGCGTTGAGGTGCACACCATCGTAGGTGAGCGAGGGGTCGATCACGTCCCCTTGGGCGAACGCGCCATACAGCGGCAGCACGTCCGCACCGGCACGTCCGGCCAGGCGGTGGAGCGCTTCGTTGCAGGCCCTGACATCCGCGTCCATGCCGCGGTCCGCCGTGGGCAGCAGCTCGTCCAGCACGATGGGGGCCGCCGGGTGGGCCGATCGCAGCGTGTCCAACAGCGCGGCCAGGTCCGCTTCGATGCGGTGGACGGGCCGCCCCTTGAAGAGGTCGTTGATGCCCACATGCACCACGATCAGCGACGGCGAAGGACCGCAGCTGTAGGCCGCGCGCCGCATCACATCGCCCACGGTGCTCGCGCTCACGCCCCGGTTCACCACGGGCAGGCCGGGGAAGCGCTCGGTGAGCGGAAAGTGCTCCAGGTGGCTGTCGCCCAGGAAGACGATGGCACCGCTGTCCGGGATCATGCGTTGGAAGAGGTCGTTGCGCGCTTGCTGCCGGTCGCCCGTGTACCGGTGCATCCCCTGTGGGCCGCGCCAGGCCTTCGTCGCGAAGTAGCCCGCGTTGGCGGCGG